>CAVCGV010000001.1:0-48119 GCA_963601815.1 bacterium
GTACTTCATGTGCCAATGAAGTAGTACTTCATGTGCTAACGAAGTAGTACTTCATGTGCTAACGAAGTAGTACTTCATGTGCCAATGAAGTAGTACTTCATGTGCTAACGAGGTTGTCCTCATGTAAAAACGAGGTAGTAGTACCTCGTTTTTTACCTTATGCTGTGCCCGTAACATGAAGGAACATGACACAACACTGCATGAAAAAAGCCATAGATGAATGAACACCTATGGCTTTTATCATTATATGGTTCTATATTCCGCTAAGTTTATTCTCCCATGTTGGAGTTAGAGTAATCGAGAACATTCTTGCGGTTGGCCTGCATCCGCTCGTAATCTTCCTTTGACCCCACAATAATCTTGTCCCACTGACGAAGACCAGTACCTGCAGGAATCAAATGACCACAGATTACATTTTCCTTCATACCCTCAAGGTAATCCACCTTACCACGGATGGCTGACTCGTTCAGCACCTTCGTGGTTTCCTGGAAGGAAGCGGCACTCATGAAGCTCTTAGTACCAAGAGCAGCACGTGTAATACCTTGAAGAATCTGGGTAGAGGTAGCGGAAACAGCATCACGCACCTGTACAAGTTTCATGTCGCGGCGCTTGAGACTTGAGTTCTCGTCACGCAACTTGCGGGCTGTGATAATCTGTCCTGGTTTGAGATTCTCGCTGTCACCGGCATCGGTAACCACTTTCTTGCCCCAGATGCGGTCGTTCTCATCAGCGAAGTCGAGTTTATCAACCAACTCCTGCTCCAAGAATGTAGTATCACCCGGATCGTCAATACGAACCTTACGCATCATCTGACGAACCACCACCTCAAAGTGCTTATCGTTGATAGCCACACCCTGGAGACGGTATACGTCCTGAATCTGGTTTACGATATACTCCTGAACGGCAGTAGGACCCATAATGGCGAGGATATCGCCTGGAGTTACGCTACCATCAGACAACGGAGTACCGGCACGTACGGCATCATGCTCCTGTACCAAAATCTGCTTAGACAGAGATACGAGATACTTCTTCTGGTCACCCGTCTTAGAGGTTACGATAATCTCACGGTTACCACGCTTTACCTTACCCATGGTTACCTCACCGTCGATTTCGGACACGACAGCAGGGTTAGACGGATTACGCGCCTCAAGAAGCTCGGTTACACGTGGAAGACCACCGGTAATATCACCTGCACCACCTACGGCACGAGGAATCTTAACCAATACCTCACCCGTCTTGATGGTCTGACCATCCTCTACAGCGAGGTGACCACCCACAGGGAAGTTGTATGTACCGACAACCTCACCCTTGGCATCAACTACATCACAAGATGGAACCATCGCCTTATTCTTAGAGTCGGTAATAATCTTCTCCTCCAAACCTGTGGTCTCATCGACCTCGGCGCGATAAGTCTGGTCTCTCTGTACGTCGTTGAACTTCAATGTACCAGCATACTGGCTGACGATAACGGCATTGAATGGGTCCCAGCGAGCAATGACAGTACCCTCATCTACAATCTCACCCTCCTTGTGGTAGAGAGAAGAACCGTAAGGTACATTCATTGTTGACAGCACAATCTTTGTGTTAGGATCCACAAAGCGGATTTCAGCCAAGTGGCTTACCACCTTCTCGCACTTCACATCGTTGCCTTCCTCATCTTCCTCCACGAATGGAACGGTGCTCAACTCGTCGAACTCGATGAGAGACTTGTTCTTAGCCTCAATCTTTGCATTGGCAGCAGCGTTAGAAGCAATACCACCGGCGTGGAAAGTACGGAGAGTAAGCTGGGTACCCGGCTCACCGATAGCCTGTGCTGCGATGACACCTACAGCCTCACCCAACTGGACCATACGTGCAGTGGCAAGGTTGCGTCCATAACACTTCATACAAACGCCCTTCTTGCTCTCGCAAGTCAATACGGAACGGATTTCGACGCTCTCTATTGGAGAGTCCTCGATGGCCTTAGCCTTCGCCTCATTGATTTCCTCACCAGACTTAACGATAAGTTCTCCGGTAGTAGGATGTATGATGTCGTGTACAGATACACGTCCCAAGATACGCTCATAAAGAGAAGAGATTACCTCGTCACCATTCTTTAAAGCTGTGCAAACCAAGCCACGCAATGTACCACAATCCTCTTCTGTGATGATGACATCGTGAGATACATCGACGAGACGACGTGTCAAGTAACCGGCATCGGCAGTCTTCATAGCGGTATCGGCAAGACCCTTACGAGCACCGTGGGAAGCAATGAAGTACTCCAACACGGACATACCCTCCTTAAAGTTGGAAAGGATAGGGTTCTCGATAATCTGCGCACCCTCGGCACCAGCCTTCTGAGGCTTAGCCATCAAACCACGCATACCGGAGAGCTGCTTAATCTGATCCTTAGAACCACGGGCTCCGGAATCAAGCATCATGTATACGGCGTTGAAGCCTTGGTCAGCCTCGGTCATCTCCTTCATCAAGATGTTACCCAAGTCGGTATTCACGTGAGTCCACGCATCGATAACCTGGTTGTAACGCTCTTTATTGGTGATGAAACCCATGTTGTAGTTATTGGTGATTTCCTCCACCTCTTTGCGACCCTTCTCTACGATCGCTTCCTTCTCTGGCGGGATGATAATGTCGCCAAGGTTGAACGAAAGACCTGCCACATAAGCCATGCGGTAACCCAAGTTCTTGATACCGTCGAGGAATTCACATGCCTCGGCCATACCGACTGCCTTGATTACGTTGGAAATGAGTCCACGCAATGTTTTCTTGGAGATGACATCATTGAAGAAGCCTACCTCGTCAGGAATAATCTGGTTGACTATGACACGACCTACTGAAGTCTCGACAACATGTTTCTGCATCTTGCCGTCCACCAAGTCGTTGACAATCACCTTTACCAGTGCGTGCAGATCGCATCGACCTTCATTGTGCGCAATCAACGCCTCTTCAGCGCCATAGAAGGACAAGCCTTCACCCTTGGCACCCGGACGAATTTTGGTAATATAGTAGAGACCGAGCACCATATCCTGAGAAGGAACGGTGATAGGTGCGCCATTAGCAGGATTGAGGATGTTATGGCTCTGGAGCATCAGGATCTGAGCCTCCAAGACAGCCTCGTTGCTCAACGGAAGGTGCACAGCCATCTGGTCACCGTCGAAGTCGGCGTTGAACGCAGTACATGCCAACGGGTGCAACTGGATAGCTTTACCCTCTATCATCTTAGGCTGGAAAGCCTGGATACCGAGACGGTGAAGTGTAGGGGCACGGTTTAGCATGACAGGGTGTCCCTTCATCACATTCTCGAGGATATCCCAGATGACAGGCTCACGACGGTCGACGATACGCTTAGCGCTCTTGACTGTCTTGACGATGCCGCGCTCAATAAGCTTACGTATAACGAACGGCTTGTAAAGTTCTGCAGCCATCAGCTTAGGAAGACCACACTCACCCATCTTCAGTTCGGGTCCTACGACGATAACCGAACGGGCAGAATAGTCGACACGCTTACCCAACAGGTTCTGACGGAAACGTCCCTGCTTACCCTTCAGAGAGTCGGAAAGTGACTTCAAAGGACGGTTGCTCTCACTCTTAACGGCAGAACTCTTGCGTGAATTGTCAAACAAGCTGTCGACAGCCTCCTGCAACATACGTTTCTCATTGCGGAGAATAACCTCTGGAGCCTTGATTTCTACCAAACGCTTCAGACGGTTGTTACGAATGATAACACGACGGTAAAGGTCGTTGAGGTCGGAAGTGGCAAAACGTCCACCATCCAACGGAACCAACGGACGAAGCTCTGGAGGAGTGACAGGAATAATCTTCATCACCATCCACTCGGGTTTGTTGATACCCTTGCTGGCACGGAATCCCTCTACGACGTTAAGACGTTTCAGAGCCTCTGTTTTTCTCTGCTGACTGTTGTCGTTGTTGGCACGGTCGCGCAACTCGTAAGAAAGAGAATCAAGGTCTATATTCTGCAACAGCATATAGACAGCCTCTGCACCCATCTTGGCGATAAACTTGTTGGGGTCTTCGTCAGGAAGGTTCTCGTTGTCAGGACTGAGCTTGTTGTCGATGATATCAATATACTCGTCCTCGGTCAGCAAGTCAAGCTTGTGCGAACCGTTCATCTCGACACCGTCTGCATCAGTCTTGCCTTCCAATACACCAGGCTGAACCACCACATATTTCTCATAATAGATGACCGAGTCCAGTTTCTTGGTAGGCATACCCAAGAGATAACCAATCTTGTTGGGCAAGGAACGGAAATACCAGATATGTGCTACAGGTACCACCAGTTCGATGTGACCAGAACGTTCACGTCGAACCTTCTTTTCGGTAACCTCCACACCACATCGGTCGCAGACGATGCCCTTATAACGGATACGCTTGTACTTACCGCAAGCGCACTCGTAGTCCTTGGTAGGACCGAAGATGCGCTCGCAGAACAAGCCGTCGCGTTCGGGCTTATATGTGCGATAATTGATGGTTTCCGGCTTTGTAACCTCACCATACGAATTTTCCAGGATCTCCTCAGGCGAAGCGAGACCGATGGTAATCTTCGTAAAATTATTCTTTACCTTTATATCTTTTTTGAAAGCCATGTTTCTTTATTATATTATGGGGTTCTCAAAATTAGTCAAGTTTGATGCTCAGTCCAAGACCGCGAAGTTCGTGGAGCAATACGTTAAGAGACTCAGGAATACCTGGTGTAGGCATTGGATCGCCCTTAACGATAGCCTCGTATGCCTTGCTACGTCCTACAACGTCATCCGACTTAATGGTCAGAATTTCCTGCAGCACATGGCTTGCACCGAATGCCTCGATAGCCCAAACCTCCATCTCTCCAAAACGCTGACCACCGAACTGGGCTTTACCGCCAAGAGGCTGCTGCGTAATAAGAGAGTACGGACCAATAGAGCGGGCATGCATCTTGTCCTCGACCATATGGCCAAGCTTGAGGAAGTATGTCATACCCACAGTAGCAGGCTGGTCGAACTGCTCACCCGTTTCACCGTCATAGAGGTAAGTAGAGCAGAAACGAGGCAACCCTGCCTTGTCAGTCCATTCAGAGAGATCATCGAGCTTAGCACCGTCAAAGATAGGAGTAGCAAACTTCACACCCAGTTTCTTTCCGGCAGCACCCAAGATACACTCAAAGATCTGACCCAGGTTCATACGCGAAGGCACACCCAGAGGGTTCAGCACCATGTCGACAGGACGTCCGTCTGCCATGAACGGCATGTCCTCCATGCGTACAACCTTAGAAACGATACCCTTGTTACCGTGACGACCGGCAAGTTTATCACCAACCTGAATCTTACGCTTCTTGGCAATGTAAACCTTAGCCATCTGGAGGATACCTGAAGGAAGCTCATCACCGATAGTAATGGCAAACTTGCGACGCTTCAGTTCGGCATCAAGCTGCTTGTACTTGCGGATATAGTTCATGATAAGCTTCTGGATCAGACCATTGGTATGGTCATCGTCGGTCCAGTTGTTAGACTGTACGCCGTCATACTCAAGGTTTTTCAGCGCAGCAGCAGTAAACTTGCTACCCTTGGTAATGATTTCAGCGCCAGTATAATCCTTAACGCCCTCAGAAACCTTATCCTCTGTAAGAGTAAGGAGCTTGTCGACCAGGATATCCTTCAAGTCGTCGCCCTTTGCCTCGTACTCTTCGTCTATCTTGGCAAGAATAATCTTATCCTGCTTCTTCGACTCACGTGTCTTGATGGCACGAGAGAAAAGCTTCTTGTCTATAACGACACCGCTCAAAGAGGGGTTTGCCTTCAATGAAGAATCCTTCACATCACCAGCCTTGTCACCGAAGATGGCACGGAGCAACTTCTCTTCTGGCGAGGGGTCACTTTCACCCTTAGGCGAAATCTTACCGATCATGATGTCGCCTGGCTCTACACGAGCACCTACACGAATCACACCATTATCGTCGAGATCCTTGGTAGCTTCTTCGCTTACGTTAGGAATATCGCTTGTAAACTCTTCTACACCGCGTTTTGTTTCACGGACATCAAGAGAGTATTCATCAACGTGTACAGAAGTGAGCACGTCTTCACGAACCATTCTCTCCGAGATAACAACAGCATCCTCATAGTTGTATCCCTTCCAGGGGATGTAGGCCACGAGCAAGTTGCGTCCCAAAGCCAATTCACCATTCTCGGTAGCATAACCCTCAGTCAGGATGTCACCCTTCTTCACACGCTGTCCCTTGTCGCAGATAGGACGAAGGTCGATGGTCATGTTCTGGTTGGTACGACGGAACTTGGGAATGCGATACTCCTTCAGAGCAGGTTCGAAGCTGATGAACTCCTCATCCTCGGTGCGGTCATAGAGAATACGTATCGTAGTGGCATCTACATACTCAATAACACCTTCGCCTTCGGCAGTAATCATAGTACGCGAATCCTCGCACACCTGCTTCTCAAGACCTGTACCTACGATAGGAGCGTCGTTATGAAGCAAAGGTACTGCCTGACGCATCATGTTACAACCCATCAAGGCACGGTGACCGTCATCATGCTCCAAGAAAGGAATCAGACCAGCCGACACAGAGGCAATCTGCTGTGGAGAAACATCCACATAGTCTACCTCGTCGGGAGCCACAACAGGATAATCAGCATCCTGACGGCACTTTACGACGTCACGGATAAATGCACCTTCTTCAGTCAGCGGAGCGTTACCCTGTCCGATGATCTTGTTCTCCTCGTCTTCGGCAGTCAGATATACAACATCCTCGTTAGCCATGTCCACCTTGCTGTCAGTAACCTTACGGTAAGGTGTCACGATGAAGCCCAGGTCGTTGATCTTTGCATACATACAGAGAGAAGAGATAAGACCGATGTTAGGACCTTCAGGACTCTCGATAGGACAAAGACGACCATAGTGGGTATAGTGAACGTCACGAACCTCGAAACCGGCGCGCTCACGAGACAAACCGCCAGGACCGAGTGCCGAAAGACGACGCTTGTGGGTAACCTCTGCCAACGGGTTGGTCTGGTCCATGAACTGAGACAACGGGTTGGTACCGAAGAACGAGTTGATAACGCTCGAGATAGTCTTGGCATTGATCAAGTCGGTAGGTGTAAACACCTCATTGTCGCGAACATTCATGCGCTCACGGATAGTACGGCTCATACGTGCAAGACCGATAGAGAACTGGTTAGCCAACTGCTCGCCTACGGTACGCACACGACGGTTTGACAAGTGGTCGATATCGTCGACAGTAGCACTTGAATTGATGAGCTGTATGAGATACTTGATAATCTCGATGATGTCGTCCTTTGTCAATACACGGACATCCATATCCGTATCAAGACCCAACTTCTTGTTGATGCGGTAACGACCTACCTCACCCAAGTCGTAACGTTTGTCTGAGAAGAACAGATTCTGGAACACTTCACGTGCACTTGCATCATCAGCAGGGTCAGCGTTACGCAACTGGCGATAGATGTAGTTGACAGCCTCCTTCTCAGAGTTGCTGGGGTCCTTCGCCAAAGTATTGAAGATAATGGTAAACTTGTTGGCAGCTTCCTCATCCTTGTGAAGAAGAATCGTAGAAGTACCACTCTCAAGTATTTCATCTATATTATCTTCGGTAAGCTCAGTCTCACGATCCATGATGACCTCGTTACGCTCGATGGAAACTACCTCACCGGTATCCTCGTCAACGAAATCCTCATTCCAGCTCTTCATGATGCGAGCAGCGAGCTTCTTTCCTATGGCGGCCTTGAGGTTCTTCTTGTTAACCTTTACCTCCTCTGCCAAGTCGAAGATCTGCAGGATATCCTTATCCTGCTCATAACCGATGGCACGGAGAAGCGTCGTAACGGGCAACTTCTTCTTACGGTCGATGTAAGCATACATGACACTGTTGATGTCAGTGGCAAACTCGATCCAGCTACCCTTGAAAGGAATGATACGTGCAGAATAAAGCACGGTACCGTTAGCATGAACACCCTGACCGAAGAAAACGCCAGGAGAACGGTGCAGCTGAGAAACAACAACGCGCTCAGCACCGTTAATGACAAAAGTGCCATTTTCAGTCATGTAAGGAATCGTACCCAAGAAAACATCCTGAATGAAAGTGCCGAAGTCTTCATGGTCAGGGTCTGTACAATACAGTTTCATCTTAGCCTTCAGAGGTACACTATATGTAAGACCGCGCTCCAGACATTCGTCAATAGTATAGCGGGGCGGGTCAATATAGTAATCCAGGAACTCAAGAACGAAATTGTTACGTGTATCGGTAATAGGGAAGTTCTCTGCGAACACCTTATACAAACCGTCATTCTTGCGTTCCTCAGGCGGAGTATCCAACTGTAAGAAGTCCTTGAAAGACTTTAACTGCACATCGAGGAAATCCGGATATGGGTACGGATTATGAACGCTGGCAAAATTTACTCTGTTATCAACAATTTTAGTAGCCATTAGAAGTCGTTAAATGGTTGTGTCAAAATATGAAAAGACAAAAAAGGTTAGGATTCGCCTACTGGGAGAATCCTAACCGTTATATTAAAAGATAAAATCTCTTATTACTTGAGCTCTACCTTGGCACCAGCCTCTTCGATAGCCTTCTTCAGGTTCTCGGCCTCGTCCTTGGCAACGCCTTCCTTCAGAGTAGAAGGAGCACCGTCTACGAGATCCTTAGCCTCTTTCAGACCAAGACCGCAAGCCTCCTTAACAGCCTTAACGACCTGGAGCTTTGTAGCACCAACCTCAGTGAGGACAACGTCGAAAGAAGTCTTCTCCTCAGCTGCAGCTGCACCACCAGCAGCAGGACCAGCAGCTACAGCTACAGCTGCAGCAGCAGGCTCAATTCCATACTCGTCCTTGAGGACTGTTGCCAACTCATTAACTTCCTTAACAGTAAGATTTACCAACTCTTCTGCAATAGCTTTGATATCTGCCATTTTATTCTAAATTTTATTTTTGTTTTATACTATAAATTGATTAACATTGTGTGGGGTTACTCAGGACGCTCGCCCAATGTCTTAAGCACACCGTGAATAGTGTTGCCTCCTGATTGGAGAGCAGAAACAACGTTCTTCGCTGGAGACTGAAGCAGAGCAACAATTTCTGCGATGACCTCGTTCTTGCTCTTGAGTGCTGCAAGTTCGGCAAGTTTGTCAGCACCAACATAGAAGCTTTCTTCTGCATAAGCAGCCTTCAATGCAGGCACACCATCCTTTTCGTACTCTTTCAGCAACTTAGCAGGTACATTAGCAGTGTTGGAGAACAACACGGCAGTATTACCCTTCAAACTGCCATACAGCTGAGAGAAATCGATGTCTGAAGCCTCAAAAGCCTTGTGAAGCAAGTTGTTCTTGACGACAACCATCTTGATTTCACTCGTGAAGCACTTGCGACGGAGATTGCTTGTCTTCTCAGCGTTCAGTCCTGTAACGTCTACAAGATAGAAGTGAGGATACTCCTGAATCTTCTGTCCAAGTTCGGCAATAATGGTATCTTTTATTTCTTTCTTCATTTTACAAAACTTTTAGAGTTATTCAACTGATTTTGGATCAATCTTGATACCCTTACTCATAGTGCTTGAAATAAAGATACTCTTGATATATGTACCCTTAGCAGCAGCAGGCTTCAACTTGATGACAGTAGCGATGAATTCCTTGGCATTTCCGTAGATCTGCTCAGGAGTCATGCTAACCTTACCGATTGAAGTATGGATAATACCAGCCTTGTCAACCTTAAAGTCTATCTTACCTTGCTTAACTTCCTTAACTGCCTTGGCAACATCCATCGTTACAGTACCGCTCTTAGGGTTAGGCATCAAGCCACGAGGACCGAGGACACGACCCAAGGGACCGATTTTACCCATGCAAGAAGGCATTGTAATGATGACATCAATGTCAGTCCAACCACCTTTGATCTTTTCAACATATTCGTCAAGACCAACATAATCAGCACCAGCTTCCTTAGCTGCAGCTTCCTGGTCAGGAGTACAGAGAGCGAGCACACGGGTAACCTTACCAGTACCGTTGGGCAGAGAAACCACGCCACGTACCATCTGGTTAGCCTTGCGAGGGTCAACACCCAAACGCACATCAATATCGAGAGAAGCGTCAAACTTGGTAGTGGTAATCTCCTTTACCAACTCTGCTGCCTCTTTCAAAGTGTATGCCTTCCCTGCTTCAACCTTATCAGCTACTGATTTTTGATTTTTTGTCAGTTTACTCATTTTTCTAATTGAAGTTATAAATTATTTACCAGGGAAGTCCCCATTTACAGTAATACCCATACTTCTTGCAGTACCGGCGATGAGCTTCATAGCCGACTCTACTGTGAAACAGTTCAAGTCCTTCATCTTATCCTCTGCGATAACCTTCACCTGATCCCAAGTAAGGCTTGCGACCTTTTGGCGATTAGGCTGTGATGAAGCTGTCTTTATCTTAGCAGCTTCCTTCAGCTGAACAGCAGCAGGAGGAGTCTTGATGATGAAATCAAATGACTTGTCAGCGTAGTATGTGATAACAACTGGCAATACCTTACCTGCTTTATCCTGGGTACGGGCGTTGAACTCCTTGCAGAATCCCATGATGTTAATACCCTTAGAACCTAAGGCAGGTCCTACTGGAGGTGAAGGATTTGCAGCGCCACCTTTAATCTGTAATTTGATTAATCCAGCAACTTCTTTAGCCATTTTCTTTGTTAATATTAAAAATTGAAAATTTTATAAAAGGACGTACATCCGTAACAATGCATCATTCCTTTTCCACTTGCATAAAACCAAGTTCCAATGGAGTTTTACGTCCAAAGATCTTGACCATAACCTTCAGTTTGTGCTTCTCGGAGTTAACCTCCTCGATAACACCACTGAAACCACTGAACGGACCATCTGTCACCTTCACAGCATCATTCACCAAATAAGGAACATCAATGTTCTCCTCAATTTGTGTCTCTTCTGCTGTACCCAGCATTCTGTTAATGTCAGACTGCGGTACAGGTGTAGGGTTATCCAAACCACCAAGAAAACCGAGTACGTTGGGGAAGAAACGCAGCGTGTGCGCAACATCACCCTTCAGGTTGGCTTCTACGAAGACATAACCAGCAAGAGCTACCTTTTCCTTGACAACTCGCTTACCGTTACGTACAGACGCATATTTTTCCACAGGTATCAATACCTGTGAAACATTGGCTGCAAGCAAATTATTGTGCTTCATTTCAGCTTCGATGTATTCTTTCACCTTAGCTTCCTTGCCACTAACGGCTTTGAGCACATACCATTTATTTCCTGTGTCTGCCATTTCTTGAATAATTAACCCGGATAAACAACACCCATAAAGGCCTTAAAGATAGAATCCATTGCGAACACCACCAATGCAATGATCAAGGAAGCAGATAATACAACCATTGCACTATGAGTAAGTTCGGCTCGTGTTGGCCAAGTAGTCTTATGCGCAAGTTCATCGTAACATGCCTTGCAATAATTTACTATTTTATTCATATTATCTTCTAATTAGCACGGGTTGAAGGGCTCGAACCCTCGACACCTGGTTTTGGAGACCAGTGCTCTACCAACTGAGCTAAACCCGTAAGTAACTCCCACTTCCGCAGAAGCGGGAGTCATTTATAGTAAACTGAGAATACTCAATTACTGGATATCGTCAAGGATAGCTGTGATCTGGCCAGAACCTACTGTACGACCACCCTCGCGGATAGCGAAGCGAAGACCCTCGTTCAGAGCAACCTTGTAGATCAACTGAACCTCGATCTCTACGTTATCGCCAGGCATTACCATCTCAACTCCCTCAGGAAGCTTGATCTCACCTGTACAGTCCATAGTACGGAGGTAGAACTGAGGACGATACTTGTTACCGAATGGAGTGTGACGACCACCCTCTTCCTTCTTCAATACGTAGATAGAAGCCTTGAAGTGATCGTGAGGAGTGATAGCACCTGGGTGCACAACTACCATACCACGCTTAACCTCAGCCTTATCGATACCACGGAGGAGCAGACCTACGTTATCACCAGCCTTACCCTCAGCAAGGATCTTGCGGAACATCTCAACACCAGTGATGGTAGACTTCTTGTCCTCACCAAGACCGAGCAGCTGAACTTCGTCACCTACCTTGCAGATACCAGTCTCGATACGACCTGTAGCAACAGTACCACGACCTGTGATTGAGAATACGTCCTCAACAGGCATCAAGAAAGGCTTGTCGATCTCACGCTCAGGCTCCTCGATCCACTCGTCAACAGTGTCCATCAAAGCCTCAACAGACTTAACCCACTTGTCAACGCCGTTCAAAGCACCGAGAGCAGAACCGCGAACGATAGGAGTATCCTCCTCATAACCGTACTGCTCGAGGATCTCATGAACCTCCATCTCAACGAGGTCAAGCATTTCCTCATCGTCAACCATATCGCACTTGTTCAAGAAGACAACCAAGCGAGGTACGTTTACCTGACGGGCAAGAAGAACGTGCTCACGTGTCTGAGGCATAGGACCATCAGTAGCAGCAACTACCAAGATAGCACCATCCATCTGAGCAGCACCAGTAACCATGTTCTTCACATAGTCAGCGTGACCCGGACAGTCAACGTGTGCATAGTGACGCTTCTCTGTTTCGTACTCAATGTGAGCAGAGTTGATAGTGATACCACGCTCTTTCTCCTCAGGAGCATTATCGATCTGGTCGAAAGACTTAACTTCCTCAGAAGTACCGAGCTTCTCGTTCAAAACCTTAGAGATGGCAGCGGTCAGAGTAGTCTTACCATGGTCAACATGACCAATCGTACCAATGTTCACATGCGGTTTGGTACGCACGAATTCTTCTTTAGCCATAGCTTTTCTTTTTTATTTATATAAATGAATAATCCTTTCCTCCATCATTCTGTCCGAATGATAGAGCTGTAACTGAGAGTTGAACTCAGGACCTCTTCCTTACCAAGGAAGTGCTCTACCACTGAGCTATTACAGCAAGGTAATAGAGCGGAAAACGGGGCTCAAACCCGCGACCCCCAGCTTGGAAGGCTAGTGCTCTATCAACTGAGCTATTTCCGCTTGTCAAAGAGTGGGTGGTGATGGATTCGAACCACCGAAGGTATAACCAGCAGATTTACAGTCTGCCCCATTTGGCCACTCTGGTAACCACCCTTGTCTTACTTGAGCCTCTTGTCGGATTCGAACCAACGACCCCGAGATTACAAATCACGTGCTCTGGCCAACTGAGCTAAAGAGGCAAATCCTTGCAGCCGCATTCGGCTTTAGAAGGCTATTGTCGTAAAACGGCTGCAAAGGTAGTGACTTTTTTTGAATCTCCAAAATTTTTCGGAGTTTTTTT
The DNA here is from genome assembly GCA_963601815.1 of bacterium. Classification (GTDB taxonomy): domain Bacteria; phylum Bacteroidota; class Bacteroidia; order Bacteroidales; family Bacteroidaceae; genus Prevotella. The sequence goes on from CAVCGV010000001.1 coordinate 13,323, forward strand.
TAGTGATTTCTTATTTTTTCCTTGAATTTGGTCAATTGTACCTTCATCGCATCGACTGTCTGGTCTACACTTTCCTCAAATGTATCGCAAACTTTCTCTACGAAGAGTGTTGTGCCAGGCACTGCTACTGAGAGCTGAACCTCCTTGTTGAGTACGGTTGCTGGCTTGACCACCTTTAATTGCACCTCGACTTTCTGTATATCTTCATAAGTTTTTTCCAACTTGGCGACTTTCTTCTCGACAAACGCCTGCAATTTCTCAGTAGCGTCGAAATGAATCGACTGAATCTTAATTTCCATAGTTACCTCCAATTTTAATTTAAAGGTTATGCCCTTGGGTGGGCTTCTGTATAAACTCTCTTCAACTGCTCGAAAGTCGTATGTGTGTATATCTCGGTCGTTGTTAGCCGGGAATGTCCGAGCAGCTGTTTCAAACTCTCTATATCGGCTCCATGATTGAGCATTGCCGTAGCAAAGGTGTGCCTCAATACATGCGGGCTTTTCTTTTTGAGCGAGCAGACCCTCGAAAGGTTTTCGCCGACAAGCTTGCGGATGCGTTCGGGATGCATTCGGGATCCTGAATCGGAAACCAGCAATGCTTTGTCCTTACGAACCACCACTTCGTCTCTGAGTTTCTGATATTCGGACAATGCCCTTTTAAGCTCTTCCCCGAAAGGCACCACGCGCTGTTTGTTACCTTTGCCAGTCACCTTCATCTTGCAACCGAGCAAATCCACAGCCTCATCGTTCAGCCCTATCAGTTCGGACAGACGAACTCCCGTTTCATAGAGAATCATCAATATCAAACGGTCCCGCTTGCCAGCAAAGTCATCTTGCCACAATTCGGAATCCAGAAGTCTGTCCATCTCGCTCTCTTTCAAGAACTGCGGCAACAACTTGTCGCGTTTTGGCCCTTTCAATCCATGTACAGGATCTTCATCGACCATTCCTCTTGAGAGTGCAAACTTGTAAAAGCCCTTCAGTGCGCTAAGACGCCGCGCCACGGTAGCGGGACTGTTTCCCTGGTCTACCATAGACTCCAGCCATCCGCGGGCGATGTCGCCATCTATGTTTTCCCACGTCAAGCCGTCATCCAAACTCCGGAAATACCGTTCAAAGCTATACAAGTCTTCGGCATAACTGCCTACTGTCCTGTCCGATCTGTTGAGTTCGCACTCCAGATAGCTAAGATATTCCTTGACGTCCATTGCACCTGAACTTTTGTTTTCGGCAACGAAACTACGAAAAATTATTCAATCCGCCAAATTTTTCCGTATCTTTTTACGGAAATTAATCCTCGTTAGCACGCAACTTCTGTACGTAAATGGCGTGTTCCATTTTGAGACGCTTCAAGACGGAAGGCTTGTCGTACTGCTGACGAGCGCGAAGCTCCTTCACAACACCTGTCTTCTCGAACTTTCTCTTAAACTTCTTGAGAGCTCTCTCAATGTTCTCACCGTCTTTAACTGGTACAATAATCATTTTTTAGCTTTTAATTTTTATGTTAAACTTATGTATTTTCAACACAAACTGGCCTAATGCCACAATTTGCGGCTGCAAAATTACATCTTATTTATCAAACCACCAAGGTTTTAAGCGTTTTTTTGACTTAATGCGCTCGTTTTATCGGTTTTGTTGCGTTTTCCAACCAATCTTTTTCGTCTTCATCCAAATAAGGAGAAAGTTTAGTGTACACTTCGGCATGATAGGCATTGAGCCACGCCGTCTCTTCGTCCGTCAGCATATCCAGGCTTGCCGGGGCAAGGTCTATCGGACAGAGCGTAAGCGATTCCATCTGCAGGAATTTGCCAAACGGGGTGTCCTTATAATCTGTTATCAAAAGGGTGTTTTCTGTCCTTACTCCGAACTTACCTTCTACGTAGATGCCCGGTTCGTCGGTAACGGTCATTCCGGCATGCATGGGTGCCGGCTTCCATTCCATCCTTATCTGGTGTGGACCTTCATGTACATTGAGGTAAGCCCCTACCCCATGGCCTGTACCGTGAAGGTAATTGTAACCTTCGCGCCACAGACACGCCCGACAGATGGCATCTACCTGTGTGCCTGTTGCTCCGTCGGGGAACTTTGCCAACTCGAGTTGGATATGGGCTTTCAGCACCAATGTGTAGACTTTGCGCATCTCGGCTGTGACAGGACCGAGCGCTATGGTACGGGTGATGTCCGTAGTACCATCCTGATACTGGGCACCAGAATCTATCAGGATAAGGCCTTCCGGTTTAAGGGCGGCATCCGTCGGCTCTGTTGCCTCATAATGAACAATGGCACCATGCTCCGCATATCCGGCAATCGTATCAAACGAAATATCGCGGAACAAAGGTTGTTCGGCTCTCAGCGCAGTCAACTTGCGGTCTATAGACATTTCGGACTGGCCACCGGCTTCAACAGCCGGCTTCAACCACTTCAGGAACTTGACCATAGCCACGCCGTCACGCAGCATTGCATGGCGGAATCCTTCTATCTCGGCTTTGTTCTTTATCGCTTTCATCGCCGGAACAGGCGAAGGAGCAGCTATGATTTCCTTGCATCTGACAGCCTTCCACAGACAGTAGGAAGTTTCGTTCGCATCTAACAGAATATTGTATTCGGGGTATTCCTGCAAGGCTTGCTCCACCTTATTATATATATATACGTCTACGCCCAACTCCTCAAGATAGCGGTTCACCTCTTCCGTCAGCTTGGAAGGATCCACAAATAACGTCACCTTATCGGACGTCACAAGCAGGTAAGCGACGAAGACCGGGTTGCAGTGAACATCGGCGCCTCGCAAATTGAGGAGCCAGGCAATATCGTCAAGTGCCGACACCAACATACCCTCCGCATGGCGTTGCCTCAAAGCTTCACGCAGGCGCATAATCTTCGACGTAGCGGTCTCGCCAGCATAACACAACGGTTGTATTTCCACAGGATTGGCAGGTATTCCCGGTCGGTCTGTCCATATAGTATCCAGTGGGTCAAAATTGTAGCGTACCGTAATGCCGCCCAACTTGCGAAGGTCGGCCATCAGGTCGCACACTTCCCCGTAAGCATTGACCATACCGTCCACGCCAACCTCGGGCGACTGTACATCCGCCAACTGTGAGGCAAGCCACTGCGCTATGGTAGGAGTACCCTCCACTTTCAGTTTCATCAACTGATATTCCGTCCCCGCCAGTTGCTGTGCAGCAGCAAGGAAATAGCGGGAGTCCGTCCAGAGGGCAGCCGACGTCAACGTGACGACAGCCGTACCTGCCGACCCGTCAAAACCGGAAATCCACTCACGCCCTTTCCAATGTGCGGCAACATACTCGCTCTGGTGTGCATCCGTGCTTGGGAAAACGAATGCCGACAGATGTTCACGCCTCATAATTTCCCTAAGACGTTCCAGTCTTTGCTCAATATCATTCTTCATATCCAACGATTTGTCAATTAGAGATTACAAAGATAAGAATTTTAAGAATTAATTACAAATTTAAGCGCAAAATAATGCACGTTTTACACTACTTTTTTATAATTTTGCGGTCGAAAAAGGGGCACGGCAGAAAGAGACACGCTCTAAGCCATTTCCCCCAACAACAATGTAAACATCAACATTTTTAATATTTTGTAGTTATGGAATTTTTATCAAATGACAAACTCGTTATCGTCGGTGCCGGCGGTATGATTGGTTCAAACATGGTACAGAGCGCATTGATGCTCCATCTTACCCCAAACATTTGCCTTTACGATATCTATGAGCCAGGTGTTCATGGCGTATTCGACGAGATTCAGCAGTGCGCATTCCCAGGCGTTAACGTAACATACACCGTTGACCCAGAGGAAGCTTTCACTGGCGCTAAATATATTATCTCTTCTGGTGGTGCTCCCCGTAAGGAGGGCATGACTCGTGAGGATCTTCTCAAGGGTAACTGCAAGATTGCCGCTGAGTTCGGCGACAACATCAAGAAGTACTGCCCTGAGGTAGAGCACGTCGTTGTTATCTTCAACCCAGCTGACGTTACAGCGCTTACTGCTCTTATCCACTCTGGTTTGAAACCCAACCAGTTGACATCACTCGCTGCCCTCGACTCTACTCGTTTGCAGCAGGCTTTGGCGCTCGAGTTTGGTGTTCAGCAGGACAAGGTTACCGGTGCCCATACCTATGGCGGTCACGGCGAGCAGATGGCTGTATTCGCTTCACAGGTTAAGGTTGACGGCAAGCCATTGTCAGAGATGGGTCTCTCTGCAGAGCGTTGGGAGGAGATCAAGCACCACACCGTACAGGGTGGTTCAAACATCATCAAGCTCCGCGGCCGCTCTTCATTCCAGAGCCCTGCTTACAATGCAGTGAAGATGATTGAGGCTGCTATGGGTGGCGAGAAGTTCACTTTGCCAGCAGGTTGCTTCGTTAAGTGCGACAAGTGCGGTTTCAAGAACGTGATGATGGCTATGCCTACCACTATCGACAAGACTGGTGTTCACTTCACAGAACCTACAGGTACTGAGGAGGAGATGGCAAGCTTGAAGCAGTCTTACGAGCACCTCTGCAAGATGCGTGACGAGATCGTAGAACTCGGCATCGTTCCTGCTGTTGAGGAGTGGACCAAGATGAACCCCAACTTGTAATTCACTGTAGAATCACAAGATTTCACATAAAAAAGGACTGAATGGCAAGAATCACTCTTGCGATTCAGTCTTTTTTGCTTACTCTCCGCAAGAACGTTAACTCTTTCCGTAAAATAGTTACACTTGCTTTAACGGATATTTTGTAATTTTGCACGTGATTTAGGGAGAGTGCCCTTTCTCCCCACTACGACAAGTACAAATAGGTGTAAAAGAAATGGAATTGATCAAGAACAAGGATTACGGAGGTGAGCGTCCCCTGTTTGGTGCTCACGATGTAAGATTGGAAAATATTACGATTACGGATGGCGAGTCGGGCATCAAGTGCTGCAAGAACATAGAATGTCACGACTCCAAGTTTTATGGCAAATACCCCTGGTGGCACGTGGACGGTTCACTGATTACCGACTGCTACTTCGCTCCCGAGAGCCGCTCTGCCATCTGGTACTCAGACAATATGGTAATGAAGAACTGTACCATCGACGGTCCCAAGTTCTTCCGCGAGATGAGCAACCTCGAACTGGAGAATGTAAGCATCAACGATGCCGACGAGACATTCTGGAAGGTGGACGGTCTGAAAATCAAGAACGTGAAACTGCACGACGGCACCTACCCCTTCATGTTCTCCAAGAACATCTATGTGGACGGACTGGAAAGCGACTCGAAGTACGTATTCCAATATTGCAAGAATGTGGAGGTGCACAACGCCAAGATTACAACCAAGGACAGTTTCTGGGAATGTGAGAACGTGACGGTGTACGATTCAGAGCTGGATGGCGAGTACCTGGCTTGGCACAGCAAGAACATCAAGTTTGTGCGTTGCCACATCAGTGGCGAGCAACCGCTTTGCTACATGGACCACGTGACCTTGGAAGACTGCACCTTCGACCCCGCATGCGACCGTGCCTTTGAGGACTGCACAAACATCGATGCCCACATCAAGGGCGCCATTACCAACATCAAGAATCCTGTCTCCGGCCGCATCGAGGCCGACGGAATAGGAAGCGTCACTTACACAGAATTCGCCAAGTCGCCCCAGGGAAGTTGTGCAATCATTGAAAGGTAAAAAAGAAAAAGGGTAAAAAAGTAAAAACTGAGATACAGGAAAATGAAATACAACTTTGACGAAATCATCGACCGTCGCGGTACCAATTCCTACAAGTGGGACTTGGTGAAGGAGGACGGTGTCATCCCGATGTGGGTGGCGGACATGGACTTCCAGACTGCCCCCTGCATCATCGAGGCACTGCAGAAGCGGGTGGCTCACGGCATCTTCGGCTACACCCTCGTACCGGATGCTTACTACGACGCCATCACGAAATGGTTCTCCCGCCGTCACCAGTGGCAGATAGAAAAAGACTGGATTATTTATACCTCGGGCGTGGTGCCAGCACTCTCATGCTGCCTGAAGGCCATCTGCCTGCCGGGCGAAAAGGTACTGGTACAGACTCCCGTATACAACTGCTTCTTCTCGAGCATCGCCAACAGCGGTTGCGAGCTGGTGGAAAATGAGCTGCGCCGCATCGGCAACGAGACCTACGAGATAGACTTCGATGACTTCGAGCGCAAATGCGCCGACGAGAAGACCACTGCCTTCATCCTCTGCAATCCCCACAACCCTGCCGGACGTGTATGGAAAAAGGAGGAATTGGAGCGCATGAACGACATCTGCCTGAAGCACGACGTGAAGGTCATCGCCGACGAGATACACGGCGAGATTATCATGCCGGGCCATCACTTCACGCCGTTTGCCAGCATCAGCGAGGCTTGCCGTGACAACTGTGTAGTGTTGAACTCGCCCACCAAGGCATTCAATATCGCCGGACTGCAGATAGCCAACATCATCTGCGCTGACAAGAACCTTCGCCGCCGTATCGACCGCGCCGTCAACATCAACGAAGTGTGCGACGTCAATCCCTTCGGCATTATCGCCCTTCAGGCAGCCTACAACGAAGGGGAGGAATGGCTCGACCAGCTCAACCAGTATCTCTACGAGAACTACCTGGCACTGAAAGAGTTTTTCGCCACAGAGTTGCCACAAGTACGCGTCACCCGTCTGGAAGGCACCTACCTCGTATGGCTCGACATCCTGCCGTTCGAGTTGTCCTCCGACGAGGCTTACGAGAAACTGATACAAGACGGCAAGGTATTCCTGAACACCGGCACGATGTATGGTCGCAAGGCCGGACAAGGCTACCTGCGCATCAACATCGCCTGTCCTCGCAAGACCTTAATGCAGGGCTTGGCAAGAATCGGACAAGTGCTGAGCCAGTACATAGACGAAGAAGACACCGGGTGCCCGATGTAAAGTGAAGAATGAAGAAAAAAGGGTTCGCACATGAAGCCAATTTTGCGATAGTGTGCATGCTGCTTTTTACCCATAAAAATCATGAGGTCTTAACCTTGCGGGCTTGAGGTCTTAACCTTGCGGGCTTGAGGTCTTAACCTCGAGAAAAGAGGGGTCGCACATGAAGCCAATTTTGCGATAGTTATTTTTTACACATTACTAAACATTATAAGTATGGAAAACGAAGTATTGAAAGCCATCAAGGAGAGAAGAAGCATTCGCCGGTACAAGGAAGAGCAGATTACCGACGAGGAGTTGAAGGCTGTGTTGGAGGCCGGCACATGGGCGGCCACAGGCCACGGCTCGCAGGAGCCCTTCATCATCGCCGTACAGAACCCGGAGACCTGCGCTCAGTTGCGCAAGATGAACGGCGAGGCAATGGGTGTGGAGAGCGACCCCTACTATGGCGCACCTACCATCGTCATCGTGCTGGCGCGTGAGGACGACCCCAACAACGTGAAGGACGGCAGTCTCATCCTTGGCAACATGATGCTTGCCGCCCACTCCATCGGTCTCGCCTCCTGCTGGATAAACCGCGAGGACATCATGTTCGCCACGGAGGAAGGCAAGAAACTGATGAAGGACTGGAACCTTCCCGAAGGTCTGATGGGTGTAGGTGCCCTGTCTTTGGGCTACGCCTCGTCTCAGCCTCATACCGTAAAGCCACGCAAAGAGGATTACTACCGCATCATCAAGTAAAGCCACTTTTTTATCATCATAAGTACCGGGGAATGTAACATGTTCTACATTCCCCGGTACTTATTTCTATGTATTTTTTACAGCAAAGTCCGGAAATATTTGGCAATTCTTCAAGCTATGAATACTTTTGCACAAAAAAGTATTCCATAACATGACAAATATTCTTATCAGTGCCGCCGGACTGTGCGGCGCCACTATCTTAGGAGCCATCCTGGGTTTCTTCATCAAGGAGTTGCCCCACAAGTGGAACGATACGGTATTGGGCTATTGCGCCGGCATCATGCTTGCCGCTTCCACGCTCGGCCTCATCGTACCAGCTTTCGACCAAACTTCGCTTTGGTGGCTGGTGGCTATAGGCGTAATCGCCGGTGCCTTGTTTCTGAACGTGCTCGACCTGGTAACTCCCCACTTGCACCACATCACAGGCCTCGACCCTGAGCAGCACCGCAATAACTCTACACTCAACCATGTGTTACTCTTCGTTATGGCTATTGCCCTGCACAAACTGCCCGAAGGCATGGCGGCAGGCGTGAGCGTCTGTTCGGCGGCAGACGTAGCAGGCGAGGCCAACTGGGGTGTTTCTTTCGGCATTGCCCTGCAGAATATTCCTGAGGGAATGGTCATCATAGCGCCATTGATGCTCGCCGGCGTATCGGCGGCAAGGACCTTCGTCATCTCCGTGGTTATCGCCCTGCTCGAGGTGGTAGGCATCCTCATAGGTTTCGGCTTAGGTTCAGCCTCAGCCTCCTTCCTCCCCGTGATGTTGGGCTTCGCCGGCGGGGCGATGCTCTATGTCACGAGCGACGAGATGATACCCGAGACACACGCCCACGGGTTTCAGAAGCAAGCCACCTATGCCCTGCTCCTCGGCTTCATCACCTTCGTACTGCTGGAGAAATGCCTGTAGACACGCCGTATTCCGCATGAAGAAGCCGTGTTTCATGATATAAGGTTTCTGTCCAGTCTTCAACAGTTGTTTGCCATATGGGTACGGCGAGGGCGCCGTACCTCCTAAAGATCAGAAGCGTCCTTCACCATTTGGAGTTTCTCATATTTCTTCAATTTGATTTTTGCTTTTCTGATTTTATTCGTACCTTTGCACTGAAATTCCAAATAGAGTTTTGTAATCCTCATCGGAGGGTCTGAATAAGGCTGGATAAGATGACTGGGTAAAACCAATCACGCTTATCCAGCCTTATTTGCTTTGTGGCAGCAATGCGTGCAATACTTTCTGGCAGAGACTCGGCAGATGTTGAAGTTTGTAATCTTACAACCAACAAGAAGAAAAAACAATGATGATGAAGAAGAAAAGAGATTTAAGCAGAGACAAGATTGATTTCGGAACGGGCAAGATAGGTCCCTTGTTCCGGGCTTTGTTCTTCCCTACCCTTATCGGGATGGTGTTCATGTCACTACAGACCGTGATAGACGGCATCTTTGTAGGACAGGGCGTGGGAGCCGACGGGATAGCCGCCGTCAACATTGTCGCCCCCTTATGGATGGTGGTTACGGGACTCGGACTGATGTTTGGTATCGGAGCATCGGTAATCGGCGGCGTGCATCTTGCCGAAAAGAACGTGAAAGCAGCCCGCATCATCCTGACCCAATCATTCGGCGTAGGATTCCTCATCACCGTGCTCCTTTCCTTGTTCTGCCTTTGCTTCCCCACGACCGTAGTCTATGCGTTGGGGTGCAGCAAGTCCTTGGAGCACCTTTCCGTCGACTATCTGTTAGGATTGCTGCCTGGCATGGCCTTTCTCTTTTGGCAATGCGAGGGCATGATGCTGGTGCGCCTTGACGGTTCGCCCCGTTACGCCATGTGGATGCAGGTGGCAGGAGCCATCACCAATATCGCACTCGACTGGCTCTTCATCTTCCCTCTTGGCATGGGAGTGAAGGGAGCAGCCATCGCCACTGCCATTGCCTGCGGTGTAGGCGGTTTGATGTCATTAGTTTATTTCGTCTGGTTCTCTTCCTCGCTGAAGTTCTACCGTCTGAAGATGAGCCTCACCTCCCTGCTTCTCACCCTACGCAACTTGGGCGACATGGCAAAGATAGGCTTTGCCACATTCCTCACAGAGATAGCCATGAGCATCACTATCCTGACGGGCAACTATCAGTTTATGAGGATGCTCCACGAAGACGGTGTTGCCGCCTTCGCCATCGTCTGCTACCTCTTCCCCGTCATCTTCTCCGTCAACAATGCTGTGGCACAAGCAGCCCAACCTATCATCAGTTACAACTATGGCGCTAAATTGGACGGGCGAGTGTCGCGCACATTGCATCTGTCTCTATGGACAGCCGTGACGTGCGGCATCATCGTGATGCTGACAATGTTTGTCGGGACAGAAAAGATAGTGGGAATGTTCTTGCGCCCGGAGGAAAACGCTTACGGGATAGCGACAAGCGGACTGCCCTGGTTTGCTTCGTGCACGGTATTCTTTGCGCTCAACGTAGCTTTCATCGGTTATTATCAGAGCGTAACAAACGCCAGCCGTGCCATTGCGTATACAATATTGCGAGGCATCATCTTCCCGTTGGCCACCTTCATGGTGCTGCCTTCTTTCATCGGTGCAAACGGATTGTGGCTCGCTATCCCGGCAGCAGAACTGGCAACCATGCTCATCATCGTCACCCTACATTTACGCAAGTAAACGGTTCTACGCTATTTGGGCAATTCCTATAGGTGGGATTTCTTAGGAGGTACGGCGACCTTGCCGTACCCACAGCTTACTATGTCTGAAGATCCATTTTTCGCATAATGTGGTTTTTGCATACAATAATATCGGGGAATACTCGTTATTAGAGTGTGAATAGACGTATTATCATACTTTGCCTGACGCTGTTTATGGGTGTGCTCGGCGCAAAAGCGCAGTACGACCCGTCGTTCAGCCATTATTTCGACATGGAGCCATCGTTTGACCCGGCTGCTGTCGGAAAGCAGTCGCAACTGAATGTGGCAGCAGCATACGCCTTGAGCATGGTAGGCTACGAGAACAGTCCCAAAACGCTGTATGCGGCAGCCGACATGCCTTTCTATCTGTTCAAAAACTACCATGGCGGCGGCGTGCAACTACTTAGCGACCAAATAGGTCTGTACACCAACCAGCGGCTGGCCCTGCAGTACGCCTTTAAGCACAAACTGTTTGGCGGCATGATGAGCGTCGGCATACAGGGCGGTTTCATCTCGGTGAGTTTTGACGGCAGCAAACTGGATGCGGAAGAGAGCAACGACCCGGCTCTGCCCAAATCGAAAGTGAACGGAAACACCTTCGACCTTGGCGCAGGCTTGTATTACACACATGGCGCATGGTACGCCGGCATTTCGGCCCAGCACCTCACTTCCCCGACTGTCAACATGGGCGAAACGAACGAATTTTCCATCTCTCCGATGTATTATTTGACGGGTGGATACAATATTAAGTTAAGAAATCCGTTTTTAACAGTAAAGCCGTCGGTGCTGGTAAAGAGCGACGGTGTGGCATGGCGCGGCGACATTACCTGTCGCCTTGTATATAACCACGAGAAGACCATGTTCTATGGCGGCGTTACCTATACACCCACCACTTCTGTTACCGGACTGTTAGGCGCCAAGTTCCATGGGGTGGTGATAGGCTACAGCTACGAGTTCTACACATCGGCTCTCTCGGCAGGCAACGGCAGCCACGAACTGTATGTGGGGTATCAGACAGACATCAACCTTGTGAAAAAAGGAAGAAACAAGCACAAGAGTGTCAGAATACTCTAAACAGGCATACACCTCCAGGCGTCCTATACATATATAATGATGTCCTATATATAAAATAAGGTGTAAACAAAGACAAAACGGACAACTGCCAACGGGAGTGGACACACAAGCTAACAACAAGAAAACAAGACTAAAGAAAAATATGAGAAAAAGTATATTTTACCTCTGCTCGGCCATTGCAGTACTGACACTGACAGGCTGCTTCGGAGCAAAGTCCTCATCCATGTCTGGACGCGGAGGCGAAGTGGTAGGTGTAGGAGGCAGAAGTTTTACGGAGCCTTCACCATACGGCATGGTAAAGGTAAACCGCGGTTTCCTGCACATGGGTCTGGAAACGAACGACTCGCTCTGGGGGCAGAGCACGCCGAAGAAGGACATCTCTGTAGACGGATTCTGGATGGACGATACGGAGATAACCAACTCGGAATACAAACAGTTTGTGGCATACGTACGCGACTCCATCATACGCACACGTCTCGCCGACCCAGCCTATGGCGGTGACGAGACCTACATGATTACGGAAGACAAGCACGGCGACCCCGTTACGCCCCACCTCAACTGGAAGAAGCCACTGCCACGCAAACCCAACGAGGACGAGCAGCGTGCCATACAGAGCGTTTACACATCGAACCCCGTGACAGGCGAAAAGTTGATAGACTGGAAACAGCTCAACTATAAATACGAGATATACGACTATACAGCAGCGGCTCTGCGCCGCAATCGCATCAATCCACAGGAGCGCAACCTCAACACGGACGTTACCGTAGACGCCAACGAGGTAGTGATGATATCCAAGGACACAGCCTATATAGACGACGAGGGACGTATCGTAACACAAACCATCAACCGACCGCTGAGCGGTCCGTGGGACTTCCTCAACACCTACATCGTCAATGTATACCCCGACACCACGTGCTGGGTCAACGACTTCAAGAACTCGGACAACGAAACTTATCTGCGCAGCTACTTCAGCAATCCTGCATACAACGACTACCCCGTGGTGGGAGTGACCTGGGAACAGGCCAATGCCTTCTGCGCATGGCGTACCGACTACCTGCTGAAGGGACTTGGCCCAGAAGCCCGTTTCGTACAGCGTTACCGACTGCCTACTGAGGCAGAATGGGAATTTGCAGCACGTGGCAAAAACCAGAACGAATTCCCTTGGGAAAACCAGGACGTGAAGAACGGAGACGGATGTTTCTACGCCAACTTCAAGCCCGACCGCGGCAACTACACCAAGGACGGCAACCTGATAACAAGCAAGGTGGGCATCTACTCAGCCAACAGTAACGGACTCTATGACATGGCGGGCAACGTGGCAGAATGGACAAGCACGGTATATACCGAAGCAGGCGTGGACGCCATGAACGACCTGAACCCTACCCTGGTGTACAATGCCGCCAAGGAAGACCCTTACCGACTAAAGAAAAAAAGCGTGAGGGGCGGTTCGTGGAAAGACCCAGAATCATTCATCCGCTCGGCTTGGCGATCATGGGAATACCAAAACCAGCCAAGGTCGTACATCGGATTCCGCTGTGTACGAAGCCTCGCCACCACATCCAGTGCCAAACAGAAACCCGCCAAGATAAAGAAAAGCAAATAACATCATATTACAACAATGCCAGAATACAGTAAATTTAACATAGTCTACCGTCTGCAGAAGTGGATGGACAGTGTACCGGGGCAGACATTCCTGAATTATGCCTACAGTTGGGGTGCATCAGTCGTCATCCTGGGTACCTTATTTAAGTTGACTCACCTGCCGGGTGCCAACCTGATGTTGTTCTTGGGTATGGGCACCGAGGTATTCGTGTTCTTCCTTTCTGCCTTCGACCGGCCTTTCGACAAGACAGCCGACGGCATGGATATCCCAACACATGTAACAGAAGACTACCTCGATGGCGGCATGGTGCGCTACGGCAATACCGCTCCGGTATCTGCAGCACACGAAGAGGGTGGACAGACCATAGCCCAGCAGCCTATTCAGTTCGCCCAGACAAAGCAAGCAGGACAGGCTGCAGAGCCACAGGCTGAGCAAACGGTACATACACACGCTGCGCAAACCGTCCAAACAGGGCAGCCCGCACAGGAAGGACCGGTTGTTCTGCAACCTGCCCAGTCGGCATGGACAGACGGACAGCAACAGGTAACTGCCGAGATGGCCGAAGCCCAGGACAACTACGTGGAAGAACTGAAGAAGCTTGTGGAAACCCTCGAGAAGGTGAACGAGCAGAGCAGCCGTCTGACACGCGACAGCGAAGAGATGGAGAACCTCAACCGCACGCTGACTGGAATCAGCAAGGTGTACGAGATGCAGTTGAAGGGAGCCAGTCAGCAGATAGGCACCATCGACCAGATAAACGAGCAGAGCAGAAAGATGGCCCAGCAGATAGAGCAGCTCAACAAGATTTATACACGCATGATTGAGGCTATGACCGTCAACATGAGAGCCGCCGCACCTGGCATGAAAGGGGAAGAGTAAAGATTTCCTCCACTAAAAGATACATCCAGTAACGACGAAACAGCAACTGTTTCTGCAGATACGTTCTAAAGACAAAATTAACACAAGATAAATGGCAATAAAGAAAAGACCTGTTTCCCCCCGCCAGAAGATGATCAACCTGATGTATGTCGTCTTGATGGCAATGCTCGCCCTGAACATCTCTACCGAGGTGCTCAACGGATTCTCTATCGTGGAGGAAAGTCTGAATCGCACCACCGCCAACTCTTCTGCCGAAAACAATGCGCTCTATGGCGACTTTGCCAGCCAGATGAAACAGAACCCGACCAAGGTAAAGGAATGGTTCGACAAGGCTACGCAGGTAAAGGAGATGAGCGACTCGCTCTATAATTTTGCACAACATCTGAAGGAGGCCATCGTCAAGGAAGCCGACGGCAAAGACGGTAACGTGAACCATATAGAGAACAAGGACAATCTCGAGGCTGCGAGCATCGTGATGCTTGCACCCGGCACTGGCAAGGGCGATAAACTCTACCGCGCCATCAACACATACCGCGACCGCATCCTGACTATGGTGACCGACGAACACCAGAAGAAGATCATCACCAGTAATCTCGCTACGGTAGTGCCGAAGAATGCCAAGACACTGGGCAAGAACTGGCAGGAATACATGTTCGAGAACATGCCGGTAGCCGCTGCCGTCACCCTGCTTTCCAAGTTGCAGAGCGACGTACGCTATGCCGAGGGAGAGGTGCTGCACACCCTGGTATCCAACGTGGACATGAAAGACATACGTGTCAACAAGCTCGACGCGTTTGTCATCCCCGAGAAGACTACGCTCTATCCCGGCGAGCGTTTCAATGCCAATATCGTGATGGCTGCTGTCGACACTACACAGCAACCCGAGATATATGTCAACGGTGTACGTGTCAATACTCGTGGCGGAGCCTATTCGTTTACTGCCGGAGGTGTGGGCGACCATCAGTTTGGCGGTTACATCGTCATGCAGAATGCTAAGGGAGATGTTCTGCGCCGCAACTTCACCCAAAAGTACAGCGTTATCCCTGCCCCCAATACAGCTACCGTCGCAGCAGACATGATGAATGTGCTCTATGCCGGTTTCCAAAACCCCATCAGCATCAGCGTACCGGGCGTACCGGCCAACGCCATCTCCGCTTCTATGACTGGCGGCACATTCACGTCGAAGGGAAACGGACATTTCGTAGCCGTACCGTCGGCCGTGGGCAAGGATGTCACCATACATGTCACGGCACGCGACAAGGGACAGACGCGCACCATGCCGCCTTTCGTGTTCCACGTCAGGAAACTGCCCGACCCTACTGCATACCTTGCACTCGGCACCAACCGCTATAGAGGCGGTGCCCTTCCCAAAGCTTCGCTCATGGGAGCAACTGGCATACATGCTGCCATAGATGACGGGTTGCTCGACATACCTTTCAAAGTACTGAGCTTCGAGACGGTATTCTTCGACAACATGGGCAACGCAGTACCTCTGGCTTCTGCCGGTGCCAATTTCTCGGAACGCCAGCGTGAAGAATTCCGTAAGTTGTCACGCAACAGACGCTTCTACATTTCGCGCATCAAGGCGGTCGGTCCAGACGGCATCACTCGCAACCTCTCTGCTGCTATGGAGGTTATCGTGAGGTAAGAATGAAGAGATTGAATAGAGCCTTACGCTTCACCTACTCCTCCATAACAAGAAAGGAGACAGGAATTCTTCTGCAGGAGAAGACAGGCACATACATTATTATATATACAATACAGGAATGGGATTGAAAAAAATATTTCTGCTTTTGGCAGTCGCAGCTTTTGCGCAGGGAATGGATGCCCAGCCAGAGGCACGCAGACAGGCTCAGCAAAAGGCCAAGCAGTCTAACGCCAACAACATGACAACACGTGCGCAAATCATGTTCCCCACATCGGCTTCGATGGAAGAGGACGTGGTATGGCGACGTGACATTTATCGTGAGCTTGACCTGAACAACGACGCTAACGCTGCGCTCTATTACCCAGTAGAACCTGTTGGCGGACAGATGAACCTGTTTACCTACATGTTCAAGCTCATGCTCAGCGGCAGGGTACGTGCCTACCAGTACAGGCTCGACGGCAACGAGAGCTTCAATTACGAAGACAGGGTAGTGCCCAAGACATTCATGGACAACTATCACATCTACTACGAGCGCAAGAACGGTTCGCTTACTCTCGACGACAGCGACATTCCTTCACGTGAAGTGAAAGCATACTACGTTAAAGAGTCGTCTTATTTCGACCAGCGCACAGCCACTTTCCACACCAAGGTATTGGCTCTGTGCCCCATCATGAGCCGCGAAGACGATTTCGGAGACGCAGGAACCAAGTATCCGCTTTTCTGGATGAAATACGACGATCTGGCTCCTTACCTCACCAAGCAGCAGATTATGACGAGCAATCTCAACAATGCTGCCACCATGAGCATCGACGACTATTTCGTGCGCAACCAGTATAAGGGCAAGATATACAAGACTACCAACATGCTGGGCAAGACGCTGGCACAGTATTGTCCCACGGACTCTGCCATGGCCAAGGAGCAGAAACGAATAGAGGCGGAACTGGCAGCTTTCGAGAAGAACATCTGGGGCAACCAGGTCAAGAAGGATTCGCTTGACAGCATCGCCAACACCGGCGAGAAAGTTAAGACGACAAAGAAAAAGTCGCGCCGCGCATCAGGTTCCTCGTCTACAGTAAAGACACGCCGTGCCAAATCTTCAGCCTCATCTACCGGCAGCCAGGCAAGAGTGTCTGTCCGCAGAGAGAGACATTGAAAGGTAAAAAAGTAAAAAGGAGAAGGCAAGAAAAGGATAGGTTAATAAATAATACAGATAGGATGAAAAAGATTTTGATGATAATGATGACAGTCGTAGCCATGATGACTGCCCAGCAAACCAATGCACAGGTAAAGTTTGGTGTGAAAGCCGGACTGAATGTCAACAGCATGTCGTTCGACAACAAGTTGTTTGACACCTCCAACAAAGAAGGTTTCTTCATCGGTCCAATGATTAAGCTTACAGTGCCTATTGTAGGCCTGAGCTTTGACGCTGCTGCTTTGTACAACCAGGCAAGAGCAAAGGTGGGATACAGCGAGAAATCGAACAATAAGACAACCCTTACCCAGAAGACGATAGACATACCTGTCAACGTGCGTTATGGCATAGGACTCGCCAAGGTGGCAAACATATTCCTCTTTGCCGGCCCGCAATGGGGCATCAACGTAGGCGACAAGGACTTCAAGTGGAACGACGGCAGCAGCTACTCGCTCAAGAGTTCTCTCTTTAGTGTAAACGTTGGTCTGGGTACCACTATTTTGGACCATCTTCAGATTACCGCCAACTACAATATCGGTTGTACAAAGTCGTCTGATGGCACCATGATTTTAGACGACGGCAAGCGCGTAGAAGGCAGCAGCCACAGCAACTCCTGGAAGATAGCACTCGGCTATTGGTTCTGATAGCGTGAGTTACGTCGATGTCATATTACCTCTGCCCTTGCCGGGACTTTTTACTTATTCCATCCCTGATGAGTGGAAGGAGAAAGTAACTTTCGGCAAGCGGTTGCTTGTACCCCTCGGCAAGAGCAAGAAGTATATTGCATTGGCTATAAAACTACATGATGTCAAACCCACGTTTGACATCAAACCTCTGGAATGTGTACTTGATACGGAACCTTCGCTCATCGATACACAGTTCCGACTATGGACATGGATAAGCAATTACTACATGTCACCCATAGGAGATGTATACAATGCCGCTTTTCCGGCAGGACTGAAGTCTTTGGAGAAATACAAGCCAAAGACAGAACTGTACATTGCCCTGGCTCCCGCATACCGCAATCCACATGCGCTTCGTGCCGCTATCGCCATTATGGCAAGGGCGCCCAAACAGGCAAAAGTATTTTCTGACTATCTGCATATTTCGGGTTGGTCGGTCCTGTTGGAAGACCAACCGGAAGAAAGCATACCTTTGCAAGAACCGTTTTATGACTTACAGGAAGGCGATGCCCCGTCCTTTGCCAAAGAGGTAACCCGTGAAGAGCTGATGAACGAGAGCCACTCCACATCAACCATAGTCAAGACGCTTACCGACCGGGGATTCCTGTACACCTACGAACGGGAAGTAGGAAGGCTGAACACTACCGGCGTTCCCCACTTCGACATTATCAAAGCACTTTCCCCGGCACAGCAAGACGCCTATAACAGCATCCTTATGCAGATGCTGAAGAAGGATGTCGTACTTCTTCATGGCGTTACATCGAGCGGAAAGACCGAAATATACATCCACCTCATCAAGAAGGCTCTCGACGAGCACAAACAGGTATTGTATCTACTGCCCGAGATAGCTCTTACTGTTCAGATTATGGATCGGTTGCACAAGGTATTCGGCGACCGTCTCGGTATCTATCATTCAAAATACAGTGATGCTGAACGTGTGGAGATATGGCAAAAACAACTCTCCCCACATCCCTACGATATTATCCTCGGTGCAAGAAGTGCCGTATTCTTGCCTTTCCAGAACCTCGGCCTTGTCATCGTAGACGAAGAACACGAGACCAGTTTCAAGCAACAGGACCCTGCTCCCCGATACCATGCCCGCAGCGCAGCCATCGTCCTTGCCAAGATGTATGAAGGGGCAAAGGTATTGCTGGGAACGGCAACTCCGTCTATGGAGAGTTACTATAATGCAAGGCAAGGCAAGTACGGACTCGTGGAACTGAAGACCCGCTTCAAGGATATCCAGTTGCCTGAGATACAGGTGGTGGACGTAAAAGACCTGCGCCACCGCAAGATTATGAAAGGGACTTATTCCCCACAGTTGCTGGCAGCGGTAAGGGAGGCTCTGCAAAACGGAGAACAGGCTATCCTCTTCCAAAACCGCCGGGGATTTGCCCCGATGATAGAGTGCAAGGTGTGCGGATGGGTTCCGAAATGCAAGAACTGCGATGTTTCGCTTACCCTGCACAAGAACATCAACCTCCTTACCTGTCACTATTGCGGTTACACCTATCCGGTGCCGACAGAATGTCCCAACTGCGGCAGTACAGAACTGATGGGGCGCGGCGTGGGTACGGAGAAGATAGAAGACCAGATAGCCGAGATTTTCCCCGAGGCACGCATAGCCCGTATGGATCTTGACACCACCCGTACGAGGAATGCCTACGAACGACTGATAGAGGATTTTTCTTCTGGCAAGACCAACCTTCTTGTCGGTACCCAGATGATAAGCAAGGGGTTGGATTTTGACAAGGTACGGGTGGTAGGTATTCTGAATGCCGACTCCATGCTCAACTATCCCGACTTTCGTGCCTACGAACATGCATTCATGATGATGTCGCAGGTGAGCGGACGTGCAGGGCGCAAAGGCAAGCGAGGCTTGGTGTTTCTGCAGACAAAATCGCCCGAACTGCCTGTTATCTCGCAGGTGGTGCACAACGACTATGCCTCGTTCTACCAGGCTTTGCTGGAAGAGCGACGGACATTCCATTATCCGCCTTTCTATCATCTCATATATGTCTACCTCAAGCACAAGCACGAGAAGGTGTGTCAACAGGCAAGCATAGAGTTGGGCAACACCCTTCGCGGCTGGTTCGGCCAACGCGTCCTTGGTCCCGACAAGCCTGCTGTGGCAAGGGTGAAGACAATGAATATCCGCAAGATTGTCATCAAGTTGGAGAATGGCATCGACCAGAAGAAAGTGCGGGAATATTTGACTTTCGCCCAGCAACAAATGGCGAAAGACCCAAGATATGGGGCCTTACAGATATATTATGATGTAGACCCCTTGTAAGTGAAGAGTGAAGAACGAAGAATCCTATAGCTTATAGGCCGCAAGGCACTTGAATTCTTCGTTCTTCGTTCATCAGTCTTATCTCTTCACTTAAAAATTGATATCAAGACCTACGGCGAACACGTTGTTGTTACGGCTATAGTCTGAATTGTAGGTAACGTTGGTAGAGCCAAGGTTCACATTCTTCTCCGTCTTCTTATGCTGATAGAACGTACGGAAGTAAGCCACGCTCAAGTCCATCTTCTTGCTGATGTGATAAACTCCACCGATGGCAGCAGAATTGGAACTTGTCACAAACGACTTGTCATCCATGTACTCGTCGCTCAAACCATAGTTGGTACTCTGCCAACCAGTACTGAGCGTTACCTTCTTGCATACATCCACCTCTACACCTGCATTATACTCCAAGGTTCCACGCTTCAACAACTTGTTACGATTATTGTAAGAAGTGGCATTCTTGTCATCGAAGAAGTGGAAGCCCACATTGATGCGAACTGCGTCCACAGGACTGTAGCCTGCACCGATGGTCAGATAAGCAGGAATATCGGCAGCTATCTTCTTGCCATCCTCGTATTCACCCAAAGCCTCATCAATCTTCGTATCGAACTGAGTCTTCAAAGTAAGCATGGCACCCTGTACGGCTTGATTGCCAAGCACCTGTTGTGCCATCTGCTCGGGAACACCTGCAGCTACATACGCATTGCGCAGATTGTCGGCAAGGTTACCGATACTCGGTATCTGGTTAACCGACTTGTTCTTCAAGCGCATACGTGTCTTAAACTCATATTTGGCTGAGAAATTCCATCGTCCTGTCTTGAAGTCGACACCGATGATGGGCGTAAAACCGATACCACTCTGGTCGCAACTCAATTCTATGTTGGCGGCATTCTCCTTAGTGGGGTCGAGCACTTGGTAGAGCGGCATGTTGCCCACCTTGATATTCTTTACATATCCATAATAGTTGCAGGAACCATATACGCCTCGCACACCCACGAAGGCACTGAAATGTTCGTTTACCTTGTAGGCTGCGCCGAGCGACAAGCCATAGTAGTACTGGCGACCGTGCATATAGCTCTCATAGCTGTATTTGCCGTCCTTACCAAAGCGCTGGTCGGTAGAGAAAGCTGCAGGAAGATTATAGAGGGCAGCCACCTGGTCAACACCCTGAGCCAACTGGCATGCACCTATTGCCGTTTCTGCCACTATCTTCTCGAAGGAACCCAAACCATTGTCAAAGGTACATTTGCCACCACCACCGGTGAGGGCGAAGTTTCCCTGAAAAGACCACTTACCTTTATTATATGCATACTGGAAGGAAGGGATTACGGGAGCAAAAGCCTTTCCCTTGAATGTACGGGGCGTGGTAGGGTCATTCACATTGTTGGTAAACAGCGGATAGTCGTTCTCTATCGTACGGCTCTGGAAAGCCAACTGCCAGTTGATGGACAGATGATGTCCCTCATTCATAAATACGACACCTGCCGGATTGTAATACACACCGTCAATACCTATCGAAGCCTCACGGCTCATCATTCTGTTGAATGCTACGTTTTGGTTTGTGTTGGTGAGCAAGCCACCTGCAAAGGTTGGTGCTGCACAAGCCATCGCCATGGCAACACAAGCTACTAATTGTTTCTTCATTTTTATAATTTTAAGCAAAAACGTCCGCAAAGGTAACACGAATGTTCTATTTCTCTACTCTTTCGTCTTGGTATTTAATATATATTAACCAGAAAACCGCGCACTATTGCACAGTTTCCAAAATATGTGCAACAAGTTTCCTTGTATGTTTGCTATTCAAAACGAAGGACAAGACACGCCATTCTGCCAGCGAAAAATGGTTAGGAGCTATAGCTAAGTAAAAGCACACAGCTCTTTGAAGGATATTTAGAACCCGCCATAATAGCACAAAGGCGATGCAATTACTGCATCGCCTTTGTGCTATTATTTAGATTGGGATAAGAAATCCTCGTGTGGTAAATGGACTTGAGACGGTCTATGAGCACCACTTTCGCCTGTGCGATGTCGCGGAACGTGATAGGACATTCTTTGAAGAACCCATCCGTCACCTGTCCATCTATCAACCGGTCTATGAGTTGGCTGATACTCTCCTCGGTATACTCCTTCAGCGAGCGCGATGCCGCCTCCACCGTGTCTGCCATCATCAGGATGGCCTGCTCACGTGTAAAGGGGTTGGGGCCCGGATACTGAAAGTTTTCCTTGTCCACCTCCTCACCAGGATGTGCATTACAATAATTGATGTAGAAGAACTTGGTGAGGCCTCTTCCGTGATGGGTAGAGATGAAGTCCTTGATAATGCCGGGCAGGTTGAACTTCTCTGCCAGTTTCAGACCTTCAGACACATGACTGATAATAACCTGCGCACTCTCCACATCCGTCAGCTGGTCGTGCGGATTCACTCCTGCCTGGTTCTCTGTAAAGAATACGGGGTTTGACATCTTCCCCACATCGTGATAGAGGGCACCGGTACGCACCAGCAAGCTGTTGGCGCCTATGCGGTTGGCTATTTCCGAAGCCAGGTTACCCACGGTAATGGAGTGCTGGAAGGTTCCGGGAGCTATCTCGCTCAAGTTACGAAGCAGTCCCTTGTTGGTATTGGACAGTTCGAAAAGCGTCACGTTCGACACGAATCCGAAGAGTTTCTCTATGAGATACATGAGCGGATACGAGAGGAGGAGCAGTATGCCGTTGATGACAAAATAGGAGTACATGTTGGGGTCTATGTTGAATACCTGGTTGTACTGCATCAGCTGGATGGCTAAGTACACCACACAACTTGTCAACGTCACGAGCAGAGCAGTAAGCAGTATCTGCGACCGCTTGCTCAGTTCTCTCAGGGTATATATGGCAACAAGTCCCGAAGCCAATTGCACGATGATGAACTCATATTGGTACTTTACCGCCTCAGCGCATATCAGCACCATCGTAACATGGGTAATGAATGCCGTACGCGAATCCATGAACACCCGCACAAAGATGGCCGCCATGGCAAAGGGCAGGACATAGACGCTGAAGAAGTTGTGCTTCATCATGAGCGACACGAGTATCGGGAAGAGTGTCACCATAGAGTAAAGCATGGTAAGCGAGCGCGGCTTTTCAAAATAGTCTTTCCTGAAGAGCGACAGGTAGGACGTGAAGAGCATGACAAGGATGGCGGTAAAGAGCACCTGTCCGATGACCGTAGTACGCATTTCTTCCTCGGTGGCGGCACGCCGCTTGTTCTCCTTATCGAAAGAGGCAAGTACCCTGTACGTATAGTCGGTTATCACTTCTCCCCTATCCACTATTTTCTGTCCGCTCATCACCATGCCGCTTGCCAAGGGAATGCTACTCAATAGGTCGTTTTTCTCCGTCTCGCTCTTTTCCCTGTCGTAGAGTATGTTCGCCTCGACATAGTTGTTGAGGTTACAGCGCGACAGCAAGGGGCGTATGCTTGCCAGCTTCTCGTTGGCGAAGATGTGCTCGTAGGCGGCAATGGTAGAATAGTAGCTGTTTACCGGAACGCTCCGCGCACTCTTGTCGCTCACTATCCTTATCATACTGGTAGAGTCCTTGTAGATATTGTTGTACTCCGGGGTATTGATGATACCGGTCTGGTACACTTCGTGCAACTGGGCAACGATGGCGTTTACATATTCCTCGGGCAGGTTGGGCAGGTTCTGCTTGTAGTCATTGAGAAAGCGGTCCACCTGTTTCTGTTCCACGGTAGGCGAGAGTGAGTAATAGGGCTGGAAAGCCTTCAGCAGCGAATCCTGCTCATGCTTGATGGTCTGCTCTGTCTTATAGATAGGAAAATCGAATGTGGCAATCACCGAACTGTACATCCATGGTTTGCCGATGTCGTAGCGGTACATCCTGCTCTCGTTACGGGGCAGAAACCACACGATGACGGACACGGCGATGCACACGAGCATTGCCCGGGTGGCGAGGTTGCGCCAGTAGTTCTCTTGAGGATTATTGAATATGCTCATTATGTCTTGTTAATGCAAATAACACTTTCCAACTGCGAAAATACGAAAAAAACGTCTATAATCACAAAAAAAAATGTAAATTTGCAGAAAATTTAGAAAACAGCTATAATAAAAGACATGGCAGACAGAAAAGTTAGAGTGCGTTTCGCACCCAGTCCTACAGGTGCTTTGCACATTGGCGGCGTACGCACCGCCCTCTATAATTATTTGTTCGCGCGCCAGCATGGCGGCGACCTTGTGTTCCGTATCGAGGATACCGACTCCCATCGTTTCGTGCCCGGTGCAGAGGAATACATCCTGGAATCCTTCAAGTGGCTCGGCATCCAGTTCGACGAGGGTGTGAGTTTCGGTGGCGACCATGGTCCCTATCGTCAGAGCGAGCGCCGCGATATCTATAAGCAGTATGTACAGCAGCTCCTCGACAACGGCAAGGCTTACATCGCCTTCGATACGCCTGAGGAACTGGAGGCCAAGCGTGGCGAGATACAGAACTTCCAGTACGACGCCCATACCCGTATGCAGATGCGCAACTCGTTGACGCTTCCCAAGGAGGAGGTAGACCAGCTCATCGCCGACGGCCAGCAGTACACCGTACGCTTCAAGATAGAACCGGGCGAAGAGATTCACGTCAACGACCTGATTCGTGGCGACGTGAAGGTGATGAGCGACATTCTCGACGACAAGGTGCTCTACAAGAGTGCCGACGAGTTGCCTACCTATCACCTCGCCAATATCGTGGACGACCACCTGATGGAAATCTCCCACGTCATACGTGGCGAGGAGTGGTTGCCCAGTGCCCCCTTGCACGTACTTCTTTACAAGGCATTCGGCTGGGAGGACACCATGCCTCGTTTCGCCCACCTTCCTTTGCTGCTCAAGCCTGAGGGAAAGGGCAAGCTCTCCAAGCGCGACGGCGACCGTCTCGGTTTCCCAGTGTTCCCCTTGGAGTGGCACGACCCCAAGACAGGCGAGGTTTCTTCGGGCTACCGTGAGAGCGGCTACTTCCCCGAGGCTGTGGTCAACTTCCTGGCTCTTCTGGGCTGGAATCCCGGCACAGAACAGGAAATCTTCTCGCTCGACGAACTGGTAAAGGCATTCGACATCTCACGCTGCTCCAAGGCTGGTGCCAAGTTCGACTTCAAGAAAGGCATCTGGTTCAACCACGAATATATTCTCATGAAGAACGATGACGAGATAGCCCACCTCTTTGCCCCCATCGTGGCAAACAACGGTGTGGAGGAAAGTCTCGACCGCGTAAAGCAGGTGGTACACATGATGAAGGACCGCGTCAACTTCGTCTACGAGTTGTGGCCCCTCTGCTCGTTCTTCTTCCTTCCTCCAACATCGTACGACGAGAAGACGGTGAAGAAGCGCTGGAAGGAATATTCCGCACAGCAGATGACGGAGCTTGCCGATGTGCTGGAAGGCATCGAGGACTTCTCCATCGAGGGACAGGAGCCTGTCGTGATGAAATGGGTGGAGGACAAGGGCTACAAGCTCGGCGACGTAATGAACGCCTTCCGTCTCACGCTCGTGGGCGAGGGCAAGGGTCCCGGCATGTTCGACATCTCGGCATTCCTCGGCAAGGAGGAAACCTTGACACGCCTGCGTAAGGCGATAGAGGTGCTGGGATAATTCATGGAATTTAAGGGCTTCGGAAATTTATAGAAGTTAGTAATGATAAAAAATAGGTTGGTAAAATTCGACTTCAATATCATAGGTCAAGAATTGGAGAATTAAAGATTTTTCCCAATATCTGGAAAAGATAGAATTACGGAAAGGCTTGACAAGTCGAGCCGAAGATCTTGGAATTCTTAGTAATTCCTAACAAAGAGACATTCTACAATTCTCTATTTCTTGACATTTGAATAATACCAACTTGTTTTTCGCCTTACTTAAGGGAAGTTAAGGGACAAATGCCTATTTGCCAAATGGCAGTTGACGTGTTTAGTAAAAAAATGTGTCCCTCAACTTCCCTAACAACCATAGGGGGTGACAACTTCCCTCTACTTCTTCGGATTTCCCCATAAAACACAACCGATGATTTACAATATCGTCATTTATTTCGTCCTCTGGGGCATTGCCATAGCCAGCCTTTTCAATGAGAAGGTGCGCAAGATGTGGCGAGGAGAGCGCGAAGCCTTCAAGATACTCCGGCAGAAGGTGGACCCTACAGCCAGGTATATATGGTTTCATGCCGCCTCTTTGGGCGAGTTCGAACAGGGCAGACCTCTGATGGAACGCATACGCAAGGAGCACCCTCAGTACAAGATACTGCTCACTTTCTATTCGCCCTCGGGCTATGAGGTGCGCAAAAACTACGAGGGTGCCGACATCATCTGCTACATGCCTGTAGACACGCGCCTCAACGCCATACGCTTTCTCCGTCTGGTACACCCGGCGATGGCTTTCTTCATCAAGTATGAGTTCTGGAGCAATTTTCTACATATCCTCAAGCATCGCGGCATCCCCACCTATAGCGTGAGCAGCATCTTCCGTCCCGACCAGGTATTCTTCAAGTGGTATGGCCGCAGCTATGCGGGCGTATTGAAGTGCTTCACCCATTTCTTCGTACAGAACGAAGAGAGCAAACAGCTGCTACAGGGCATAGGCATTACGAATGTAGACGTAGTGGGCGACACGCGCTTCGATCGTGTGTTGCAGATTAAGGAAGCGGCTAAAGACCTGCCTGTATGCGAGGCTTTCCGAAAGGGTAACGCAGATGTCACAACGGGCGACAAACCTGATGCCACAACGGGCAAAGCCGTTTCCGGAGCATCGTTACCGAAAGACGAGCACAAAGTCTTTGTAGCCGGCAGTTCGTGGCCTCCCGACGAAGACATTTTCCTCCGTTATTTCAACGAGCATCCCGACTGGCGGCTCATCATCGCCCCGCACGTTATCGGCGAGGACCACCTGCTGCAGATTGTCTCTAAGATAAAGGATAAGAAAGTGGTGCGCTACACGCAGACTTCTGCCGAGGAGGCAGCAACGGCCGATGTCCTCATCATCGACTGTTTCGGTCTTTTGAGCAGCATGTACCGCTATGGCGATGTGGCGTATGTGGGCGGAGGCTTCGGTGTCGGCATCCACAACACGTTAGAGGCTGCCGTATGGAACATGCCCGTTATCTTCGGCCCCAACAACAAACGGTTCCAGGAGGCACAGGGGTTATTGCAGAAGGGCGGCGGACTGGAGATAGTCGACTACGACAGTTTTGCCAACACCATGGCTCGACTTGCCGACCCTGCCGCCCTGAAGAGGGCGGGCAAGAATGCCGGCGACTTCGTGGCAAGCCTTTCGGGCGCTACCGCCAAGGTACTGGCAAAAGCCAAGTTTTAGAACTGATAATAGATAAACGGTTGTACGCTCTCTTGCGCCATCTCCACCACCAACTGGAGGCAGACGACAAAGAGCAGCAGTTTTACAACCCACGGCAAACAGATGAAGCGCAGCTGCAACCTCTTGTAGCTGCGCTCATTTATTAAGTAGCTCAGCATGACGCCCACCACGCAGAGCGTCCACGGCAGGCGCGCATGGAGGAAGGGTACGAGGTAGTCTGCACTGAAGTCGTGCGCCACCTTGCCGAACATCTGTCCGAGCACCTGCAGGTCTTTCGCCCTGAAGAATGCCCATGCAAAACACACATACGAATAGGTAAGTACCCAACTAACGGCATTGCCCGCCACGCCACCGGGTATCTTCAGCCCCAATTGTCGGCTGAAGAACTTGTGTACCACCAGCCCCAATCCGTGCAACGCACCCCATACCACGAACATCCATGATGCCCCGTGCCACAGTCCGGCTACCAGCATGGTAAGGAAGTTGTTCAGGTACATGCGCACCGTACCCTTGCGGTTGCCGCCCAGGGGTATGTACAAATAGTCGCGGAACCAGAACGAGAGCGAGATGTGCCAACGTCTCCAGAACTCCGTTACGGACAGCGACCTGTAGGGGAAATAGAAGTTGTCGGGCAAACAGAAACCCATCATCGAAGCCACCCCGATACTCATGTCGCTGTAACCGGAGAAGTCGAGGAATATCTGTACGGGGTAGCCCAGGAGGGCAGCCATGTTTTCGAAGCCCGAGAAGGTCTGCGGTGCATCGAAAACCCAGTTGTCAAACTGCGCGATATAGTCGCTCAGTATGTTCTTCTTTATCAGTCCCAGCATGACGAGGAAGAGTCCGGTCCATAGCATGCGACTTGAAGCCTGCTGGTTACGGCGCAGGCGCGGAATAAGGTGCTGCGCCCTTGTGATGGGACCCGCCATCAGCAGGGGGAAGAAGGTAAGGTAAAAGCAGTATTCCAGAAGCGTCACGTCCATCGTAAACTTGCGCCGATAGGTGTCCACGGCATAGCTGATGGCCTGGAACGTATAGAACGAGATGCCTACGGGCAGGGCTATCGCCTGCAGCGAGAAGTTAGTATGCAGGATGGTATCCAGAACGTCTCCTATAATGAAGTTCGTATACTTGAAATACCCTAACAGCAGGAGGTCTATCACCACCGTTACGGTGAGCAAAGCCTTGCGTGCCCTACCCTCCCTCAGACGCATTTCCTGCGTCAGGGCATAGTTGGCTACCGCCGTCAGGGGCAACATCCACATCACGGCTCCGTTGGCCTTGTAGGCAAAGAAGAGTCCGAAGGCTATGACGTATAGCATCATGGCGGTCCGCGACACACTGCGTATGATGGCGTAGAGCGTCAGAAACACCACAAAGAGGACGGCAAAGGGAATACTGCCCATCATCAGCGGTGCATCTGGCTGGTAGGCAAAGAATTCGTTGAGTATAGAGAGCATCGTTTATTCCGTGAGTTTCGTTTGTTCGTTTCTGTTGTCCGGCTCTTGTTTCTCGGCCGCCGGCATTGTGTTTTCTTCGTGCACAGGCTTGTGCTGGGTGGTTGCAGTTGAGTCTTTCGCTGCATTCGTTCCCTCTTTGCCCTTAGCCTTTGTTCCCGGCGGCAGGATAGTTACCTGGCGGTAGTGGCGGTTGCGCTTTTCGGGCATCTCCAGTCGGAAGGGATGACTTGCCTGTCCGCTGTTCATCCACTTTATGATTGCATCCATCCACATGGTGGAAGAGGCTCGTGTGGGATGGCGTCCGTCCGCCAGGCGTTCAAAGGTAAGCTTGTAGCTGGGGAAGTATCTCTTGGGCCCCATTATCTGCAACAGCAGTTTGTTGTACCCCTTGTCCTCACACCAGTTGGGCGGTCCTATCCATGTGGTGGGTATGTCGCCTATCTTGTCAAGGATTGTACGTATGCGCTTCTCGCAGGCTTTCATGTCGGCTGTATACAATTCGTTGCTTCCGAGGCAAACGAACACGTGCGTGGGCATTACGGTCTGTATATAGTGGTCGAGGGTGTCTGTCTCCGACCAGTTGCGTGTACTGGAGCTTACCCACGTCACACAGGTAAGCTGATGTCCGTTCTTGTTGGCATAATCGGCAAGGCGCAATGCCAGGTCTTCCGACATGGAGTCGCCGAAGAGCAGCACCCTCTGCCGGGTGGTGTCCACGGGTTCTGTCATTACCGTGTCTGTATCTGCCACGGTGTCCGTTGCCTCTCCCTGGTCTGTTACGTCCGACAGTTCCACCTGCTTAAGGGGTATGTTTTCCGCCACGTCGGACGGCACCAGAGCATACAACAGCAATGCTGCTATGGCTATAGACAACAAGGCTGTCAGTTTCCACGTTTCTTTCACTTTTTATTCTGTTCTTTCTTTTATTCTACTTACGGGAGTACCTCCCTCGGACTTTCTCTAACTTCCCGCTTTTATATTCATTCTTACGCCGATGGCATCGAACTTCTCTTTCAGCATAGCAAGCTGGTCCGCCTCCTTGGCAGACGAGGGTGCCACGTCTATACGCTCCACGTCTTCCAGAAGACTGACGGGACCATGGTACTGCAGTTCGAAGAAGTCGAACACGGGCGGCAAGTCCCTCGCCAGCTCCTCTATCATGGGGAAGTTGCCGAGCGTCAGTTTCTTCTCCACTATCCATGTGGCAAACAGCACATAACAGCTCATGGGGTCTGGCGGAGCCATGAATGCCTGTCCCTCGCCATGCGGCAGTCCGCAGAGGCAGGTGGCCTTGATGTTGTCCACCCGGGTGGGAATGAGCGCATGGCAGTTGCCGAAGTTGACCGAATTGCCCACGCAAAGGGTGGTACGGTGCATGAGGCGTTCTTTCTTCAACTGTATCGACACGTCGCCATACTGACACCACATGCCCCCGTTCACTAACAGGTCTTTGTCCGCATCGGGCTGTGAAAGGAATCCGTATTTGGGATATTCTTCGGGCAGCAGTTTCGATGCATCACACCCGAAGAGGGCTTCTGTCACTTCCTGCCTCGTCTGTTTTCCACCGTTAGTGGCTCCCGTGCCGGTCTCCATCATACTCTTGATGCTGCGCGACTGGAGAATACCTTCCAGCGCACTGACGGGCACACGCAGATAGAACGCCCCGTAGTCTACAGCCTGCCGGAGGAACTGTTCGACAATGGGTGCCACGATGTGATAATAAGGTAACGCGCGCAACCGCTGGGAGTAGGCATTCTGATAAGTTTCCAGAGCCTGGAGCGAATGAGGTAATTCTGTTGTTGACATCGTCGTTTATTTATCGGCTGCAAAATTAATCTTTTTTTTGCAAATATCAGCGTTACGGCCTATATAATTCGGCGCAGCATAAAAGAACCACCCGATAAAAATAGAAAATGACATGTTAAGTAGGTGTTGTCTGCTTTAGTTCGATGACGTAGAAGGAACGTGAGGCCTGCACGTAAAACATTACGCGATTGGCAAAAAAAGACGCTAACCTGCCTTAGCGAATTTTTGACAGCATATTTGATGGCAAAAGCAGGTATAGAAGAAATATGGATAATCCATTAAGAATCATCCATATCACTTATAATCTGTTAGTAAAATCCGAACAAAAGACAATGAGCGATTAGTACTCGTCATCATTCCATAGGAATAGTAGGACTGAAAGCCAAGCCGTTATGCTTAAACAGTTCATTTATTGCACATTTTATTAGGGAGAGAAATTCCGTAAAAGGCACCCATATCATAAAAATGGTGTCAGGAAGACAGGAAGACAGATTACTCCTTTCTCTCTGCGATAGTCTTTCGTATAGATAAGGTATTTATCAGATATACGAGAAGAAAACTTATCACAAAAGTTGTCTATAGAAGAATGAGTTGCATACCCAGAAGACTTCACTTCCAACGGACATATCTTATTTTCTCTGCTCAACAAGAAGTCAATCTCATAAAGATGATTTGATGTCTCAGAAGGGAATGTATAATAGAACAATTTGTTTCCTGACGCCGTCAAGATTTGAGCCACTACATTCTCATAGACATATCCCAAATTAGTGTTCAACTTATCATTAAGCAATTTATTATAAATTACATTTTCTGTAGCCTTCTTGTCCATGAACATAGAGGTAACAAACAATCCTGTATCATGCAAGTATATCTTAAACTTCGCCAAATTCTTTGTCAGAGACATACCTACATTAGGATCGTCCGCATGATATGCAATATTCACTATCATTGAGTTCTTCATATCCTCCAATATTGGCAGAATGTTTTCAGCCCTTTGATTATCTATTACAGCGCTTACCTGATAACGACCTCCTCCATGAGATAATTGTGCAGGAATATTATTAAACAGCAATGAAGCCCGCCCAGTAGTATCAATTCTTCGCAAGTCTGCATCATAAAGGCTTATAATCGAACGCTTCATCTCATCAACATCAGCAAAATTATTAGTCTTGATGTACTCAGACACTACTTGTGGCATACCGCCAATCAACATATAAAGTCTGAAATCACGAAGCGTTTGTCTCACTACAGCATCCCCAAGAGATCTTTTAGACTCAAAACATTGCCTAAGCATTGGAACACTTACATCATCTCCCATTGCCCATCGAAACTCTTCATAGTCCATAGGATACATCTCAATCGTAGTTTCTTCGCTTGGAATCAAGATACCTTCTGTAAATTTTCTTATGCCAATAAGAGAACCAGTCTCTATATAGTCATAGCGTCCATCAGCTACCAAATATTTGATTGCTTGGCGTGCTTTCGGAGCAAGTTGGACTTCATCAAAAACAATTACAGACTTACGTTCTACAAGCTTCACCTTATATATCATTTGTAGCTGCAAGAAAATAAAGTTCAAGTCAGACAAGTCTTCAAACAAGTCAACGACTCGTTTAGAAGCCTGCCCGAAGTCTATTAGAATGTACGACTGATATTCATTTTTCGCAAATTCTTCTGCGACTGTTGACTTACCAACACGTCTTGCACCCTTTATCATCAATGCACGTTTTCCTCCAGCTCGTTCCTTCCATTCTTGTAACTGACTGTATATCTTCCTTTTAAATGTTTCCATCTGCAAAATCCCCATTTTTATTTACTGCAAAGTTAGCAAAATCCCCAGATTTAAACAAGCGAAAACTTGCAAAATCCCCTATTTTTGTTTTTATTAACTCAAAATATTCAGCATCTTTGAATAGGATAAGATACGTCAAATCCACAAACAGCATAGTAACGTATCTCTATTTTGTATAATAAAATACACATATTTGGTATAATAAAAACACCTCATATTGTATAAAAGTAAGTTAAAAGCCATTCATTTTCAATGGATTTTCGTTAACTTTGCTTCATAATTAAGACAACAAAGGATATGAAACAATACAGACCTCGCATAGCAGACAGAATGTTAAGCCGCAGGCTTATGGGAATTGGCGCAGTTCTTATACAAGGACCTAAGTGGTGTGGCAAGACAACAACAGCCGAGCAACAGGCTAAAAGTGTTGTATATATGGATGATCCAGAATATATGGAACAAAATGTAGAACTTGCAAGTCTTTCTCCTAAGAAACTTCTTGCTGGTGCAACACCACGCTTGATAGACGAATGGCAACTTGCACCACAACTTTGGGATGCTGCTCGCTTTGAAGTTGACCACAGAGATGAAGAGGGGCAGTTTATCTTCACAGGCTCTGCTGTTCCTGCCAATACAGATAAGATTCACCATTCTGGGACTGGTAGATTTGCATGGCTTACAATGAGGACTATGAGCCTTTATGAGTCGGGAGAATCTACTGGCGAAGTCAGCTTGAATGATTTGTTCAGCAATCCAAACACAGATGTATTCGGAACAAACAATCTGAATATAGATTCTATAGCATGGCTCATTTGCCGTGGAGGATGGCCAAGAGCCACGACTATCAATAAAGAAGTGGCATTGGACATGGCGTATAGATATTACGAAGCAGTTGTCAACAATGATATATCTCGTGTTGACAATGTTAAGCGTGATGCAGAGAGAACTAAAAGAATCCTGCGGTCTATCGCAAGAAACCAATGTGCGCAAATCTCAATAAACACTATTTGTGCAGACATTGAGAACAACGATACCATTACAGCAAACCGTCTTACAATAGCCTCATATATAGATGCATTGAAAAAGATATTTGTTTTGGAAGACTCTCTTGCATGGAACCCTAACTTGCGAAGCAAGACTGCCATAAGGAGTTCGGAGACTCGGTATTTCTCTGACCCTTCTATTGGAGTCGCAGCTTTGGGTGTCGGTCCCAATGACCTCATAAATGACCTTAGCACAATGGGACTGTTCTTTGAGTCGATGTGCGTCAGAGACTTAAGAGTTTATGCTGATGCATTGGAAGGTTCTATCTATCATTATCGTGACAGTAATGGTTTGGAGTGTGATGCAGTCTTGCATTTAAAAAATGGCAGTTATGGACTAGTAGAAATAAAATTAGGCGGTGAGAAAAATATAGAAGAAGGAGCGAAGAATCTAAAACTTCTTGCTTCTAAAATAGACACCACCAAAATGAAAGCACCATCGTTCCTAATGATACTTACAGGCACAACAAAATATGCCATACAACGTGAAGATGGTGTGTATGTTGTTCCTATAGGATGTCTGAAAGATTAAAAATGAGGTAAGCAATGACAAGACCATCATCATACGAAGACTTTAGGCTATTGGCTGAACATCCACGACATCGTGATGTTCCTGCTATTTTCCAACTTGAAGTGATAGAGACTGATGAGTTGGAAGAATTTTTGGTGGTAAAAGACCGAAAAAAGCAATATAGGAATTTCTTACAAAATTACCTATATTGCTCATTTTCTGCCGTATGCACCATTTTAATCGTTTGATGAGCGATTAGTACTCGTCATCATTCCACAGGAAGTCATCCTTGGAAGGATAATCAGGCCATATGTCCTCAATACTTTCGTAAACATCGCCCTCATCTTCTATCTCCTGCAAATTCTCCAGAACCTCCAGAGGTGCACCTGAGCGAGTTGCATAGTCTATCAACTCCTCTTTTGTTGCAGGCCATGGTGCATCTTCCAGCTTTGAAGCCAATTCAAGTGTCCAATACATAGCTATATGTTTTTACAGTTTATTGTTTTGCGTGCAAAAGTAATACTTTTTCTTTTATTTGCAAGCTTTTGTACAAAAAAAAACTGTATCAACTAATAATTAACCTTAAAAAGCTGCTTAGGCTTGGTGGAATCGAAGAAAACAACACCTATATCCACCATATCGAATACCTGAAAACAGCGATTGTCTTCCACTATTTGTCTCCACATTGCTGCGGTCAGCCTATTGCAGTTGATGTCCTGTAGCACCAGAACTGTATCGCTGCCACATTTGTCGAGCAAGGTATCGGCAAGTTGCAACTTACTCCATTGCTCTTGCTTTATAATAAAGACTTGAGGGTAAGAAACCTGTAACCTATAGAGCAGCCGCTCTCCATGGGATGCACCATAAGGATAGTTTACCTGTGCTGTATGGGTACGCAGAAAACCGCTTTCCTTTACCACGTGACGAAGGAAAGTATAAGCAGTTGGCGATTGTACTCCAAAACCGCGCGTTCGCGGCATACGGCGAAGATATTCTATAAAACGGCGTATCATAAAGAAAATTGAAATGAAGTTAAGAATATGAACGCTATTGCGCCAGCCCTTAGTAGGTACGGCGTCCTCGCCG
Organism: bacterium; assembly: GCA_963601815.1. GTDB lineage: Bacteria > Bacteroidota > Bacteroidia > Bacteroidales > Bacteroidaceae > Prevotella. Next base: position 48,045 of record CAVCGV010000001.1, read on the forward strand.
TACACAAACATGATTGCTTACTTGCTTGAGTGTGCAGCGGGGACGCTGCACCTACTACGGATTGCTTACTTGGGG
>CAVCGV010000002.1:0-47935 GCA_963601815.1 bacterium
TCCGTACAACTCGGTCTTCATATGACCTAAAGGTCACACGAAGACCTCTTTAGTTGTGAGATATGCTTGTCGTAGAGCTGATGCCATCCGTCTTCCAAGTCGTCTTCCCTTGATTCCTTGGTCTGGGTGAGGCATCCGATACCTCCAGGGAAAATGGCTTGTATCTGATTGCCATCAATGCCGTAGGTATTTTGTACTTCGATGGTGTCGAGCGTGGCAAGTCTTCCGCCAGTGCCACAGCCAGCATAGAATAGCCTTCCGCCATTCTTCACCTTTCCTTCGATGGCGGTTATCAGACGGTTGAGAGCTGGCAATGCTTTCTCCACTGCCAATGCCACCTTCTTGTTTTCGGCGTTGATGTTGGCGGTTAGCTCTGCCACGCTCATCTTCTCTAGATGGTCGTAAAGCGAACTCTGCTCGGTGATGCGTTTATCTTCTTTGTTTGGCATAAGATACTATTTTTATAGTTGTGAATACAAAAGTACGGCTTTCCTTTGGAAGTAAGGTCTTTGTGAGGGATAAATATCGTTAATTGTAATATAAAAGCAAAGAAAAGTGATATAAATGCTTTGTTTTATAAAAAAAGTGTACTTTTGTAAGCGAATAGAGTAAAACTATAAACATAGATAATATGAGAGTAAAGAAAATGTTACTAGCTGCGTTGCTTTTGCTAGCAACGGCAAGCGCAAATGCCCAAGAGGGTACTTGGAAAGGTGAACTGAACGTGCAAGGCATCAAGTTGCCTTTGGTATTCAACTTTGAGGCGAATGGATGCACGATGGATTCTCCTGCACAAGGTGCGAAAGGCATCAAAGCCGAGAAGACCATGGTGGGAGAGAAGACGATAAGGGTGAAGGTTGCAGCCATTGGTGCTGTGTTTGAAGGCGAGAACAAGGGCGACAGTATTTGTGGCACATTCACGCAAAATGGAATGTCCTTGCCTTTGACGCTTGTTCCTGGAAAAGTAACCATCAAGCGACCTCAAACTCCAGTAGCTCCTTTCCCATACAAGGAAGAAAATGTCAGCTTCACCAATGCGGGCTTCACTTTCAATGGCACGCTTGTCTTGCCTGCCAATTATAATAAGAAAACGCCTGTTGTATTGATGGTAACAGGCAGTGGACAGCAAAACCGTGATGAGGAAATCTTCGACCATAAGCCTTTTGCCGTGATAGCGGATGCGTTGGCTCGCCAAGGTATCGCTTCCTTGCGATATGATGACAGGGGATGGGGAGATAAGTCTGTTATGTTCTCCAACTTCACCACTGCTGATTTCAAGCAAGATGCTGAGGCTGGCATCAAACTGTTGCGTTCTCGATTTGGCAAGGTCGGTGTGCTTGGTCATAGCGAGGGAGGTACCATCGCCTTGATGTTGGCTGCAGAGAATAAGGTGGATTTTGTTGTCTCACTGGCTGGTATGGCTATCTCTGCCAAAGAGACCTTGCTGATGCAGAATCGGCAAGGATTGTCTGGCTTTGGACTTTCTGAAACCCAACTGGATGCTTACTGCAAAGTATTGGGAAAGATGTTTGACGATTTGGCAGAGGGCAAGCAAGTGGAAGTGAAGAACTATGATATTCCTGCCGAGTTTAAGCCTGTGTTCGAACAGTCATGGCCACAGATGGAGACTCCTTATATGAAGTATTTGGTCAAGGTGGATGCCAGCAAAATGTTGCCTAAAATCAAGTGCCCAGTCTTGGCTTTGAACGGCAAGAAAGATATGCAGGTGTTTTGTGAACCAAATATCAAGGCGTTGGAGCAGGGGCTTAAGAACCGTAAACATGACATTTATGCCTTGGATGGTTTGAATCATCTTTTCCAGCATTGTCAGACGGGCAGTATCGTGGAATATCAGCAAATTGAGGAAACGATTTCGCCTGAGGTCTTGCAGATTATCACTTCTTGGATAAATACGAAGTAATATAAAACTTATTCTTCCGCCAAGAAATAGACAGGGGCGGTGCGAGAGCCTTCTCGGACTAGGAAGCCTGAGGCTACGAGTTTGTTCAGCCAGTTGAGGGCAGTCTGCTTACGGATATGAAAATCCCATTCCAAAGTACGGCGGTTGATGCTGCGGTGCGTCTTGAGGTATTCTTTGATTTTCTCCTTCAGCGTATCCTCGGAGAAAGGATAGGAGCGAGAGGTGTATTCCGATTTCTCGAAATGCGCCTTTCGTTTTACAATCTTTAATAGGTCGGCATTGGGGCGAAACTTGATGCCTTTCACGCTCACATAGTCGGAACGAACCTTGCTGTCGGGTTTCAGTTCGTCCATGTCGAGGTCGGCAGAGAGTGAGAGATAACCTATTTCGGGGATGTTAACCCTTCTGCCTTCTCGCAAGTCTTCCTCGATGATGTCACGAAGGCGCATGAGTACAGCCGACACCTCGCCTTCGCCCATACAACTATGTTGGGCGATTCGTTCTATCATCTTCTTGTCGGTCATGGCAGGTTCTTCAAAGAGATGGGCGAAACGGCGTGTTTCGTCGTTGCCTCCTGCATTAGGCAGATAATGTATTTCGTATTTGATGGCCATAGATTTTTTGTTGTTAGTTAGCAGGGCATTATGCTTCCCGCTGTCTCCAATAGGTTTGGTAGGCGATACAAAGGTAAGCAATTATTCTGAGACTTACGAATAATTGGCGGGAAACTTAGATAAAATAGTCCAGATACTTAGTTTAGGTGTGCTTGAATCATAGCTTCGTGAAGCGCACAACAGCTGATGTGCGCTTGCACAACACTTGATATGCGGCTGCACAACAGCTGTTGTGCGCCCGTTGCTCAGCTGTTGTGCGGTCGATTCGCTAGTAGTGTTTGCGCTCTATCGCTAGGTCGATGAGGCTTTGTTGCCATAGGGATAAAGCTTCGTTGCTAGTATGATATAAAGACCATAATAAGGGCAAAGTGCAGGGATGCCTAAAGATTTTCAATGAAAAGCACGATAGTTTCGATTCCTTTTTGTATCTTTGCCGTTGGATTTGGCTTCGTGCCATCTCCAAGACATCGTTGGTAAACAAAAAGCATTCGCTATTATTTCGCGTTCAGCCAAAAGCCTCGGAAACTTCTTGGAAATAACGTAACAAGGAATAATTGTGATAAGGTGTTCGGTATGGGATGCCTTAGTCTACATGTATTATAGCAATGCATCTACGCCATAGGCGTGGTGCATTCTTATTATGTAGACTGAGGTTTCCATTCCGAGGCTGCCTCATAGCTGAACGCAATAAGAGCATCACGCCCTTTTTGCGTCTTGGCGTGATTGATAGTTGTATGCACGTATTGTATCTTATAACTATCTTTCGCACAGTATGGCAAACAAGCATCTGAATGCCGCTAAGGTGGCAAAGAAGGATGAGTTCTACACTCAACTTTCTGATATAGAACGGGAATTGCAGCATTATTGGCAGCACTTCTGTGGCAAGGTGGTGCTCTGTAATTGTGATGACCCTTACGAAAGCAACTTCTTCAAGTATTTCGCTCTTCGCTTCAATCAACTGGGATTGAGGAAGCTCATCTGCACCTGTTATAATGGTTCGCCCGTAACGGGCAATGAACTGGCACTGCATTTTGATGGTTACGATGACGAGGTACCCAAGAAGATTGCCTACAAGGTGGAAATAACGGAAGTGAAGGATGAAAATGGTGACGGGGCTGTCGATTTGTCTGATGTGCAGTATCTTTTGCAGAACAACAAGAATGTGCTGTCGATATTGAAGACGGGAGACTTCCGTTCGCAAGAGTGCATCGAACTCCTCAAAGAAGCCGATATTGTCGTGACGAATCCTCCCTTCTCTTTGTTCCGAGAGTATATCGGGCAGCTGATGGAGTATGGGAAGAAGTTCTTGATAATAGGCAACATGAATTCTATCACTTGCAAAGAAGTCTTTCCATATATTCAAAATAACCGTATGTGGATAGGACCGAGTATTTCAAGTGGCGATAGAAAATTCTTTGTTCCCGATGATTATCCATTGAATGCAGCAGGGTGTGGTATTGACTCTGATGGAAAACGTTTTATTCGTGTTAAAGGAGTAAGATGGTTCACAAACTTAGACCACAATAAGCGCCATGAAGATTTGGATTTAGTTTGTCGTTATTCTGAAGACGAATATCCAACATTTGATAACTTTGATGCAATAGAAGTAGGAAAAACCTCAGATATACCTTATGATTATGTGGGCATTATGGGAGTCCCAATTACCTTTCTGGATAAATACAATCCAGAACAGTTCGAAGTATTGGGGCTGACTCAAATAGGATGCCATGATTTATGTCCTGATACGAAACGTTATAATGATTATAAGGAATTTACTCGGGCAACAGATAAGCCAACAGGTTCATCTGGAGGGAAAACTAATGAAAATGCTGTACTAAAAGGAAAAGGAACCAAGAAGACCTATTATTTAGGGCCAAATGGGGAAATCGTCCATTCTGCATATAAAAGAATATTCATCCGCAACAAACACCCACAAACCCCATGTTGAAAATAGAACAGAAAGAAGTGACCGTAGGCGAAATCACCAAGGGTTACATTAATAATGACGAGCAAGGCGTGAGAGGCTATGATGGCCTTCTTGATATTCGTCCTCCTTATCAGCGTGAGTTCATTTATAACGAGAACGAGCAATGCGCTGTGATTAATACGGTTTTACATAACTATCCCCTCAACATCATGTATTGGGTAAGGAGAAGCGACGATGCAGAATGCCCATACGAGGTGATGGATGGGCAGCAGCGTACCTTGTCGCTCTGCGAGTATGTGGCAGGAAAGTTCGCATACGACTTCAAGAACTTCTTCAATCAGCCAGCCGATATTCAGAAGAAGATACTCGATTATAAGTTGACCGTGTATGTCTGTGAGGGCGAGGAGTCGGAGAAACTGGAATGGTTCAAGACCATCAATATCGCCGGCAAGCCATTGAACGAGCAAGAAATCAGGAATGCCGTTTATGCAGGACCGTTTGTGAGCGATGCCAAGAAGCATTTCTCCAAGACCAACTGTGCCGCCTATCGCTTGGGCAAGGACTTGGTGAACGGTTCGCCTATTCGTCAGGACTTCTTCAAGAAAGCCCTGGAATGGATGGCGGAGCACGAGACTCACAACGGCAAGCCTCAAACAGCCGTTGGGTACATGAGCCAACATCAGCACGACATGAACGCCATGCCCTTATGGACTTATTATCAAGGCGTATTGCGCTGGGCGACAGATACCTTCAATATGAAGAAGTTCAAGAAAATAATGAAGGGCTTGGACTGGGCGCAGTTCTACGACGAGTATCACGAGAAAGCACTTGACACCGAGGCGATGGAAAAGAAAATCGCAGACTTCTTGGGCGATGATGAAATCCAGAAGCCGCAAGGCATCATCCCGTACGTGTTGACGGGCGACGAGCATCACCTCTACCTCCGTTCCTTTCCCGACAAGATAAAGCTTGCTGTGTGGGAGAGGCAGAGCCACAAGTGCAAGCTTTGCTGCAAGGAATTTGATATTGAATTCATGGAAGGCGACCACATCAAGCCTTGGTGTGAGGGCGGCAGAACAGAGATAGAGAATTGCCAAATGCTCTGTAGGGAATGTAACCGTAGAAAAGGAAGCAAATAATATCAAAACCGGTGCGTTGCCCTGGGCTATGGAGTTGTTGGGCTTTCAGCCCGTAAAAGAAATAGAGGGTGTGTCTGTTTTGACACACCCTCTATTAAATGTGTGCTGTATGTTACAGCGTGCATACCTTGCGCGAACTAATGACTTTTCCGTCCTTCAGCGCTTTGATGATGTAGATGCCCGACGGAAGACCGGCAAGGCTCTTTCCCTCCTTTACCTTGATACCCGAGACGCTGTATATCTCGTGGCTGTCTGCAGCTTCGTCGGCGGCAATCTCCTGGATGCCTGAGGCAGAGCCGTCGGTAAGGTAGAAGTGGAAGGTGCGGGTGTAACTGCTGATGCCGTCATCGTCGGTTGTAGTTACCGTATAGTCTGCGAGCGATTTGCCGCAGTCCTCGTTGGCCGTGAACACGATCTCGCTATCAGTGTCGCCGGAAGACCAATTCATCTTGCTGATGGCGTCACCTTTCTCCTCTATCTGGAACTGAGGATTGTTGGTGTAACCCGCAAAATACTTCTTGAGGTCGACGGTTATGCTTTCGCCCTGTTTCAGTGTGAAGTGAGGCTCGGCCAACCAGTTGAGGTATTCCTCCAGATTGGTGTAGCCGTCACCGTTGGCCGAGGCGTTGCCGTCGCTTACGCCCCTTACCTCTTCCCACCAGTCGGGCATTCCGTCCTGGTCTGTATCCCAGTTGGCGTCACGCTGTGCCTCGATGATGTTCAGTCCCTTGAAGCCCTCGCAACCAGTGTCTTCCTCGCTGTCGATGAGTCCCTTTTTGCCGCTACGGCTACCAGTCGTGGAAGTGGTACCTGCCAGCGTCTCGCTAACCATACGTGTATCGTGGTTGTCGAAGAAGGGCTGGTTGGCGCCTACATCGCAGAGCACGTTCTTGTAGGCAGCCTTGGCGGTCTCTATGTTGGCCAATGACTCGAAGAACGGGGCGGTGGCCAGCGGATTCCAGTTAACCTCCTGGTTGTTGGAAGCCTCGTATGTGTATGTGTCGTCTTTCTTGTCCGTTGTCAAAGCGCCGTTTCCTACGGCTTGACGGATGTTGCCTTCCACGTATACACTCTGCGTACCGCTGCCTGTGCCTTCCAGTTGTAGGCGCATCAGCTTCTTCTGCGTGGTAGCCGGTCCCATCTTGTAGTAGTTGCCCACGAAATTAATCTCGTGCGAACCGCCGTCTGTGGCACGGCCGCCCCAGTTGTAAACCACATTGTTGAACACGTCGTGGTGGCCGTCGTATGCGCCCACGCCGTCGAGGCCGCCGCTGAGGCTCCAGTTTCTTCCCTCGCAATGGGCAAGGAGGTTATGGTGATAAGATCCCACCTTCAGGGTAGCCGACATTTCGCCGCCTCCGATGGTAGCCGCATATCCGTGGGCAGTTCCTGCACTATAGTTGGGATGACCAGCCACATTGAGCGCCTCTGAAATCAGGGTGCGCTGCAAGGTGATGCTCTTGGCGTTACGGCTGGAGAAAGCCTCGTCGATGGTCCACGATATGGAACAGTGGTCCATGATGGCATTGTCGTTGCCGGCCATGCCCATGCCGTCGAGACCGTTCTGCTTGTCATCGTCGCCGATAACGCCGCCGGTCATCTCCTTGTGTCCGAGGCGCATGCGCAGGAACCGGGTAATGCCTTCGCTCGCCATGCCGAACGGGCAGTCGCGTAGCATGATGCCGTTGCCCGGAGCGGTCTGGCCGGCGATGGTGACATATTCGTCGCTACAGGTGAGGCGCTTCTTCAGCGAGATGACTCCTGCCACGTCGAATACGATGGTGCGCGGACCTTTCACCTTCTTGATGCCATAGCGGAAGGAACCCTCTATGGGGTTCTCGTCGTCGCCGTTGTCCTCCAAGTTGGTAACGTGGTATACTACGCCGCCTCGTCCTCCTGTGGCATACTTGCCGTATCCTTCAGCGCCGGGGAAGGCGAGGTGACGGGGACGGAAAGTCCATACGTCGCCCTCGTAAACATTGCCGGCAGCATCTTCTTCGTCGATGCGCCAGTAGTAGGTGCTGAGGTTGGTTACTTCGCCCAAGGTGTATTCCGCCTTGTCCGTTACAGCTGCTTCAGAGAGGTTGTCGGCGTCGGTGCCCATCAGGATATGGTGTTTCTTGGCAGTCTCGGCCGCAGTCCAGGTAAGTTTCAGCGAGCCGTTGTCTGCATCCACATGGTAGTCTCTGTTCTCAGGATAGGGATCGGAGGCAGCTGTGCGTGGGTTGGGGCGGTCGAAGATGAAGGCGTTGAGGGTGAGCGATGTGGTGTAGTTGCCCGTCTTGTCATCGCTGTCGCTGGGGGTGGTGACATAAGAGACGGTTACGTCTTCGCCCTCTTTCACCTCGAAGGTGACGTACGACATGCCGCAGGCTGATGGTGTCAATGCCCTGTTGGTCTGCGCTACGCCTGTCTCCTTCTTTTCGCCGTTCACGTACACGTCGAGCTTGGGTGCGTTGAAACCGTCGTTGTTGTTGTGATAGGCGAGGAGGGAATGCTTGCCTGAACTCAGCCCGCTCAGGGTAACATTGAGGCGCACTGCTCCCTCGGTAACCTGTGGCGTGTTGTTGTCGTCGTCCAGTCCGTAGATGGCAACACCATCGGCAACGAGCTTCGAGCTGCTCAGCCCATTCTTAAACCAGCACGAGCGGAGGCGCTTGCCGGCATAGTTGGCGTCATTGGCAAGGGTGACGGTCACCTTGTTGCCGTTGGCATCCTCTATTTCTTTGCTTTCCGATTCGCTGGTGTTCACAGCCCAGGCCGTAAATCCCTCTTCGTTGACTTGCGACTCCTGCCGGCCTGCCAGGTTGAAGTCGATCTTCTGTGCCGTGGCCGTTAGCGCACCGGCTATTGCCATCGAGAAAAGTAAATGTCGTTTCATTTTGGTTTTGTTTAAGTGTTAAGTTTGTTAAGTTTGTTTTGGTTTTATGTGGAAAAGTTTTTGGTCTCTAAGAACAATGGGTTGTGCAGCCTCATGGCGCAACACTTCTGCAAATGTAAGAAAAAATCTCCAAATATGATACACCGACACGGAAAAACTTGCATGATTCTCCCTCGAATAATGCGAGATTAGTCCTGTAAGAGATGTGTTTGTTTCTTCATCCAGCAATACGCCCCCAAGCATATCAGGCACGACAGCATGGAACCAGTGCAGGTACTCAGCCCCATGGGGTAAAGCGTGTCGGGATAAAGGGTGGAGGAGAGCCAGGCGAGCGGAATGCGTGCGCAGACTATCGAAATGCAGTTGTGCACGAACGAAATGATGGAGTAGCCGCAGGCTGTAAAGAAACCGCTGAAGCAGAAGTGCAGACCGGCGAAGATGCAGTCCCAGACATAGCCCCGGAGGTAGTCGGCGCCCTGTGCCAACACTTGCGGGTTGTCGGTAAAAATTCCGACAGCCAGTTGCGGGACGAATTGCAGCACAATGGCGACCACAATGCCATAGCCCGTGGTTATCATCATGGCTGTACGCATCGTTAGTCTGGCACGTACGGTATTGCCGGCGCCGATGTTCTGGGCCGAAATGGCAGATACGGTAGAGAGCATCGCCGAGGGGACGATGAATACGAGGCCGATGAATTTCTCCACGATTCCTACGGCGGCAGCGTCCACCAGTCCGCGCTGGTTGGCTATTACTGTGATGGCAAGGAACGACACCTGTATGAATCCGTCCTGCACGGCTATGGGCAGCCCCACCTTCAGGATGTTCTTGACGGCATTTTTCTGGGGACGCAGGTCGGAGCGTGACAGGTCCATTACGCCACGGTGGCGACGGATGGCGCCGATGGCGAACAATACACTTGCCATCTGCGAAAGGGTCGTGCCAAGGGCAGCCCCCATCGCTCCAAGGCCAAAGTAACCGATAAAGAGATAGTCGAGGGCGATGTTCACCACGCATGCTACCGCCACGAAATACATCGGACTCCGTGAGTCGCCCAGCCCCCTGAATATAGAGGCGATGATGTTGTAGGCAATGATGAAGGGGATGCCGATGAAACATACCGTGAGGTAATGCTCCATGCCGGCGACGGCTTCAGGGGGCGTGTCCATCACGCTTACTATCCAACTGCGCATGCAGAGCAGCAAAACCAGCAGCACGGCGGCTATGACGGCAAACATGGTTATCGTGTTGCCGATAATGATGCGTGCTCTTGCGTTGTCCTTGGCTCCTACGGCCCGTGCGGTTAGAACTGTTGTTCCCATGGCAAGGCCGATAAGCACCACGGTAACCAAGTACATCACCTGTGCACCGTTCGATACGGCAGTAGTGCTGTCCACGTCACAGTATTGCCCGATGACATAGAGGTCGGCAAGTCCATACAGGATTTGCAGGAAATAGGCAAACATATATGGCAGCGAGAATGTCATGATGTTCCCGGCGATGCTCCCTTGGGTTAAGTCTTTTCCGTTCATTGGTTTTTCGTATCAATGCTCAAGGCCAGACAAGTACGAATGGTTTTACCCAGTCATCTTATCCGGCCTTATGTGTATTAAGACCCTCTGATGAGGATTACAAAACTCTTTTTTGTGTATGATAGTGACTGCAATTACTACTGCAAATCATGCTAAAAATTTAGGCAGTACATATTTACCTAACGTGGGCTTCTATTTTTTTTGAACCCGGCCTAAAACTTGAAGGTCAGTTTGCCCAGTAACTGTCTGCCGGCGCGCGGAATGCCGTCGGTGAGTACGGAACCTACATTGTACTGGTTGTCCGTGATGTTCTTCAGCGAGAGGTCGATATTCAGCCATTTTGTTTCGTAGCCGGCACCGACGCCAAGTGTGAAATGCGGTTTGACGGAGTTCCATTCTATATTGTCAAAACCCTTTAACGGCTTGCCGTCTGTGTCTATGTTGAATGCCATGCTAATCCAGTCTTTCGTAGAATACCACGTTCTGCTCTGTCCGCTCACCGTAGCCCGTAGCCATAGTTTTCCGCCTTTGAAGAAACCGTTTCCTTTTCCGACGTACGGTGCACCTGCCACGATGACGTTGCCGAAGCAATGGGGGGTGGAGACAGTGGTGTGGTTATGCACGATGTCGTTGTCGCTCGATGCGTTGATGCTTTGTGTCGTGACGTTTGCGGTGGCATAGAAGCGCGGTTTCTGGTAAGTGGCGGCAAATTCGCATCCTATGGTACGCATGATGCCTACGTTGGAGAAGAAGGAAGCTAACAGCTGGCTTTGTACGTCCATCATCTTTGACGGACTGAAGGCAATATAGCTGTTTATCATGTTGTAGAACACGACCGCCTCAGCCTTGAACGGACTTTTCGGTCTGTTGTATGCTACAGAAAGCTGTATGGAGTGCATCTTCTCCGGATCCAGTTCTCCGGCGTTCAAGATGGTAAGTGTCGAGGCACGGTACATATAAGGTGCGTCGGCATTACTCAGACTATAGGCAGCGCGGACAGAGAAGTTTTGCGACAGTTTGCATACCAGCGAAATGCGTGGCGAAAACAGCAGGATGTTCCTGCCGTCCTGCCGGTGGTGCATGTCGAGTCGGACACCGGCGTTCATGATGGCGTTGGGCGAGAACAGGTGCTTGGTCTGCGCATAGGCAGAATAAGTCATCTCCGCACCGTCGAGGAAGAAGTTGCCGGTGGTAGACGAAAATTTCACGTCGCCGAAGGCATTGATGAACGATGCCGTCGAATTGGTTATAGAGAAGTGCTCGTATTGCAGGCCGGCTGTCAGCGTGCCCGTTCCCAGCAAGTGATAGTTGGTCTGTATCTGTGCCTGTCCGCCTATGGTAAGTGCGTCCCAGGTGAGGGCAGCAGATACGCCCCTTGCATTCGTGGCCCCTGCGAGCGTAATGTCTTTTCCGGACAGGGCATATAGGAAACTATAAGCCACGGTATTGCTCAGCGAATCGCCTATGGGATTATATAATGTGGATTTCTCGAGTGAGGCATAGGCAGAAGCCTGCAGATTGAAGTTTTCGAAATCGTGCGAATAGTCGATATGGAGTCGGTTGTTGGTTCGCCCCAGTCCCGGTTTTTGTCCGTTTACCTTGCCGTATTGGTTGATGTCGAAGTTCTGTACCTGTTTTTTACTGGAAACTAAGACATACTCGTATCCTTTGTCTGTTTGTACAACCTCGGTGTGCGAATCTGCCGGCACCTGCATGAAGTTGATGTAGGGCACCTTCTTGGAGTGCTGTATGTTGTAGGATATGGAAAAGTCGTTCCATCGTGCCTTGAGCCCAAGGTCGAACGAAGGTTTGCCGTTATAGCCGTTGGAGTATAGACTGACGTCTCTGCCTTCGTAGTTGGCGAGCGTGTGTGTGAATCCCTGCGAGCTGTAGATTGCGCCCCATGCCGTTACGTCCATCGCGTTGTTGCCCCCACCAACAACAAATTGTCCGCCGTAGGTCTTTTGTGTGCCTGCGGTTCCGCTGATTTGTCCGCCGTTGATCTGTGCTCCCTTTTTCGTGATGATGTTGACGGCAGCAGTAAGGGCAGTATTGCCGTAGAGCGACGATGCCGGACCGCGCAGTACCTCTATCCGTTCTACCTTGTCGAGCGAGGTACGGAAGTCGAGCGCCTCAGAGTTGGTGGTGTTGCTGTTGAGGCGGTGCCCGTCGAGGAGTACGAGAATCTTGTCCTGCAGCAGCGAGAAGGTGCCGTGCATTGCCACATTGGTTTCCAGTCCTTCAGTCATGGTCATTCCCGGTACGTAGAGGCAGAGCAGTTCTGCCAGCGACTGCGTGCCGGAATGGCGTATCATGTCTTTTGTGATGAGCGTGACGGGTACAGGTGCTTCCTCCACCGTTTCCGCCTGCTTGGAGGCGGTGGTAATGCCGGCGGCAGCCGACTTCAGTTCGTCTATGATGTCGATGAAGCGCTGCGGGTCGTTGCTGTCGGTAGAGAAGTACGGGTTAGCGTCCAACAAGCGTTGGGCGTGCTTGGCGGCAGCCTGCATGTTGCCTTCCTCTATGGCGCAGAGGGCCAGCAGACGGTACCCGTTGGCGTGCATGGTGGAACTGTTGGATGCCAGCAGTCTTCGCGCTGTGTTCTGACATTCGGCAAAGTGTCCTTGGCTATATTGTTCTTCTGCCTGGCTGTACAACTGTTGCATGTCGTTGTTCGCAGTTTGTGCAGATACCCCCAGGGTAGAGGCGAGCAGAACCGATATGATGGTGGGTTTTATTTGCATGGGATGTGGAAAGTGATGGTGGTGCCTTGTCCTACGGTCGAGTCGATGAGCATCTCGCCGCTGTGTTCTTTAGTAATGATGTCGTGCGTTATCTGCATGCCCAGTCCTGTACCTTCGCCAAGGGGCTTGGTGGTGATGATTTCCTTGAAAAGCTTTTCCTTTACGTTGTCGGGAATGCCTTCGCCGTTGTCGCTGAAGGTGATGGTAAGGGTAGTGGCGTCGTACGAAGTGCTGACGTTAATGGTGGGCACGTAGTCGCCCTGTTCGGTCCTGCTGCGTTGTCTTACGGCGTAGCAGGCATTGTTCATCACGTTGATGATGGCGCGCGAGAGATCTTGCGGTATTACCATCATCTTGGGCATGTTTTCGGGGTACGACTCATTGATGGTAACGTTGAACGATTTGTCCTTCGCCCTCATGGCGTGGTACGAGAGCCAGGTGTATTCGTGCAGCAGGTGGGGGATGTCCATAGGCAGTTTTTCCCCTTGTTTGCCGCGCGAGATGAGCAGAATGCCCTGTATGATGCTGGAAGCCCGTTCGCCGTGTTCCTGTATTTTCTCCATGTTTGTGGCGAGCGAGTCGGCAATGTCTTCGAGGTCGGCAATATCGTCTTCAGAGAGCTTCCCCTCCGCATCTGCCACAATGTCCTTGAGGTCTTTGACGAGCGTGCCGGACATTTTGGCAAAGTTGATGACGAAGTTCAACGGATTCTGTATTTCGTGTGCAATACCGGCGCTAAGAACTCCGAGCGACGCCATGCGTTGGAGGTTGCGCAGTTGCAGTTCCATGTCTTTCTGATTTTCCATATTGCAGTTTATAAGGTAATTATGAAGTCTGTCTGTCCGGGAATCTGTGGTCCCAGTTCCATGGTTCCGTGGTGTGCCAGTACCACTTCGCGTGCCAGGTACAGTCCGACACCGGCAGCCTCGCTGGTGGTTTTGGTAGTGAAGAACGGGTCGAATATCTTGGTGCGAATCGCCTCTTCTATGCCTATTCCGTTGTCGTGAATGGTAATGACGGCTTTGCCAGCCTCGTTGGTGGCAAGGGTGAGGGTCACTTCCGGTTTATAGTTGGGCGAGATTATACGCTGTTTCCGTTTAGTGACGGCATAAACGGCGTTCGAGATGACGGAAATGAGCGTGGTACAGAACGTGTCGCTGTCCAGAGGCTTGATGACGCTCTCTTCGGGCAGGTGTGCCGTAATGCTGATGCCGTTGGCCTGCAACTTGTCCTTTTGGTATTCGCACGAGATGCTTATAGCCTGCTGGCATACGGCTTTGAGGTCGGAGTCGCGCAGCTCTTTGACGTTCGTCTTGAGCATGGCCTCCATGGCTCTCAGCATTCGCGTGGTGTTGACGCCATGCTCTTCTATCTTCTTGAGGTTCTGCTTCATCATCTGCAGGATGTCGAGGCAGTCCTCGTAGTTGTCCTCAGTCATGTTGTCCTTCTCGTCCTCTATGTCTTCGGCGAGGTCAGATGCCAGGCCTGAGGTGAGTTTGGAGAAGTTGTTGATGTAGTTGATGGGGTTGAGTATACGGTCGATGAGACCTTGGGTCAACTTGCCCGCCGTGGCAGCGCGTTCCATGCGTACCAGTTCGTTTTGCGCTTTCTTCAGGTTGGTCAGCGCATTGGAAAGTTCGGATGTACGCTCCGAGACAAGATGTTCCAACTTAACTTTCGCCTGGGTAAGCTTGCGCATGCGCCATTTTCCGATGGCTGTAATGCCTGCAGCTATTATTGCCAGATAGAGCAGGATGGCGTACCAGCACAGGTATATGGGGTATTTCTTGTACCACTCCACGTGCGCTGTGGGTGTTATGCGTCCGAACATGTCGCACGCTTCGATGTCTATCGTAGAGCGTCCCCAGTCGATGGTGTTTATTCTTATTTCCTCGTTGGTGTCCCAGTCGGTCCAGCGGTCTTTGTTGATGCGGTAGCGGTAGAGCACGGGCGTAACAGCCAGTCGGTCGCGTATGGAAAAAGTTATCGTGAGCGAGTTGCAGTCGGACGGAATCAGTAATCCGCTAATCTTGTTTTGGGGCTTCATCTTGTCGGGAGAGTATCCGCCCCACAAAACTTCGTCGCCCATAGACACGTTGCGTATGAATACGGGGATGGTGTTCTTGGCGTATGCACCGAACGCGTGGTTCTTGGCGCTTACGTCGCAGTAGATTACTCCGAACGGGCCGCCAGCCATGATGGTGTTTTCCGAATCGCAGTAGATGTCGTTGACGCTCAGGTGGGCGAGCGGCTTTGTCCACAATTTGAGCATGCTGTATTGTGGAAGGTCAGAGGCGAGCATGAGTTCCTTGGAGTTGACACCAGTGGTAGTCCAGAGCCTGCCGTAGGCGTCGTGGAATTCCTGCTTGGGCGTGTCAGTGTCAAATTTCTTTCGTCTCAGTATCGGTTGGCCGGTAGCGTTTTGGGGGAATTCCCAGAGCTGTCCGTTCACGGTTTCGGCAAAGAGGGATGTTCCTTTGCGATGTATCGAGAGGATGTTTCCGACAGGTGAAATG
Organism: bacterium; assembly: GCA_963601815.1. Taxonomy (GTDB): domain Bacteria; phylum Bacteroidota; class Bacteroidia; order Bacteroidales; family Bacteroidaceae; genus Prevotella. The sequence continues at coordinate 15,275 of CAVCGV010000002.1, forward strand.
CGTCTTCTGCGTGTGCCGTCGATACTGTAGGCATAGATGCCGTCTATCTCGCCGGCATAGATGTCTTGGGCGTTTTTGCCCAGGCAGACCGCCGTGGTGTTGTACGAATTGATTTTCTGGATGCTGCCGTTGGCCCTGATGCGCAGTACGCCTTCGGAGGTGGCAGCAAGCAGTTCGTTGGTGCCCAAGTTGATAATGTCCCAGCAGGCACTCTTGGTGTTGTCTACCAGCACGGGCATGGTGCCTGATGTGCGGTAGAGTCCCTGGAGGGTACCAATATAATAGGTGTCGTGCAACTTGTTGACGGCGTACACTTCGCCTTGCAGTCCCTGGCTTTCGCCTATCTGTGTGAAGACAGAGGGAACCTCGATGGCAAAGATGCCGTTGTTGGTAGCTCCCCAAAGGGTGTGGTTGCCGTCGTAGTGTATGGTGTTGATGGCATTGCTGCATAGGCCGTCCTTCTCAGTCATGGCAAAAACGGTACTGCCATAGCGGAACGTCAGTCCGTCGGCATGCTTTACGTTGACGGTAAGTCCTTGTGCGGCGAACGTTACGGTCTGCTCGGTGTCGAAGGCTTGTGAGCCTTTGTAGGGTTTCAGCTTGCCGTTTTCCGTAACGTACGTGTTGCCCGTATTGGTATGTACATACACCTTGTTGTTTTTGCACATCAGTCCGTTCACTTCTCCCAGCGAGCTGTTGTCGAGGTCGGAGACGATGGTGTGCATGGCGAGCTGCCCGTTTCTGTCGGCTTTGAGGTAACCGAACACGTTGTATCCGCCTATCCATATGCGCCCCTTCCGGTCGCGTTCTACACGTGTAATGCGGCTGATGCCCGGTGTGTAAATCTTGCGCCATGAAGCCCCGTCGTAGTAGAGCAGTCCCTCGAAGTTGGCGACAAAGACGCTGCCGTTGTCGTCAGTGGTAATGTCGTAGTTGATGGCGTGTGCATTGTATTGTTTGGGCAGGAAGTTTGTGACAAACGGCAAACCATACCACCTCGCCGTTTCTGCAGCCAGAAGCGGTATGGTGTTGCAGAGAAGTGGCAACACGGCGATGAGTAGAAAAGTGTGGAGGAGTCTTTTCATCGGTTTATTTAAAAGTTCTGTATGGTACGTTGCTGCCCATGAAGTATTCCCATTCTGTAGGTGTAAACTCTCGTGTGATGTTGTTTCTCGTTTCCTGTGCGTTCTTGTCCACAGAGATGGAGAGCGTTCGGATGTTGCCGCTGGAGAGTCCTACATAGAGTGTGTTCCTGTCTGTGCTGGCAGATATGGCAAGGGGCCATGTGCGGTATTCCACCTTGGAAGGCACGATGGCTCCGCCTTCCTTGAAACTTTCCAGGTTCCACAGGCGCAGGGTATGGTCGTACGATGTGGTGACAACACACCACCCGTAGTCTTCTATCTGCGTAATGGCCGAGGTGTGTGCCGTACGTATGTTCTTGTGCTGCATGTCGTCGGAGAAGGTGTATACGGTACCGTTGTCGAGCCCCAGAATGTGCAGTTTCTCGCTTGGTACGTAGTGGTAGGCAGTAACGTTGGCAGTAAGGTCTTCGGTGCGGAACAGTTTCGTTTTCAGCACTTCGAGGTTGTCGCTGCTGAGCATGCAGGCTTGGTGCTTGTTGTCGAAGACGCAGAAGGAATTGCCGTGTTTCCCGATGCAGGTGATGTCGTTGTCGAAGGAACGTTTGGCAAGAATCATCGTGCCCGTGGGGTCGAGCAAGAATATCTGGTGCTGGTTGGCAGCAAGGATGTTTCCGCCGTCGGTAACAAAAAGGTGTGTCCAGTGAGCTTGCTTGAAGTTGGGCTTGGGCAGCAACACCGGCGTGTACGTCCCCAAGCCGCTGAGCGGTGCCGTGACGAGCGTGCCGTCGCAGTCCAGAGCGTACGCCATGTTGCCGGCGATGCACACTTGTCGGAAGTTGTACGAATTGTCGCTTATCAGGAGTCGGGTCGTAAAACTGGACAGTTTTCCGCCGGTGGTATCGTTAGGGGTAATCAATACGAGTTCGCCGTAGTCGGAGACGGCGGCGAGCGAGTTGCCGTCACGCACGATGCCCCGCACACCTCCTTTTAGTTTCGTGACAAGCTGTTGGGCGGTATTGGCATTGTTCAGAAGCGCCGTAAAGATATCTTGCTGGTACAGGTTGCCTTGGTACGTCTTCGTAAAATAGTACGAGGAGTAAGCCAGGAGAGGCGCCAGTGCGCGGTTTTGCGTACCCGTCTGTGCAATGGCAGTCTGGGCGAGCGAACGGCCCAGCGAGCAATAGAAAGAGGTGTCGGCATGTGCCCGGGCTACGAGCGCCTCTTGCATGTGCAGGTTTGCTTTCTCGCGTTGTCCGTCGGCAACGATGCGCATGCTGTCCGCCTGCTTTGCTGCCACGATAGCCCTGTATTGCGCCTTGATGGCAAGGCCACGCTCCAGCTCCGCTTTACCGCGTTCCATGTCCGCCACGCGCGACTGCTCTTCGGCGCGTTCCCTTTGGCGGTCGGATACGAGTTTCTGCTCCATGGCTATGTCGCCCATCTGCTCGCTTATTCGCTTGGTAACAATGGCTTCGCGTTCTGCGGCCTGCAGTTTTATTACCTGTTCCTTGAGATTCTCCATCTCATGGTTATCCCTTTCCGTACACAACAGGTAGGTTATGCCGGAGCTCATGGCCATAAGAGCGGCGGTGAGGAGAATGGAGAGACTGGTGCGTTTGAACGTCATGGATGGTATTTGCGATGGAATGAATGTAATGCCTTAAAGCCTTTTCAGGACGAGGCAGGTGATGTCGTCACTCTGCTCGGCCCCTTCGGCATGTTTCTGTACAGCCGTGTTGATGGCGGCAGTTATCTCCTCGGCGGGTTTGCCGGTGAGCGTCCCGATAAGACTCTCCAGCCGTTTCTCCCCGAACAGTTCACCGTCGGCGGCGAAGGCTTCCGTCACGCCGTCGGTAAAGGTAACGATGGCGTCGCCGGGGTTCAGCGTCGCGCTGGATGCCTGGAAAGGAATGTCGGGTATGATGCCAAGGCAGATGTTGCTGCTGTACGGCAACTCCTCCACTTCGCCGTCCTGCCGCAGGATGTACGGGGCGTTGTGTCCGGCATTGACGTAACTGATTTCGCCAGTCGTGGTGTTGTAAACGCCGTAGAAGAGCGTGACGAACATGGAGTCGAAACTCTCTGTAGCCAGGATGGTGTTGCTGTCGGCGATGACGGTAGTGGGCTCTATGGAACTTTTGCCGGCAAAGCGCAGCAAGGTATGGCTGACTGCCATAAAGAGGGCTGCAGGAACCCCTTTCCCGCTGACGTCGGCGATACAGAACCCGAGATGTTCCTCGTCGATGGGGTAAACGTCGTAGAAGTCGCCGCCCACATCCTTGGCGGGTTTCATGGTGGCGTGCATGTTCACTTTCCCGGCGTAAGCCTGGAACGGAGACTGCGGAGGGAATGTGTGGGGCAGGATGGCCAACTGTATCTCTGCAGCCAAAGCCAAGTCGCCCTTGATGTCCACCAGTTGCGTGTGCTCTTCCTGGGTAGACTTGATGAAGTCTATCTCTGTGATGGCTTTTTCTATGGTTCGCTGCAGGTCGTCGAGGTCTATCGGCTTCATGGCAAAGTCGAAGGCACCGTTGTTCATGGCGGTGCGTATGTTGCCCATCTCGCCGTATGCGCTAACCATGATGACTTTCAATGCCGGGTTGTTGCGGTCTTTCAGTTTCTTGAGCAATGTAAGGCCGTCCATCTCCGGCATGTTGATGTCGCTCAATACGATGTCAACATCCGGATGAGCCAACAAGGTCTGCAATGCCTCGATGCCGTTGTGAGCAAAGAAGAATTCGTATTCACCCTTTCTTATCTTACGTCGGAAGTACTGTGTGAGCAGCAGTTCCAAATCCTGTTCGTCGTCTACGCTGAGTATTTTTACCGCCATAATGTATAGGCTTTTTTGTCTGTTAGAATGATGTCACCGTTAGGGTGACTGAATCTCGGTTAAGTTTTCGGCAAAGTATCCAGACTTCGTTCATAGTTCCTGTCCGTTACATTTTCCGATGTAAAAGTGCTTGATAGGGTACAAAGTTATGAAGAAATTTTCAATTTCGCAATAAAAAGGTATGAAATATTCGGTAAGCTTGATATTTTTGAACTTTTTTAAGAGCTTGCTTCTCCAGTTCACGCCCGTACGGTTTGCCAGCACAAAATACGCCCTCAGCATGAAGCCGATTGCATAGACACACGCCCTCTTTCTATGAACCCGTAAAAACACGAGGTCTTAACCTTTTCCCCTCGAGGTCTTAACCTTTTCCCCTCGAGGTCTTAACCTCGAAGAAAAAGGGGGTAGCACATGAAGTCCAATTTGCCGTAGTTTGTGTGCCGGTATGCAAGTCGGTTTTGCGTGTCGCTTTTTGTTCGGGATGCGTTCGGGATGCGTTCGGGATGCGGAGTTCTGTTTTGTTCTTGTTCGCGATGCAAAGTTGCAACATTCTGTTTGGACAATTATGCGGTTCGGGCGGAGGCTTTAGGAGGTACGGCGCCCTCACCGTACTTATGATGGTGCAGCGAGGGTGCTGCACCTCCTATAAAAAAGTTACGATCTTTTCGCCCTGTATTCTCGCGGCGACATTCCGAGCCCTCGCCTTACATACTTGCCGAAGAAGGAGAGGTTGTCGAAGCCAGCTTCGGCAGCTATCTCCTTGATGCTCTTCTCGGAAGAGGTGAGCATGGTGCGGATATAGTTGAGTGTGACCTGGTAGAGAAGGTCGGAAGCCGTTTTGCCTGTTTGTTTCTTGCAGATGGCGGAGAGGTACTTGGGCGTGATGCAGAGCTTGTTGGCGTAGTGGGCCACGTCGTGGTGGCGAGGTGTCTCGGTGGAGGCGAGGGTTACGAAACGTTTGAAGATGATTTCTGCCGAGGAATAGTTGCGGTCGGGGAGAGGCTGGTTGAGCATGGGGGCGAGGTTGTCGTAAAACTCGAAGATGAACGACTGCAGCAGCAGTTTGATGATTTGGGCGTGGTGGGGCAGATGGGTGTCTGCCAACTTCCGTTTCAGGAATTCATAGTCGTTCAGGAAGTGGTCCATATCCTGGTCTTCGAGATGCAGCAACGGATTTTCGCGTATAATGAGACCAGCCTCCCAGATGTTGCCGCCCAAAATAAAAATGCTCTCGAAATAGGAGGGCGACATCAATATGCCGCGACATTTGAAGTCGCAGCTTACCATCGTGTTCTCTATCAACTGGTTGGGGTGCGCCATCACGATGTCGTTCTTGCCGATGTTGTACTCCTTGCCTTCTATCTTGCAGGACGCTTTTCCTGCAAGGCAGAGAATGGTGGCGTAGGTCTCGGAGTGTATGTTTGCGGCCGGTAAGGCTCCCAGTTCGTCAAACACGGTTACATCCTTGTCGGTGAGCTGCTCCATGCGTACTTTATATTCCGCTTCGGAAATGCCTCTGTGCCTTGATGAAAAAACGGGGTATTCCATTGTTCCTAAAACTTCGTCGCCAAAAGGTATTTTGTTCTTCTTTGTCTCCATTTTTACGTTGTCAGAGTGGTGGTTTCGTGTACTTTTGTTGGTAGGGCAATGCTTTTTATTGCATTTCGGGTGCAAAAATACAATCATTTCCCGAAATAAAGAGCATTGACGATGCCTTTTTTGTGCCATTTGTGCTGTGTTTCTTCCTTATGGGGAATTATCGGACATTTGTAGCGCAGTATGTGGTGTGCTGTTACTTATAATATAATGTAAATAGAAGCGGCAGGATTGTCTTCCGGGCAAAATGTTCTGCCTCGGCTCCTCTCTCTGGCGAGTAGGCGAGAAGAGGACTGGCGGAGTGTTATTATAACCCGCTTTCTTTCAGAACGCATAAACGACGAATGGAAAGGGTTTTTTGTTCAAAAAAGGAAAAAAAACTGCCAATGTGAGCTTTCGGAAACTTTTGTGGACAAAAAAGAGGCGATTATTCCGAAAAAAAATGTTATTTTTGCAACCCGATAGCGTAAATGCATGAAAAAGAATGGCTATAAAGCATAATGTAACAATAAAGAAAGTAGAGACAGAACAGGAGATGGACGACTTCGTCAGTCTTCCTCATCGTCTCTACAGCGATACACCGCAGTATGTGCCTGATCTTGACCAGGACATACGGGACACTTTTAACCCTAAAGAGAATCCCGGTCTCGAGTATTCCGACATCCAGGGCTTTGTTGCCTACGATGGCGAGGGACAATGCGTGGGTCGTATCGCCGGCATCATCAACCGCCGTGCCAACGAAAAATGGAACATTCGTTCGGTACGCTTCGGGTTTATCGACTTTATCGATGACGAGGCAGTTTCGGCCGCTCTGCTCGCTGCCGTGGAGGAGTGGGGGAGGGAACGCGGAATGAACCTCGTGCAGGGGCCGCTCGGTATTTCCGACTTCGACAAGGAGGGCATGCTCGTGGAAGACTTCGACCAGATGGGGTCCATCGTCACCATCTACAATCATCCGTACTATCCGCGCCATATGGAGGCTCTCGGGTTCCGCAAGGCAGTAGACTGGGTGCAGATACAGGTGGATATTCCGCAGGAGATTCCTCCGAAATATGCCCGCGTCACCAAATTGTCGCGCGAGATGTTTGGCCTCCACGTCAAGAAACTCTCCAAGCGGCAGATTATGTATGGCGGTTACGGCAAGCGTATCTTCGACCTGCTGAATGTGTGCTATTCGCCACTCTTCGGCTACTCCTCTTTTACCGACAAGCAGATAGACTTCTTCGTGAAGCATTATATTCCGCTGATAGACACGCGTATGATTTCTGTCATAGAGGACGGTGAAGGGAAAATGGTAGGGGCAGGCGTGTCGATGGGAAGTCTGTCGCATGCCATGCGCAAGACCCATGGAAAACTTCTGCCGTGGGGATGGCTTCACCTGCTGAAGGCCCTGAAGTGGAAACACGAGGGCAAGGCGGAGATGCTTCTCATAGGTGTACTGCCCGACTATCAGGGACTGGGCGTGAATGCCCTCTTCTTCAACGACCTCATCCCCGTATTCAACAAGTTGGGGTACACATGGGCCGAGACCGGACCGCAGCTGGAGGACAACGTAAGGGAGCTCTCGCAATGGAAACCCCTCAATCCTCGCCTCGTGAAACGCAGGAGATGTTATGAGAAAAGTATGCGGAGCGAAGAAAAAGAGGCCGGAAAAGAAGCATGAGAATACACGTAAAAATAGTAACAGAAAATAATAGAACAGATAAAAGAATATGAAAAGAGTAGTAATTACCGGTATGGGCATCTGGTCATGCCTCGGAACCACCCTCGACGAAGTGCGCGACTCGCTCCTCGCCGGAAAGAGTGGCATCATCTTCAGCCAGGAACGCAAGGATGCAGGTTTCCGTTCTGCCCTCTGTGCCAATGTGCCGAAACCTAACCTCAAGCCTTTTGTACCGCGCAACCAGCGCCACTTTATGCCAGAAGAGGCGCAGTATGCCTATATGGCCACCAAAGACGCATTGGAGAATGCGCACCTCGATGCCGACTATATAGCCCAGCACGAGGTAGGACTTGTCTATGGCAACGACTCTGTGGCCGAGGCCACCATGCAGGCTCTGGACAAGTTCCGTGAGTTCAAGAGCACCGTGGCTTGTGGCAGCGGCTCTATCTTCCAGTCCATGAACTCCACCGTTACGATGAACCTCGCCTGCCTCTTCAAGTTGCGCGGTATCAACCTTACAGCCTCTGCAGCCTGTGCATCAGGTTCGCAGTCTATCGGCTTGGGTGCATTGCTCATCCGCAATGGTTTGCAGGAGTGCGTGGTGTGCGGTGGCGCACAGGAGAACAACATGTACAGTGTGGCAGCCTTCGACGGCATCCAGTCGTTCTCCGTACGTGAAGACGATCCTACCAAGGCAAGCCGACCCTTCGACCGTGACCGCGACGGACTGGTGCCGGGCGGTGGTGCGGCTACCGTAATACTCGAGGAGTATGAGCACGCAGTAAAGCGTGGCGCTCCCATCTTGGCAGAAATCATCGGTTGGGGCTTCTCGGGCAACGGCGACCACATCTCCACACCCAATGTCGACGGACCGGCACGCTCGCTGGAGTTGTGTCTGAAGGATGCACAGGTTACGCCCGACCAGATAGGCTACATCAATGCACACGCCACGTCTACCCATATCGGAGACGCACGTGAGGCGCAGGCCATCGCCCGCCTCTTCGGCGACCGCAACGTGCCCGTTACTTCCACAAAGAGCCAGACAGGACACGAGATGTGGATGGCAGGAGCCAGCGAAATCATTTACTCGCTCCTCATGATGAAGAACGACTTCATAGCCCCCAACATCAACTTTGAGAACCCCGATGAGGAGACGGCGTGCATCCATGTGCAGCCCGAACTGCTGAAGACCCACTTCGACATGTTCCTCTCCAATTCGTTCGGCTTCGGAGGTACCAATTCCACGCTCATAGTGAAAAATCTGTGAAAACAGACTTGATGTGACCTATCGGAAGTTAGGCTATGCGTGTATTTTTTTAGGACACGCCTTAACAGATAACAATAACAATAAATAATAACAATAAAAGATTATGACACGTAACGAAATCGTAGAACAGGTAAACGGCCTTTTGGCAGAAGAGTTTGATGTAGAGACCACCAACTTCGACCCTGAGGCAAGCATCAAGGACACGCTCAGCCTCGACAGCTTGAGCCTCGTAGACCTTATTGCCCTCGTACAGCAAACTTACAAGGTGGTAATTCCCGTATCAGAACTGAAGAACATACAGACCTTCAACAATCTGTATGACTACATCGAGACCCATCTTCCCAAATAATGATGATGGAGAATTTTACTATTACGCAGCTCATTCCACAGCGAGACCCCATCTTGATGGTGGATGAGTTGCTGCGGGCAGACGGGGAGCAGGCAACGACCTGCCTCACCGTCTCTCCCTCCTGTTTCTTCCTCGGCGAGGATGATACAATGGACGAGAGCGGACTCATAGAGCACATCGCCCAGTCGGCCTCCGCCTTTGCCGGATACAAGGCCATTATGGCAGGAGTAACAGAGCCGCCCGTGGGTTATATAGGAGAGGTAAAGAAGTTCCGTTGCCATCATCGTCCGCAGGTGGGCGACTGCCTCCTTACCACCATCCATATGGGAGTAGAGGTGAATGGCGTAACCCTGCTCTCGGCGCAAACCTATATCGTAGCCGACAGAAACGCAGAGATAAAGGAGGACGATACCCTTGCGGCTGACACCCAAATGAAAATTTTTATCAGAAAATAAAAAATGAGACTTGAGAACCGTTATTACCGTATCCTCGACATAGACCGCCAGGAAGATAGCGTAGCAGTATGTCATGTTGAACTGCTGCCCGACTGCGATGTCTATCGTGGTCATTTCCCTGGCGAACCCGTATGCCCCGGTGTGTGCAACATGCAGATGATAAAGGAGTGTACCGAGACCGTGGTGGGCAAGTCGCTACATCAGTCTTCTGTAAACCAGTGCCGCCTTACTTCGCTGATGACTCCGGCAAAGTGTTCGGCGCTCGACGTGAAGATAGAAATTCTCTCTGTCTCGGATGCCTCGTGCACCGTTAAGGGCACTATCAGCGACAACAACGATACCTACATGGTATACAAAGGAGAAATGACAGTATAAAAAATATTTATGACAAGGCTTTGCATCTACATCTACCGCTTTTTCCAAAAACACCGTCCGGCGTTTTGGATTTCGATGGTAACTCTCTTTCTGGTCTTCGGCTACTTCTCTTCGCAAATACATCTGGAGGAAGACCTCAACAAATTGATGCCCTCCTCACGCAATGAGGACGGCAGCATGAAACTTGCCTTCGCCAATCTGCGCATCAAGGATAAGACCTTCCTGCTCTTTGAGGGCAAGAAAGGAACCTCCACAGAGCGGATAGCCGAGGTGTGCGATGCCTTTGTCGACTCGCTCATGGCTCTTGACGGTCAGGGCGACTCTGCCTCGCGTGCAATAGGCGACGTGTTCTATCGCCTTTCCGATGACCTTATGCCCGACGGAATAGACTACCTCACTGAGCATCTGCCCTCCTACATAGACACCTCGCTCTATGCCCATATAGACACCTTACTTACCCCAGCCCATATGGCGCGCCAGATGCGCCAGAACAAGGAGGATATGGAGGGCGAATTCGGTTCTGCCTATCCGGAACTGATACAGTCGGACCCCATCGGTATCCGCAATGTGCTGGCCGCACAGATGAAACCCCTGCTCGCAGGCGGAACAGGCGGTTACAAGACCATTGACGGTCATTTCTTTGTGGCAGACTCTACGGTGTGCGTAGCCTTTATCACCCCTCGTTTCTCAGCAATGAACACGGGGCAGGGATCTGTGCTCTTCCAACACCTCAACCAACTGATAGAACAGTTTGCCGTTTCTCACCCCGACGTACACGTCAGCTACCACGGCACACCCGCCAGCGGTTTCTACAATGCCACGCAGATTAAACAGGATCTCGTCTACACAGTGGGCGGTTCGCTCCTGTTGGTGCTCATATTCCTGCTGCTTTGCTTCCGCCGGTGGAACACGCTTCCGCTGCTGCTCCTGCCTGTAGCCTTCGGTACGCTCTTCGGCTTGACCATGATGTATTTCATCAAGGGGCAGTTCTCGCTCATAGCCCTCGGTATCGGTGCCATCATTCTGGGCGTAGCCCTCAGTTATGTGCTCCACATCCTTACCCACCATCGATACGTCAGTGACCCCGAGCAGATGCTCCGCGACCAGGTGCGTCCTGTCTGCCTGGGCTGTCTCACCACTATAGGTTCCTTCACCGGACTTATCTTTGTCAATACAGCCCTGTTGCAGGACTTCGGGCTCTTTGCAACCTTTGCTATCCTTGGCACTACGCTCTTCTGTATTCTGTTCTTGCCCCAGCTGTTGGGAAAAGGAGAAGGGGAGAGTCGACCCAACAAGGCGTTCCGGCTTATCGACCGCATCAATGCCTATCCCTTCCACAGCAAAAAGCCGTTGCTTGTCACCATCCTGTTGCTTACTGTAGTGTGCATAGGAGCATATGTAGTGAAGGGTACGCAGTTTGATGCCAACATGCACAATCTGGGGTACGAAGAGGAGAACACTACCTACTCGGAGAACCTCTTGCGTCAGAAAACCTTCACGGGAGACAAAGAGAAGTACTTTGCCGCTTCTGGCAAGACGATGGAGGAGGCGATAGCCCACTTTGGTGTATTGGAACACAAACTCGACTCGCTCAAACGCATAGGACTGGTGAAGAGCTACACTCCCACCAGTCAGATATTCGTTCCCCTTCAGGTGCAACGGCAGCGTATCGCTGCATGGAAGAATTACTGGACGGAGGCACGCTTGCAGAAAGTGCGTGCCCTCATAGCCCAGACGGCACCAGCTGTAGGGCTTAACCCAGAGGGCTTCGAACCCTTCTTTGAGTTGGCGCGTGAAGACTACGAGCCTGATGCTCTCTACCAGGCAGGTATTGTCCCCGAAGGTTACCTCTCTACCCTTATGGAACAGTCGTACAACGATGAATACCTGTGCTTCACATCCGTGCGTTGCGCCAACGATACTGTGCAAAGCAAGACGAGCGACTACTACCGCATCTGCGACGCTATTGCCAACGTGCCCCATCTCATGGTGCTCGACACCTATTATTATACGATTGACACATTGGTGGGTATGAACGAAGACTTCAATGTATTGCAATGGGTGTCTATGATTTTCGTCTTCGTTGTGCTGCTTGTCAGTTTCAGGTGCAGCATCACTAAGACGCTGCTTGCATTTATGCCCATCCTGTTAAGTTGGCTCATTGTGCTCGGGGCTATGGCTCTCTTCGATGTGCGGTTCAATCTTATCAACATCATCATCTCCACCTTCATCTTCGGTATCGGAGTAGACTATAGTATCTTCGTGATGAGTGGACTTACCGGTGGCGAGGGCGGCAGCAAGCTGCTGAGTTACCACAAGACGGCCATCTTCTTCAGTGCCGTTATCCTCATTGTCACCGTGGCCTCCATGCTCTTCGCACGTCACCCGGCCATCCGGTCGGTAGGTTTCGCCACACTTGTGGGACTGGTTTCGGCGGTGGTGCTCTCCTATGTAGTGCAGCCTGCCGTGTGGTACTGGATGAAGGGTAAAAAAGTAAAAGAGTAAAAAGGTAAAAAAGGAAAAATAATGAGATATGACGTCATTATTATCGGTGCCGGCTTAGGCGGACTCGAGTGCGCCTACATCCTTGCCCGCGAAGGCAAGCGTGTACTCGTACTCGAACAGAGTCCACAGCCTGGTGGTTGTCTGCAGAGCTACAGACGCAAGGGACTGTCGTTTGATACGGGATTCCATTATGTGGGAGGTCTTGCCGAAGGACAGTCGCTCCATGCCGTGTTCCAGTACATGGACCTCCTTTCCTTGCCATGGCATCAGTTGGACACCGACTGTTTCGACCGTGTCACCGTCAGGGGGCGCAGCTTCGACCTTCCGCAGGGGTACGACCGTTTCTGTGAACATCTCTCTTGCGAATTTCCTGACGAACGTGTAGGGATACTTCACTATACCAAACAACTGAAAGACTCTGTTGCTGATGGGATTGAACCGTTTTCTCCCAATACCGTCCAACCCGAATACATGGGGTCGCTTGTTACTACCAGTGCATGGAAGTTTCTCGAAGACACCTTCCGCACGCCACTGCTCCGTGATGTACTTAGCGGCACTTCCCTCAAGATGGAACTGCGTCGCGAGTCGTTGCCCCTGTTCAGTTTCCTCCATGGCAACAGCAGTTATGTGGAGAGTAGTTGGCGGCTCAGGGGTGATGCTTCGCTGTTGACAGACCGCCTTGTTCAGGGTATCCGCTCTATGGGGGGCGAGGTGGTGTGCCGTGCCAAGGTCACCGAACTGGTGGAACAGGATGGTGTTTTGAAGTATGCCGTCTGCGATAATGGCGAACGTTACGAGGCCGACACCTTCGTAAGTGACATACACCCGGCACAGACTACTCTTCTCGTAAAGGAGAGTACCAAACTGAAGAAGGTGTTCCGTCGGCGCATCGCATCGGCCACCAATACTTTCGGAATGTTCACCGTATCGTTAGTGTTCCCGTCAGAGACATTGCCTTACTTCAACCATAACCACTACATTTATCCAGAGGGCGATGTCTGGGACACCAGTAAGGGCGGTGTGCTGGTGAGTTGCCGTGTGCCGGAAGACGGCAGCCGTTATACCCGGCAGGTTGACTTGCTTACGCCCATGACTTATGATTTCTGTGAGAAATGGCAGGATACGCGCGTGGGACACCGCGGTGCCGAATACGAGGACATGAAAGAACAAATGGCCGCCAAGTGCATTGATACGGCCGCCTCCTGCATCCCGGGCATTAAGTCCTATACGCAGTGTTATACCTCCACACCGCTGACATGGCGCGACTATACGCTTACCCCAGACGGAAGTGCCTATGGTATGCGCAAGGACTATCGCAATCCGCTCATGACTCTTCTGTCGCCCCATACGCCTATTCCTAACCTGCTTTTTACTGGGCAGAATCTCATGCTGCATGGAATACACGGGGTCACGATGACGAGTCTGCATACCTGTGCAGCCATCTTGGGCAAAGAACCCATTTGGAAAATATTGAATACAAAATAAAAAAAGTATATTCTATACGATATAAAAAAGTATTGACTACTCTTAACACGATAAAAAATGAAAGATATGAAACGTACTCTGACTACATTTTTGTTTCTCTTGTTGGCTTGTATTACCATCTCTGCACAACAGGCAGACTTGCGCAGGGCGGTGGCAAACCGTTACAAGGCACTGAATACTTATACCGCCAACATCAAGTTGACGCGCCATAACGCCGCAGTTACAAAAGACGTTGTGACTACAGGCAAGTATTACTGGAAACGTCCCGGACAGCAAAGTATGGTGTTCGCCAGTACCAAGGAGATGCTCCTTGCGGTAGGCAATGCCTATACGATGGTAAAGGGTGGCAAGTCGCGCACCATTAAAGCCAAGGCACAGGGAAACAACCCTTTCGAAATTCTCAGCGATATCATTACCCGTCTGCAGACGACAGACAATAGTGCGGTTCTTACCACGCAAGCCAATGTTACGGTTAGCAAGTCGGGCGCTTCGTACCTGCTCACTGTCACCCCTAAGGTAACAGACTCCAAGGCCAAGCGCCGTCTGATGTTTACTTCGTTCACCGTACTGATAGACAAGACGGGCTGCATTACACGCCTGCTCATAAACGAGCGCGGCAATAACTACTCGCAATACGACTTCTCCGATTATGCCCTTAATGTAAATATCGACAGTAAGATGTTTACCACCAAGGCTTGCAAGTAAACACTTCGATATGAGATTCAGATATTTTCTGCTTCTTGTGGTGGTGTTGATGGCTGGTACGCTTCGTGCTCAGAATGTGACGTTGAAAGGTACCGTGACCGACTCTATCACTGGGGAGCCGTTACCTTACGCCTCGCTTCTTTTGCAGGGAACCGGACTGGGGTGCGTAACTGACGGTAATGGTCAGTTTTCCCTTGTTTTGCCCCGCAGAAGCGGTACGCTACGTGTCTCATTTATGGGATACCGCACTAAGAATATAGGACTGTCAACCCGCCAGTCTTCTGTAGATATGGCCATACAACTCAGTCCCGATGGTGTGTCGCTCAAGGAAGTAGTGGTCAAGCCTCGCAAGGAGAAGTACCGTAAGAAGGAGAATCCAGCTGTTGCTTTCGTGCGGCAGGTTATCGCACGACGTAAGGAGAATAGCCCACGTAATCACCAGTACTTCAGTTACGATCAGTACGAGAAGACCCTCTTCGGCAAGAACGACTATACGCCTAAAAAGCGTAAGGACGGCAAGAAGGGAAAGTTCGACTTCCTCAGCGAGTTTGTCGATACCCTCGAAGATGGCGTTACCATCCTCCCCGTTTCCGAGAAGGAAAAGGTGCAGACCGTTTATTGGCGCAAGTCACCCAGCACCGAAAAGCAGGTAGTGAAGGGGTACAAGTCGTCGGGCATCGACGAGATATTTTCCAGTGACGGCATACAGCAGTTCTTGGGCGAGGTGTTCAAGGAGGTAGATATCTTCCAGAACGACGTGCCCCTCTTCCTGCAACGTTTTGTCAGTCCGCTCTCTACTATGGGGCCAGACTACTATAAGTATTACCTCCTCGACACAGTTACGGTCAACAACCAGCGCTGTGTGGATCTTGGTTTCGTGCCCCATAACTCTGAGACCTGGGGATTCACCGGTCATCTTTATGTCACGCTCGACTCAACCTTTTTTGTTGAGCGTGCCGTGCTCAACGTGCCCAAGAAGATAAACCTCAACTATGTGTCGAAACTCAGTATAGAACAAGACTTCGTGCGTACAGCCGACAGTACACGGCTCATTACGAAGAACGACATCAGCGTCAACTTCAAACTAACGGAACGTACCAAGGGTATGTATGCGCGCCGATTGAATATCTACACGAACCATTCGTTCGATGCTCCTGCGCCTGACGAAATGAAGTATTTCGATGAGAGTGCACCAGTCATCAGTCTGCAAGGATCTCGTCACCAGACGGATGCCTTTTGGGAAGAAAACCGCCCGTTAGAGGCAGCCAATCGCAATGCCAATACCACCGAATCGCTCATGAAACGGCTCAATCAGGTGCCGGCGTTCCGTTATACTATGCGTTTCCTCTCCATCATGTTTAATGGCTACATTCCGACTCATCCCGATCCCAGCAAGAACATGTTCGAGTTCGGTCCCATGAATTCTACCATCAACAATAACAGCCTAGAGGGTATGCGCTACCGCATCGGTGGCTCCACTACGCCCGCTTTCAACAAGCGACTGTTCCTTGACGGCTATGTGGCTTATGGTGTGAAGGACAAGCGGCTGAAGTATGACGGTCTCGTTGAGTATTCCTTTACAGACCGCAAGGAATATCGCAAGGAGTTCCCCGTACACTCGCTCCGTTTTGAGTATATGTACGACATTAACAAACTGGGGCAGAGCTACATGTATACGTCTAAAGACAACATGATGCTCATGATACGCCGTAAGAAAGACCACGACATATCCTACCTGCGCCAGGCCGAACTGACCTATACCCGCGAACTGTATAGTGGTATCTCTTACAAGGCCATCTTGCGCAACCGTCGTGAGTACGCAACAGAACTGGCCGTGTTCGACCGCTTCGAGGCTGACGGCAGTCTTCTGCCGCAGAGCCATTACGACATGACACAGCTCGAACTCAATTTCCGCTATGCCCATAACGAGAAGTTCTACCAGACACGTAACCTGCGTATCCCCATTACCTTCGATGCCGTCATCGTCAATCTCAATCATGTCATGGCGGTGAAGAACGTGCTCGGTTCCGACTATAGCTATCAGCGTACCGATATCGGATTCCAGAAACGTTTCTGGCTGTCTGCCTTCGGTTATGTCGACATCATCGCCAAGGCCGGAAAAGTTTGGACCAAGGATCCCTGGCCGTTGCTCATAATCCCCAACGCCAACCTTACCTATACCATCCAGCCCGAATCGTATACGAATATGAACGCCTTGGAGTTTATCAACGACGAGTACCTCTCTTGGGATGTGACTTACTATATGAACGGAAACTTGCTAAACCGTCTGCCGCTCATCAAGAAACTAAAGTGGCGTGAAGTGTTCTGTTTCCGTGGACTATATGGTCACCTTACCGACAAGAACAACCCCTTGAAGAGTGCTACCTCTGAGGGACTGTACCGTTTCCCGACGTACACCCATCTCATGGGCAAGACTCCTTATATGGAGGCGAGTGTAGGTATCGAGAATATCTTCAAGTTCCTGCGTATCGACTACGTGTGGCGCTTGAGTTACCGTAACCACGAGAATATACAAAAAAGTGGTGTCAGAATGACAATAGAATTGTCCTTCTGACGCTGCTTTGGCGTTGTCATTGTGACTGAACACGTTTTGGTGGAAAAGATAAAAAGTAATGCTTTTTATAGTCTTATTCGCTTTTTTTTTATAACTTTGCAAAGTTTTGTGGTCCTTCCTGTGCGTGAAAGTACACAAGGAATGTAAAGTGGCCATGCTGCCAAGGTATTAAGTAGAAAAACGAAGATGATGCAGGACTGTTCGGAACCTCCTTTTACAACCGACAAAGACAAACGTCTGCCAAAGGGCATTAACATTATCGGGACTGAAAGACTTTCGGCTCCGAACATGAACGATGTATCCGTTTCCGAGCAGGTCTTACCATCCGATAAGTCATCCGAAAATGTAGATTCTGCCAGTTCATGCACTTGTTGGAGTTATATTTTCATCCCCCATATGCTCACTAAACGGTTCCAAAAGTGGCTTGATAATTACAATTCAGATGAGTCAAATACCGTTAAGCAACCCTTCTTCATCCACCAAACCTACCGTTACCACTATAAAGATAAAGAGAAACAGCAGGGCGTACGCAAGACATTGGTTCCCACCGTCAGTGGTCTTGTGTTCCTACAGGGTTCAGTAAGAAATATCGTGGCTTTTTTGAAAGAAAACTTTCCGCACTACCATCTCGTCAAAGATTGTAGTAGACGTCTTCCTGCTACCATCCCCGATGCTGTGATGCGTCCTTTTATGTGTGTTTCCAAGACTCAGCCAGAACGAATTACATTCTTGCGCGACCCATTCGAGAAATTTGCCCGTGACCATGTCAAGCTTCGTGTCTTGACAGGTGTATTCAAGGGTTACGAGGGGTACATCATCCGTATAGACCGTGACCGTCAACTTGTCTTCGACTTTGGGGGGCTTGCTGTTGCTATCCGTGGTGTGCACAACGAAGACTTTGAAGTGGCAGAGTAGGATAGGTATACATGCTGTTACTTTACAGCACAAAATAAAAAAACAACTTGGCATGTTTTTTCTCAATACGAAAACATGTCAAGTTGTTTTGGTTGTTACAAAAGGACTTCGTCCTGCCGTTTATTCTGCGGCAGCTTCTGTCTCTTGCTCCAAGCGGTCGTCTACATTGTCACCGTCTGTTGGTGCGAGTGTAGTCTTGAAGTCGGTGATGCCGTTCTTTACGAGAATGTTGTACCACTGCAGCAGTTTCTTGATGTCGCTATCGTGTACACGGTCGCGGTCATAGTTGGGCAATACTTCTGCAAAATAAGCGTGCAACTCATCGGCAGAAGCCTTCTTGTAGTTGAGGCTGCACTCCTTGCTCTCTTCCTTCTGGCCCACACTCTCCAGTACTTTCCACAGAGCCACCTCGTCGGCATCCGTATACATGGCTATATCGCCCAAGCTCGTCACACGGTCTGTGGCAAAAGCCGGAATGCGCTTTTTGCTGGCATCTATAGTCTCCACAATAAGTGTTCTGTTTCCGCGTGATACCAGTTTGTAGAGGCCTGGCTTGCCTGCGATAGAAAGAATTGTTTCCATTTTTGTTATTTGTTGTCGTTTTTTTGTTAGTTCTTGTTTTCAAGTATATTTCTCTTGATGTCTTCCAGAATACGCTCAGTCTGAATGGCGATATCCTGTTCTCCGTCGTTAACGATGACATAGTCGCTCATGGCAGCCATTGTTTTCTGTTCCATCTGGGCGTTTATCCACTGTAGTGCCTTGTCGCGGTCAATATGGTCACGTTCCATTACTCGCTGTATGCGTACCTCCTCTGGAGCCGTAACACATACTGTATAGTCCAGATGTGTACGTCGGTAGAAACAGCTCTCGTAGAGAATAGCACTCTCCAACCAGTCGATGCCGCTTCGTTCGAAGTCTTTTGCCACAGCTGGGTGCACCACATCGTTGACTGCCTGCTTCTTTTCTTCGCCGGAAAGTATAAAGCGTGCCAGAACAGCTTTCTGCAACCTGCCTTCCCGGTAAATCTCCTCGCCCACGAGTGTCTGAAGCGCTTTCTGTAGGTTGTGGTCTTCGCGCATTAGCCGTTTTGCAGCCGCATCACAGTCGTACACCTTGATGCCACGCCGTGCCAATTCACGGCACACATAACTCTTGCCACTGCCTATCGGCCCCGTTATTGCTATCTTCATACGTTTGGTTTATTGCTGCTCCAGCAGATAGTCTACCGTCTGGACCGTAAGTTTGGCCTTGCTGACAGAGCGCGGTACACCACGCAACTGCAGCGTGCATTTGTCAGACGGGTTGGCTGCTATGTCGTTGTAGTCTACCACCACCTTGAACATCTCAGGACTGATGCTGCGAAACTGACTTACACCCACCGTAAAGCGTATCTCCACCTTCGAAGGGAAGGTACGCAGTACCATGCCTTGCGGCATGTTTACGGCAGTTACGGGAACGTCAACCGACTCTTCGGTGAGTACGTCCGGATAAATGGAGAGTCTCACCTGTCGGGGGACCATCTTCAGGCCGCGCACCCTATGCAGTTTTACAGTAGTGTGCACCGTGTCCTGCAACTGCTGTACATTATATGGCTCTATCTCCACATACTTTACCTGATCTATTTTGTCGCTGCTGGCATATACAGTCACCTGCGACGGCATAAACTCGGTATGGGCCACATAATAGTTCTTTGCAGTCTTCACCCTTCCCCTAAACACCACCGGTACCTGCTTGGAGGCCCCGTAGGTAAAGTAGAAGTCAAAATCGGATGGTTTCAGCGATACCAGTTTGGTGGAACTGTACAACTGCTGCTGTACCTGCCGCTGTATTTCTGATATCGGTACAACGCCTTTGCCTTTGTCTTCGTCGGCGTATGTCGAGAACTTGAAGGTAAGCGGGCGAAGTACACGGCCAAAGCGGTAGGCCATGAGCGTAAACCCCTTGTCGCGCACTACAATGTGTACAGTATCGGGTAGTTCTCCCGTCATCACCGCATTGCGTGGCACGCCAGTGAGGTTAACCGGGATGTCGAGCTCCTCTTCGTAATTCTCGTTGAGCGTCATCATCGCCCAGAAAACACCGCTCAATACGAAGAAGAAAAGGAAGATGAGTGTATTCTTGTTCAACAACGAACCAAACACCCATTTTCCCGCCTTGCCGTACAACTGGCTATGAATGTGCAGTTTGTCAAGCATTGGGTGTCTGTGACGCTGCATCGGCAAACACGTAGCCCTTGGCCACCGTGATTACCACGCCACGGGCCACCTCTACGTCTACCGTGTTCTGGTCTACATTAATGTGCTTCACCGTTCCGTACACGCCACCGCCGGTTACCACCTTGGAACCTTCTGCCAGCGAGTTCTGGAACTTGCGTATTTCCTTCTGCTTCTTCTGCTGCGGACGAATCATGAAAAACCACATGATGGCAAAGATAGCTACCATCATAACAAGGAAGCTGATACTGCTACCGCCTCCCTGTGCCTGTAAGAATAAATTTGTCATTGTCTTATCTTTTTTGTCTTATTTTTGTTCTGATGTTATTCTTGCCTGTCTTCTCGGGATGCATTGCGGCGTGTATCGGGCTGTATGAACCTATTGCGGTCGGGCAGTTCCTTCATAATCAGTCCACGCTCGATGAGGAAACGTGCAATGTTGTCGAGCATGCCGTTCACGTAGCCGCCGCTGCGTCGTGTGCTGTACATCTTGGCCAGATTGACATATTCATTAATGGTGACGGCTGCCGGAATGCTGGGGAATGTCAGCAACTCGGCTATGGCTATCTGCATAATGACGATATCCATGTATGCAAGACGCGAAAAATCCCAGTTGCGCGAAGCCTCTCCCATATACGCTTGGTATTGGTCGCCATTGAGTATTGTGGCACGGAAGAGTTTGCGACCGAACTCGCGGTCTTCCTCGCTCTTGAATTCGGGTAACAGTTCCTGTCCTCCTTTATTGGTAGGGTCAAAACGCTTGATAGTCTTCAGTACGAAGGTATCCACCACGTCTTTGTCGTCGTTCCAGTACAGACTTTGTTCCTCAAGCACGGCGTCAATGTCTTCGTTCTCCGAAAAGAAAGTCTTGTACAGTTTGCGCCATACTTCACGATCGGCTTCGTAGCTGTCTTCGGCCGACTCCATGTATTCTTTATAAATGTCACTTTCCGTAATGGTACTGTAGAGGCGGCGTACCAGCTCAACGTTGTCGTCCCAGGAAGAGTGCTTGGTTTCTATCCATTCGGCCAACATCTTGTTCTCCTCCAACTGGAGGGCAAAGCGGTTGAAGGCGAACTTGGAAGAAGGAGCCGCACTGCCCTCGCGCTCGGAGCGTGCCAACTCGATATCGTAGCGTTTGCGCGACTCGCCAGTCACGACTACGACAAGTTGCAGCATGTAGTTGTACAAGTCGTAAGCCTTGGAGAGGCTGAACGCCAGTTCCTTCTCGGCGTTATCCATGTTGTTGTTGCCGTTCTGGTAATAGGCGTAAGTGAGTTGTACAATCTTCCTGCGAATCAAATCCCTGTTAATCATTCTCTAATAATTTTCGGTTTCACTATGTTTTTACGATGCAAAAATACGCAAATTCCCCAAAATATACAAGAAAAAACAGCTTTTTCGACTTTTTTAAGGAAAGATTTGCTCATTTCAAATAAAAGCAGTAACTTTGCAGCCGCTTTTTCAAAGCTTATCCGTGTGATGGCGAGTTAAGGCAATTGATACATTAATTACAACTTAATTTAGAGTAACACAAAATGAAAGAGATTAACGTTACAGGTCAGAAGCGCACAGACCTTGGAAAGAAAGCTTCTAAAGCATTGCGCAAGGAAGGTTTGGTACCATGCAACCTCTATGGTGAGAAGAAGGGCGAGAATGGTCTCCCCGAGGCAATGTCGTTTGCAGTTCCTTTCGCAGAACTTCGCAAGATTATCTACACTCCTCACGTTTATGTCATCAACCTCGTTATCGACGGTGAGAGCCATACAGCCATCATGAAGGAGATTCAGTTCCACCCCACAACAGACGCTCCTCTGCACGTAGACTTCTACGAGGTAAACGACCAGAAGCCCATCACTATCGGTATCCCCGTCAAGTTGGTTGGTCTGGCACAGGGTGTACGCGATGGTGGTCGCATGAACCTCTCTATCCGCAAGATTAATGTTACTGCTCCTTATCAGCAGATTCCTGAGCACCTCGATATCGATGTTACTGCTTTGCAGATTGGTAAGAGCATCAAGGTGGGCGACCTCTCATTCGAGGGTCTCGAGTTGGCTACCAGCAAGGCTGTCGTAGTTTGCTCTATCAAGATGACACGTGCCGCACAGCAGGCTGCTGCCGCTGCTGCTCAGTAATCCGTCGTGTGTTTTGACAATTCATCTTTAAGACATTGGACAAATATTTGATTTGTGGACTCGGCAATCCGGGTGCTGAATACGCCCGGACGAGACACAATACAGGATTTATGGTATTGGACGCTTTTGCCGAAGCGTCCAATATTCGTTTTGAGGACAAGCGTTATGGATTTGTAGCGGAAACCTCGCTTAAGGGGCGCAAGGTTTTTCTTCTCAAACCTACCACCTTTATGAATCTCAGCGGTAATGCTGTGCGTTATTGGCTGCAGCAGGAGAAGATAGACCAGAGCCGCCTGCTCGTCGTCAGCGATGAGCTGGCTTTGCCGCTCGGTGCTTTCCGCCTGAAAGCCAACGGCAGTAACGGCGGGCACAATGGCCTGGGCCACATCCAGCAGTTGATAGGCCAGAATTATGCTCGGCTGCGTATGGGGATAGGCAACGACTACCAGCGTGGGACACAGATAGACTGGGTGTTGGGGGAGTATAGTGACGAAGATATGAAAGTGTTGCAGCCGGCTATCGACTTAGGTGTGGAAATCATACGCAGTTTTGTTCTTGCCGGCATTGATATCACTATGAACCAGTACAATAAACTGGGGAAAAAGTAAAAGCTGTGAAATAAGGAGATTATGAAAGAGAGCGCAAGAATAGACAAGTGGCTATGGGCTGCCCGTATATACAAGACACGCAGTATCGCTTCCGATGCCTGCAAGAACGGCCGTGTCACCGTGGGCGGCGTTACGCGCAAGCCGTCGTTTGTCATCAAGCGCGGTGATGTAGTGAGTGTCAAGAAGTCCCCCATTACCTATTCTTTCAAGGTGCTCGACTGTATCGAACAGCGTGTGGGAGCCAAACTGCTTCCTACGATCTACTCCAACGTTACCGACCCCAAGCAATATGAACTGTTGGAGATGAGCCGTATCAGCGGATTCGTAGACCGTGCACGAGGTACGGGGCGCCCCACCAAGAAGGATCGCCGTGCCATAGACGCCTTTGTAGACCCTGTTATGTTCGGTTTAGACGAGGATGACTGGGATGAGGAGTAATCAATTGTGATTATCCCGTATGTTTTATAGGAAAACCATAGGCAAGATCTTTGTTCCGAAGTTCTTAACGAAGATTCCTGTTAGGCAAGAATACTGTTTCTATGAGGTAAGAAGGTATTCAGAATTCAAAGTGCTTAGTCCATATTATATATACGGATAATTTTGAACATCTACTTAATTGTTCAAAAAAATAGCGACCTGTATGGTTGAAACGGGCTGAAGGTCCAACGAGCGCATAGCTTTAGGCTATGCGCTTCTGCCACTTGGGTGTGTCGGAGTCGTCGGACGGCTCAATGCTTTTAACCATACAGGTCGAAAAATAACTTGCTCAGTTTCTTTAGTAACCGTTGGCTTGGCGTTACTTCATAAGTTCGCTCAGTTTTTTCAGCAGTTCTTCGGCCCGGAGGTCAGAAGCCACGATGGTGCCGTTGGCGTCGAGCAGTACGTTGCTGGGTATGCTGTTGACACCGTAGGCATCGTGTGCTGCACATTTCCAACCCTGCAGGTCGCTCATCTGCGGCCATGCCAGTCCTAAATCTTTCACTGCCTTCTTCCATGCCTCAGCCTTGTTGTCGAAGCTGACGCCCAGTACTTCAAAACCTTTGGAGTGATACAGTTCGTAGGCCTTCTTTACGTTCGGCATCTCCATACGACATGGTCCACACCATGATGCCCAGAAGTCTACCAGGAGGTATTTGCTCTTGCCCACAAACTGGCTCAGCTTCATGTCTGCACCGTTCATGTCCTTCATGCTCAGTTCAGTGTATTTCAGGCCTGGGCGACGCTTGGCAAGCGAGGCTAACTGCATCTTGGGGCGTTTCATCATGGGGTGATTGTAATATGCGGCACTGCTGTCGCAGAGTACTGCAAGTTCGTCGTATGTGAAGCCGTAGAAATTGTTCGAGAGTAGGTTGGCTGGCAGGATGTTGTCCTTGTTTTCTTTGCAGAAATCGATGATGTCCTTGTTCTGCAATTTTTCTATTTTCTCTATTTCTGTCTCCAATTCTTTCTGCTTTGCCTTGGTGTCAGCAGTGCCGCTTGCCTGCAGATTCTGCCATTCCTTGTACAGACTACTCATCTGCTGGTCGTACAGTGCCGTCTTTTGCTCGTAGGCGTTGAGCTTGTCGTTGAGAGGCGAACCGGCTATTTTCCTATCGGCGAGGTTGAGGGTAATGGCTGGAGCATCGATGACAGCGGTGAGCATGTTCTCGCGACTTGCCGCTACCGTGATGAATGTCCCCGAAGGTTTGTTGCCCTTTATTTCAAATTTGCCGCCTTGGGAGGCTATCACTTCGGCCTCGTTCATCTGGCCGTCGTAGAATACATAGAGAGAGTCGGTACCTTGAGGGGCTGTGCCTGTGACGGTGTAGGATACGTCTTGGGCATTGACGCAACTGATGGCTGTGGTGGCTACCAGAGCCATGGTTAGGATCTTTTTCATGTTTTCTTCTGTTATATATAATAATGTATGTTGTTATTTAGATGCAAAGTTACGGCTTTTTTCTTCTTTACCCAAACTTTGCGATAGAAAAGGTGGTGTGCAGATGGCTCATTTCTTGTGTAATTACGTCCTTTTTGGCAAAATAATAGTTTTTTTATAAGAAAATGGCGAAAAGATTTGGTGGATTGTGATATTTTCTATAAATTTGCAAGAGTTTAATCAGAGAGGTTTGAGTCGCTAAAGAGCCTCTGTCTAAAGAATAGTATTAACCTTGCGTGTATTTTCACGCATTAAATCTAATTGAATGAAAAAGACATTCTTTTTTCTCGGACTTGTTTTGTCCGCAGTAGTCCTGTTTTGTACAGGTTGTACCAATGGTGATGGTGAGGTAGAGACTGCCTCGCAAGTGACTAATCAGGAAGTTAACTTTTCTTTCTTTCAGGTGGAGATGACACAGATGGGTGCTCAGAACGCCAAGGTGAGAGGCGATGGTGATGCGGGCGCACAGAGCTTGAGCGCAACGGCTTTTACCCAACTTGATGTCGTGCTGTATTCTGTCAAAGATAAAGATGTCTCTTATTCCTTCCATCAGAACAAGGCTGACAACGCTGATGAGTTCGGCAGTGTGACTATGAAGGTTCCTGTGGGCGAATATACGATGGTTGCCGTAGCCGATAAAAACGGAAATGTACGGTTCAATTCCCTGCAGGAGGTGGAATTTGTGAATAAGGTAACGGATATGGCCTATATTTGCAAGAAGATAACAGTGAAGCAAGGCAGCAATAATTTCAGCTGTTCTCTGCAGCGTGCTGTGGCTAAGCTAAAGTTTACCAATACGGGAGACCGTGGAGGCGATGTGAATAGTCTCACATTTCATCTGAGCGGAAACGTCAGCAACAAGTTTAACCCCACGACGGGACTGGCTGTAGGAACAAATGAATGGTCCGTTACGTTGTCAGACTTAAAAACATATTTTTCTGTCTACGCATTTCTTCCAAGTCAGGAGGAGCAGAAGACTATAAGCGTCTCTCTTGACGTCAATGATGCAGATGGCAATGTGTTGAAAACGCTCAGCTTCAGTGATGTAAGCATGAAGGTCAACTACTGCACCAACTATAAGGGCGACATCTTTGGCATGACTTCTGCCGCAAGCTTTACTTTTGGTAGTGGTGACTTTGTGGATTATGGTGATGCCGTGACATTCGAAGAATAGAAAGTAGGATACCCCCATTCCCATATAGTCATATGTATGGCCCGCAAGTGATATACATACCGCTTGCGGGCTTTGTTTTGTTTTGTTGTTGTGTCTAACGGCGTGTCCTAAAAATACCTTTGATGTATATTAGAACCGCCCAAGGGGGCTTTTGGTAAGCAAAAACGGTTCGTTTTTTCGATTTTTACGCTTTATGCTTTTGTTTTTCGGAAAAAAACACTTAACTTTGTCGGGCATTTTACAACATGCAAATGCGCTTAGAACGCAAAAAAAAGGCCTTCTGGGTGATTTCTCAGTAAAACGGGCTAAACAAAACAAACAAGAACAGACAAACCAATGGACGAAAATCAAACAATTGATCATGACAGAATCATGAGAGTCGACATTGAGGAGGAGATGAAGTCTTCGTACATCGACTACTCCATGTCGGTAATCGTGGCGCGTGCCCTCCCCGACGTGCGTGACGGTTTCAAACCCGTACACCGCCGTATCCTGTACGGTATGCTCGGTATAGGTAACACCAGCGACAAACCCTACAAGAAATGTGCGCGCGTGGTAGGTGAGGTGCTCGGTAAGTACCACCCCCACGGCGACTCTTCCGTATATGGCGCGCTTGTGCGTATGGGCCAGGAGTGGAACATGCGCTATACGCTTATCGACGGACAGGGTAACTTCGGTTCTGTGGATGGCGACTCGCCTGCCGCCATGCGTTATACGGAGTGTAGACTCTCCAAGATGGGTGAGCACATTATGGATGACCTCGACAAGGACACGGTCGACATGATGAACAACTTTGACGACACGCTGCAGGAGCCTACCGTGATGCCTACCAAGATACCTAACCTGCTGGTTAACGGCGGTAACGGTATTGCCGTGGGTATGGCTACCAACATGCCCACACACAACCTGCGTGAGGTTATAGACGGATGCTGCGCATATATAGACAATCCCGATATCGATACTGACGGGTTGATGCAGTTTATCCCGGCTCCCGACTTCCCTACAGGTGCCACCATCTACGGTATACAGGGCGTGAAGGACGCCTATGAGACAGGACGCGGCCGCATAGTGGTGCGTGCTACTGCCGAGATAGAGAGTGGCGAGAGCCATGACAAGATAGTAGTGACGGAGATACCCTACGGTGTAAACAAAGAACAGCTTGTCATGTCCATAGCCGATCTGGCGAAGGAAGGCAAGGTAGAGGGCATTGCTAATGTCAACGACGAGTCGGGCAGACAGGGTATGCGCATCGTGGTGGATGTAAAGCGCGATGCCAACGCCAACGTGTTGCTCAACAAGCTCTTCAAGATGACGGCGCTGCAGAGCTCGTTCTCTGTAAACTGTATCGCACTGGTAAAGGGAAGGCCCAGACTCCTTTCGCTGAAGGAGTGCGTGAAATACTTTGTGGAACACCGCCACGATGTTACGATACGCCGTACCCAGTTTGACCTGAAGAAGGCACAGGAGCGCGCACACATCCTCGAGGGACTCATCATTGCCTGCGACAACATCGACGAGGTGGTACACATCATACGCCAGAGTAAGACTCCGAGCGATGCACAGCGCAACCTTGAAAGCCGTTTCGAACTGGACGAACTGCAGAGTAAGGCGATCGTCGATATGCGCCTCAGCCAGCTTACCGGTCTGCGTATGGAGCAGTTGCACGGCGAGTACGACGAACTGATGAAGACCATTGAATACCTCAACCAGATTCTCAGCGACCCCGAACTCTGCAAGAAGGTCATGAAGGACGAACTGCAGGAAGTGAAAGAGAAGTATGGCGATGACCGTCGTACCATGATCAAGCCAGACGACCATGAGTTCAACCCCGAAGACTTCTACCCCAATGACCCTGTAGTCATTACGGTGAGTCACCTTGGATACATCAAGCGTACGCCCCTCTCCGAATTCCGTGAGCAGGCACGTGGTGGCGTGGGAGCCAAGGGCGCCCGTACACGCGACAAGGACTTTACAGAGTATATCTATCCGGCCACGATGCACCAGACCATGCTTTTCTTCACCAAGAAGGGACGCTGCTACTGGCTGAAGTGTTATGAGATTCCCGAGGGCGACCGCAATTCGAAGGGACGTGCCATTCAGAACCTCTTGAACATAGAGAACGATGACCAGGTAAATGCATTCCTCCGACTGAAAGGTCTGAACGATGCCGACTTCATCAATAACCACTATGTGGTCTTTGCTACCAAGAACGGAACGGTGAAGAAAACCTGTCTCGAGGCTTACTCCAGACCGCGTGCCAATGGTGTGAACGCCATTAATATAGTAGAGGGTGACGAGGTAGTGGACGTACGTCTTACTAACGGTCATAACGAACTGATATTGGCAAACCGTAACGGTCGTGCTGTACGTTTCAATGAGTCGGCCGTTCGTACCATGGGACGTACCTCTACCGGTGTGCGCGGTATGCGACTGGACGGTGGCGATGATGCCGTGATAGGCATGATTGTGGTCAACGATGCCGAGAATGAGAACGTGATGGTGGTAAGCGAGAAGGGCTACGGCAAACGCTCGCAGGTAGTAGACTACCGTGTTACCAATCGTGGCGGAAAGGGCGTGAAGACCATCAGCGTAACTGAGAAGACCGGTCGTCTCGTGGCCATCAAGAACGTTACCGATTCCAATGATCTCATGATTATCAACCAGAGCGGTATCGTGATACGCCTCGCCGTGGCAGAGTGCCGCATACAGGGACGTGCCACACAGGGTGTCCGCCTGATAAACCTCAGCAAGAAGAACGATGTCATTGCCAGCGTATGCAAGGTGATGAGCTCCGAACTGGAGGCTTCTGCCGAGGAGGAGAGTCGTGCAGCCTGGAACAAGACGAGCGAGGAGATAGTAAACGACAACACCGTAGCCTCACCGATGCCAGAGGGAGACGACGTTCCCGGCGATGAAGTGGAAGAAGACGGTGTGCAGGACGACTTCCTCCAGGAAGAGAACGAAACGGAAAACGACGTAACAGAATAACCAAAACCGAAAGGCGTGCCACCTATTAATATAATAGGGCACGCCCGATAATATTTACCAACTTAATTTCGAAAAAACATGAGAAAGTTAATTGTTGCTGCTATGATGGTACTTAGTGCCACTTCAGCTTTTGCCGGCGACAGTGATGCACTCAAGGCAGTCCTCAAAGCCAAGACATACGCCGAGGCAGCTGACCTTCTGAAGCAGAACCTTGGCACATTGGCAAATGATGCAGAGAAGGCTAAGGCCTACAATCACCTTGTTACACTGAGTATGAAGGTTTTCAATGACCAGCAGACCGTAGCTCAGATGAACCAGTTGATGAAGAAGACAGACCCTGTAGACACCACCGCCATGTACGATGGCGCATACAATGCCCTGCAGGCAGCCCTCGAGTGCTACAAGTACGACCAGCTTCCCGATGCCAAGGGAAAGGTAAAGCCTAAATTTAACGACAACAAGGACGTGGTGTGGAATGCACGCGTACAGCTCGTTAACGCCGGTCAGGAAGCTGCTCAGAAAAACCAACCCGACAATGTGCTCAAGTATTGGGGCGCATTCCTCGACACAGAGGACGCTCCTCTCTTCGACAGCAAGACCAAGGAGAAGGAAGGCGAGAAGGAGTACATCGGTCAGGTGGCTTTATATACAGCCAAGTATGCTTACCAAGCCAAGGATGTAGAGCGCAGCAAGAAGTATTGCGACATCGCCATGAAGGATCCCAGTCAGGCAAAGGAGGCTCTTAACCTCAAGCTTTATGTGATGAAGGACGGTCTGAAGAGCAAGGCCGACTCTCTTGCCTACGTAGATCAACTGAAGGAACTCTACGCTAAAGACAGCGAGAACGATGTTATCCTCGATGGTCTTAACTCTATCTATGCTTCGCTGAAGATGGACAAGGAACAACTCGACCTCTTGGACAATGCCATTGCCAAGAACAGTGCCAACTTCGTGGCTTTGGCCGACAAGGGCGTGTATTACATGAACAAGAACAATGCCGAGGAGGCCATTACATGGCTGAAGAAGGCTAATGAGGTGAAGCCCGAAAACGTGGCTGTCCTGATTTACTTAGGCGCATGCTACAACGACAAGGCTGCCAAGATGCAGGATCCCAATGGTAGCAAGGTTGTCTATACCGAGGCTATCAAGTATCTGGACAAGGCAAAGGAGATCGATCCGGACAAGACGCAGGCCAACTGGGGTTATTTCCGCTATCAGGCATACTACGGTCTCTACGGTCCAGACGATGCCAAGACTAAGGCTGCCGAGGCAGACAGTCATTAATGGATATACGGGAGTCGGCAAACTGACGGTTATTCCGACTCTCTGACAATAAAACGACGCCTTACTGTAATTAGCTACTGTAAGGCGTCGTTTTTTTTAGGGTATGGTTGCATATTTGCCTCTACAGGGCGCGAGGATACATGCAACCACAAACCCAGGGTGCCGCTTTGCTTGCCCTGGGCTATGAAGTTATTGGGCCTTCAGCTCGTACTGTACAAAACTGCGCAGCTTTTTTACTCTTACTAAGTACAGAAAGCTCTGTTTGATGCAGCTTTAGGAGCATGTCTACATCAGTGTCCCATTCTTGATGTGTCAACGGCCTTCACCTGTTTTTCTTTGTAACCGCCAAACTTATAAATAACCGCAAACGTTACTGAAGTCCAATTGTTGGCTATCTTCATGTGGTAATCTTGATTGCCTTGTACGGAACGGGTGTCAGCTCTGTTGTTGAAGATGTTGCTTCCATTGATGCGCGCTCCCCATTTTCCATTCTGTGAAGTCCATTGCAATTTAGCGTTCATTCTGAATATAGGGCTTATGTCATACACACCCTGTATTGTTTTCGATTGAAAGAAAGGGTTAAGTATTAGACGCAAGTTCTGCGTGCGACAGAGTTTTACCGATGCCGTACCTACCAATACGGCAGAAAGTATCTTACGGTCGAATGGCAAATCAAAGAAATGGTTACTCTTGTCGTGCTTGTATATTCCAGCTGCAAATACGTTGCCATTGAGCCATTTGCCAGCGCTGAACATTGCAGAGGCTTGCAGTCCAAAGCTATTGTCATAGTCAAAGTTGGTTTCCTTCATAATTACTGCCACGCGGTCTGTTGTCTGGTATGGCAACTGTACGGAGTAGTCTGGTTTCAGGTTTGCGAATGCCGTCAGCGTATAACGTCTCTTAATCTGCCACATGAGGTTGATGTTATAGTAAGCGTATGGCTTTAGATTAGGATTACCATGTATCTCTGTGTATGTAGAAGAGTAATGCACACTACTCATTGTTGACCAATAGCTTGGAAATTCTGTGTTGGAACTGAACGACAGATTGAGTGCATGGTAGTCGTTGATGTTCCACAAAGCGTTGAGCGAAGGATATATGCGCCATTCGTTCCAGACGGGAGAGTGGTATTGCTCAGCCGTAACAGATGCTTCAAGACTAACCGCCTTGTTTACCTGTTTGCTGAAGCCAGCATATATATCCCATATCCGCTCGTTGATGTCCACGTTGCTTGTTGCGTCATGCAAAATGTTTCCCTCCTTGTCCAATGTGGTCTGATAGCTTTTGTTGCTTGTGAATTGTCCTTTCACACCATACGACAGTCCCCAGCCATGTGCCAGTGAATGGGTTTGGTCTGCCGTGAACATCCATTTGCTGATGGTCTGCTCACTGCCGCTTGTCAGATTGCGTTCTGTCGCATCTTCTTCCGCATACATCGTTCCGTCGAGCGCTTGCTGCTGAGGAGTACGATAGTGTGTGTACGAACCGCTAACGTTAAGTCCGAAAGGAAGCTGGTAGTTTACGTCGACGTTGTGTAAATACTCATGGCTGTCGTAATGTCTTCCGCTAACACTTGTACCTGTTGTGAAGCTGTTGGAGCAAGTCTTGTCCCATTTCCCCGTATAGGCAATGTCGAGTCTGTGGTTCTTGCTAAAGGCGTAATTCATGCCAAGTCGATAGTCATGGTTAATGCCGAATGACTTCTGCGTGGTTTCGTCATTATAGATTACGCGCTTGTCTGCCAATGGGTGGTTGGCTATGTGTGAATTCTCGCCGTATGAATTGCCGTCTATAAATTGGTATTGTGCGTCAAGTCCGAATTTTCCTCTTTGCAAGGAAAGGTAAATGTTTCCAAACCCTTTTGCATATTTGTTTTGCTCCAATCCTCCGATTATCTGTCCCGAAAGGTTGTTCGTGCCGGCATAATCTTTAGTGATGATATTTATAGCCATACCACGGACATGATAACGTGCAGGAGCGGCAAGCATCACTTCCGCTTTTGCCAGCTGTGTGGCGGGCATAGCTTTAAGCCTGTCAGCCAACTGTTCTTGTGTCAGCGTGGTAGCCTGTCCGTTGATGATAAGCGTTACCTCGTTGCCTGAAAACTTGATGCTGCCATCTACTTCGCTAACGGCAGGAATGCGAGTGAGCGCCTCATAAGCATTGTCGGCAGGTATCTTTTCCAAAAGATTCTGCATGTTGTATACCATTTTCCCCTGCACTAATTTAACTATAGGCTTTTGGGCTTTCACTACAACTTCGGGTAAATTCTTGTATAACTGATTTATATCTATAGAATCGCTGCTGTTAGCCGATTGTGCAGATGAAGACTGGGTTGATAAAACTAATAATGCAGTTGCTAATAATTTCATGTTCTTTGCTATAAATTTACGGGTGCGAATTTACGACTTTTCTATGAAATACGCAAGATAAAAGTAAAAAGTTTCTACGTTAGTAATGTGTAAAAAATAACTTGAGCAAAATTGGCTTCATGTGCGACCCCTCTTTTCTCGAGGTTAAGACCTCAAGC
>CAVCGV010000003.1:0-46432 GCA_963601815.1 bacterium
AAGGTTCGAACCTCGTGATTTTATGGGTTAACTTTTTTGATGAGTGGTCGTATCGTTTGTCGTCTGTTCCGGCTCCACAATCTGGATGTTTACCTGAATGGGGTAGATACTGGTGCTTCTCACCTCTATCATCTTCTGTATGAAAAGCTCGGCTTGCGGTATCTTCTCCGTAAAGTGACGTTTGATGAAAGGCGTACCTGTTACAAGTATCTCTATCTGGATTTCGTAGCCACAATGCGTTCTGTCTTCCTGTAGTTGGGGGTGGATATTAAGAGCCTCTATCATGTCGGCAGATATGCTGTAGCGGGTCATCAGCTCATAGTAGCAGAACATCTTCATGTCGGCAGGGGTCACAACGCGATCGTTTGTCACAAAATAATACCGTGCCATACTGTGCTGCTGCCCCTTGTCCACCACCTCATTGCTGCCCTCTATAGGGGGCATTATCTGACGGGTCTCGGCTGCATCCAATCCTGTAGGCAGGGCAAAGGTACTGTCCTCATTGAGGAAGGAGTTGACAAAGGCGCCATTGGTAGTGAGGTAATTCACGCCCACACTAAGGTCTTGGTTATTGGCAATTTCATTGCTACGCAGCATAATGTAGGTTCCAGCAATATTGCTACTTGTATCCTCGGCACAAGCCTTTTGCAACTTCTGCAGTCCTTCTCTTACCTGACGGATGACGGAGTCCTTGTACTGTTCTCTGAGTTGCTGAAATGCATAATAGTCGGAGTCAAACTTATTGGTCAGACTGTTGAGTAACTTGAGCAGACCGGCGCGGTTGAAGCGGTCGGCTGCTACTGTGCGGACATCAACGCTCGCCTCATTATACAACTGGTCGTCAGAAGGACGGACAAGGTGCATAAACTGCTCGCTATCGGTCTCTGTTCCCTCGTTGTACCCCGCCACACGAGCTATAGGGTTGATAGCGGAAAGGTCGGCAGTATGGGGAATGGCGTTGACCAGCAAGATTGTATTCAGCGAGATACTGTCCTTGTCAAAGACGAAATCGCGGTTGATGCCCTTGAACTCCAGCGTGAAGTCGAGGCTCTCGGTGTCATATACGAAAAAGTCGTTTGGTTTATGTTTCTTGACACAAAACAACCGGCTGTTCTGTCTGGCGAACATGTCGAGCCAAATGTTAGGCGCATTGAAAGAGGGCATCTGTTCATAGAGTATTGTGTCGAGGGCAAAACTCTTGTTCAGAGGCAATCCGGCATAATCCCACGGCTTGGTAAGGGGCACCTTCTTGTCGCCAATGGTAATGTCAAGATCCTTGAAGTTGGGATTGTTGATGGCAAACGCAAATCCCGAGATATCGGTGACGGGAGTCTTAAAATCGAGGGTCATTCGCCATCTTCTGGCATCCAGCCTTACAATGGAGGCTATCTCAGCCCCCAACACTTTCGTTTCCAACAAGGGGATAAACTGATAATCACTTCCCTGCAAGATAAAAGTATTCTTGTCGGTCATGGCCAAAGCCGAGATGCCCGGTTGTAGATTGGTCGAGATGACAGCCGTAGCAGGAATGGCACGTCCCATATCATAAGGAACCAGCAATTTGGAGTACTCGTCGAGCACGTCCTGCTTGAACCGCTCGATGTCAGAGTCGATGTCGTTCAACTGATAGGCGAGGGCGGTGAGCATCAGCGAGAACACGGGGTCGCTCTCGATGTCTTCCAACATGTCGTTCTGGTTGCTTTGCTTCCAGATGGCAATGGCTTCCTTGATCAGTTCCTCTGCCTGTTGGCGTATTTCAAATATCGTTTGTTTCATCAGTTCCAGATCTTGATGTTGGTATTGTATTGGTATTCTTTCTCTATTGCGAGAATGAATCCTTTAACGGTTACATAGATATTCCTTTCCTCCCGGAGATAAGTCATGCTGACCGATACGTTGGTGAGTCTTTTCTCGTATGTCTCTATGGCTTTCTTCAGTTCGGAGGCAAAGGTATTGAGGTTTTTGGACGTTCCTGATATTTTCTTTACATATAGGTCGAAGGGGTTATTGTTGTCGTGTACCACGTCCTCTGAGTCATACACCACACCCTCGTTCTCGTTGAATATCTCAAAGCGGAGATTATTGAACACAAATCCGAAGTTTGGGTCGGCGACGCAACTGTTGCAGGGGGTATTGAGCAACAGCGAGAGGAAGGAGTCGATGGCAGCAACCATCTTCTTTTCTCTTGCCAGTCCTTTGTCCTTGATTTGTAATGGTAAACTGATATACATGATTCACTCAGATTTTGGGTACAAACTCGTCCACAACAATCTCCTTCTTCTCTACCGGAATGGACAGGGCTTTTAAGAGAGCATCGTATAGAGCCTTATAAAGTTTGTCATACAACAATGGCGGCAATTCTTCCTGGAGAGCATCGCTCAGTTCCTTGCGCAATACGTCGTTGATGTATGCAGTCAAGGCTTCCTTGATACGGTTTTCTATCTCTGGTGCGAACTTTTCCTCAATGTCTTTCTTCAGTTGGTTGTAAAGCTCGGCATAGAGTTTCTCGTAAAGCTCGGCCTTGATTTCCTCCTTCAACTTCTCCAGGTCGATGCTATGGTCTTCCAGCACTACCTCGTCAAGTACACTCCTTGCATCATCCAGATATTCGGAAAACCAACTGAGCCATTCCTCGGCATC
This sequence comes from bacterium, assembly GCA_963601815.1. Taxonomy (GTDB): domain Bacteria; phylum Bacteroidota; class Bacteroidia; order Bacteroidales; family Bacteroidaceae; genus Prevotella. Next base: position 2,641 of record CAVCGV010000003.1, read on the forward strand.
GAACCTTGACCAAGCAGGCACCTCGCGAGCAGTCTCTTTGTTGGGGTGCATTATGTAATAGTCTACCGCATGGGCTATCTCCTGCACAAACTGCATGTAGTTGTGGACAGACTCCTGCCGGTCGTAACTCTTCAGCATGAACAGGTACCTTAGCAAGCTACGTTTTCCCTCTCCTTCCTCCATATTGGAGTGGCCGGCAAGTTGCTCTATCTTTTCGATGAATGTCTGAGTGAAGGAATCAAAACGCTCATCACTCTTGACCAACAGGCAAGGAGCGATAAATGTATGGGCAATGGTAAACATGCCATCCTCCACATTGAACTTCATGAGAGGCAGGAAATCGCCTGCTTCCATCTCCTCCATCGTATGTATCTCATATACATACTGCGGACGGACAAAGGTTACCTCTTCCTTGTCGAACCGTACCTCCCCGTCGCCGAAGCTAACCGTCAGGTAATACTTGTCACCATAGAGGAAAGGTATCTCGACTGCCACATCCTCGTCGGCATCGACAATCCTTCCGGAAGGGAGAAGAGCCCTGCACTTGAAGTGTTCTATTTCCAAGACATTTTTGACAAATGCACCTTGGCAGTCGAATACGGCATCGGGAAGCAATCCTATGCGGTTGTTGTTGGCGATGCAGTCCGTCACCCTCTGCTTGAAGTCGAGGTTGGCGGAAAGTTCCCTAAGGGTCTGGGCGGAAAGCTCCATTCCTGCCTGCCAGTCTATCCTTGCGTTTATATCAGTCATGTCTGTATTCTATTTAAGTTCTGTATTATAGTCAAGTGTCAGGTCCTCCTCCACCTTGCACGGGTAACCGTGCTGTTTTATTCTCAGGCTGCATTTCACATCGAATGGCATGAACCATTCATTGATAAACTGCTCCAGTTCGAGCATGTCCTTGCGCAGCAAATTATATTGCGGGGTGGTAAGGTCATCTATCAGCAAATCGTATTTCAGCCAGGGTAGCCAGCAACGCGTATCGTCTTTCTCGCTGTACCTGCCTGTGTTCATCTCTACCTCACAACCTACGAGAATTTGCAACAAGTCTCTTACAATGCCGAAGTTGGCTCTCAGTTTACTGATATTAGGCAACAACATTGCCAATGTCTTGACATAGGGATTCTTCTCCTTCGAGAGGTCGAAATGGTAGAATTTCTTGAGTAGGTAGGTGGCTTTGTCGTTGAGGAGTTGCGAAACCTTGCGTTCTATGTGCAACCTCCTTCTGAACGTGAAGCTGTCAATGGGCTTGAAAACTTCCTGCAAGAGTTGCTTTCGATTGAAAAGAGCCACATACTTGTCATAGAAGTCATCACCCTTCAACTCGTTGTCGGTGGTAATCAGACCTTGAGGAAGGAGTTTGATGAATCCGTCTCTTGACAAAGCAACATAACGGGCTTTCGCATCGACGGAGAGAACGTCGGGCGTATAGTTGCGGTAGAATGTACCCTTGTCCTTGACTACCCATTGGTCAATCTCTTCGGGATACAGGAAGTTGAGCAACATCTCAGCACTGATTTCTGACATGTTGGATGCGTGTCTCATTTGTTTTTCGTTGAAGATTGGTTAAACGGTTTGTTCTTCAGCCATCGTCACATACACTTTTCTTCCTTCTGAGGTGACGGTGAACAGGTCGTTGGCAGGGATGCCTATCTCCCCAAGGGTAAGTTCGGGATAAGGGAAGGCAGCATCTATGCCATGTATTTCATGCTGGTAAAAACGATTGGTGGACACATGGCGCAGTTGCTCATCCCGTTCCATGAAGTCGGCTACGAGATAACTTGGCAACATGACTCTTGTGTCCTCTTCGGTGCTTCGGTCCGTAATATGGTCTACAAAACAGAAGTCTCTTAGGCATATTTGGGGATTCTCCATATGGAGAGTGGATGACAATGAGGTGAGTGCCTGGCTCACGGTCATTGTCGTAGAAAGCGAGGTATGGCAGACAGGAGCCCATTGCTCGTGTACAGGGCAGTCGTCATCATAAGCCTGAAAGTTAACCAATTTGGTTGTCAGGTGCTGACCCTCGTAATAAAACATCTTGCCACAGAGCGATGTTAGTTCCCCACTCTCCGTTTCTTCCCCGTGTATGAGTTTCATGGCTTCCTGCACTTCCACGGCAGCGATGATAGAGGCAATGACGGGGGTTGTGGGCACTCTTCCAGCCTCCTCGTTTTTGTGGATGATAGCCGAGCAAGGCATTCGCCGTGACAATTCCCTGAGACCTTCCGGTCCCAGATTGCAAGCATAGCAGTTCTTGCCGGGTGCAAAGACCCTTGCTGTTCCTTCCAGTCCGTCTATTCCGCCGTCCACCCAGGGAATACCTGCCCTCATGCAGAGACGGTTGAGACAATAACGTGCATAGCGGTTGTCTACGCAGCAAATAGCCACATCCATCTGTCTGATGAGTCCCAGTCCTACTTGATGTGCAATGTCGCCCTTGATGGTAAGAATATTAATACGTGGGTTCATCTGCCTCAGGCGTTCCGCTACGGCGTCCACCTTATATCTATGCGACAGCGCATCCTCATGGGAGAAAAAGACAGAGCGTGTCAGGTTGCTGGCTTCCACGGTGTCGAAGTCTACGGCAACGATGTGCTCTACACCGAACAAGACAAGGTTCTTCAGCACTTCGTTGCCCAATGCTCCACAGCCAACAACCATGACACGGGCTTCCTGTACCTTGGTCTGTTTGAACCAAGACAACTTGGGGTAAATGTCCATCCCCCATGTATCTGTCAATGTCGCAGTTTCCCGTTTCATTACTTAGGCATCTCGGGGCTCTTTGGCATTTCCATCTTGGGGACTTCCATCTTAGGCGCTTTTGGAGCCTCCATCTTCGGAGTTCCCATTTTAGGAGTTTTAGGAACTTCCATCTTGGGTGTTTTGGGAGCTTCCGGCATTCTTAATGCTTCGCCAACCATCATGCCCGTATCGATTGCCATAGCAACCTTGGCTGCGGTCGGCATTTTGAGTCTTTCGCCAGCTTTCTTGTTGGTAGCAGCATCATGCGCTTGCTTGCTCTTGTCTTTTTCCTCCTTTTGTTCCATGTAGCGCTTGTAAGCATCCTCTATCTCCTTCTCCTTGTTCTTGCGGTAACCGTCGGCAAGATCGAAGTGCTGCTTCTTCATGTCTTCCAATGCTTTCTTGGCTTCGTTGATTTCTTCGGCAGAAGCTCCCAACAATTGGATAATGGTCTTCTGCGTATAATCTTCGAAGATGGAGGTGAGTTCTTGCTTGGTTTCATCATAAAGCACCTTCACACCCTCCATGAGGGCATCGTGCCTGTTCTTGTCTACCTCGGGCATGGTAAGGAGAATGCTCTTGTTTTCCTCTTCACCGTTATTGGGAGATGAGTTGTTGTTTTTCTCCTCCACGACCTTTTGCTTGAATTCGGGATGCGCTTCGGCTATGGCCTTGCCGATGGGGACCACCAGTTCCGGTCCCTTGGGGTAAACTTGCAACTGGTCTTCACGCGGACTTGCCACGTCTGCCACTTGCTCTATGTCGTAACTGTTACCGTCATATTGCACGGTCACAGGAAGTAGGGAAGCAGCCTCAGCCTTGACACAAAGGTTGAGATATCTGTAGTTGAGAAGGGCTACATGTCCGCTCATCTTGCTGTTGGCTTCGCCTAACATTAATGCGATACTCTTTCTCATATTGTCTTCCTTTCTTGTTATTTCATGTTAATCGTTATGTTGTTCATCTCGTTGCCACGTATAGTGAGGGTCTTGACAGCATCCTTGTACCCTTTTTTCTTCAGCACCACCTCGCAGATGCGGTCTGCCGGCAAGTTGCGGACAACAGACGGTGTCTTGCCAGACGGAATGCCGTTGATGAAAATATCTGCATCTACCACGTTGCTCTGCACGTTCAGCATTCCGTAAGCCGACTGCGGTGTGGAGAGGTTGATGGTTTTCTCGAACGACGAGTCAATCCATAGTCTTTGGATAGCCGACTCCATTCCGTCTTTCAGCGTACTGATGGCATAAAAACCTTTCTTCAGTGTTCCGTCCCATTTTCCTTCGCCTACCTTCTCGCGGTTTATCAAGATTGTGGTGGTACTGTCGGGAGCTATGATATGAACGGTAGCCTGTATGCTGTCGTCAGCAATGAAAGGCCGGTCGGTAGGTGGCAATTCTGCCAGTTGTGCAACAGTCAGATTATGAGGGATGGAGGTGGGCTTCAGCTGCTGTTCCGTGATGTTGACCACCTTCTTCTCTGTCGGCTGCAGGTCTACCCAGTCGTTATAGTAGCACAGACTTTTCCTCACTACTGTAATCCGGTACCTTCCGGCAATGAGTCGGTTGGAGACGATGCTCGTGTTGCCTATAGAGTCTCCGTCAAGCAGGATAGTACAACCTTCGAGAGGAGTATTTATGGTGAGATAAGAGTAGATGGGCTGCAGGGCTACCTGCTGGTTTACCCGTTCACTGTCGTTCAGGCAAATGCTGTCTTCCCGCGATTCGTAGAAGGGTGCCTCCACCTTGTATTTGTGCTTGCCCAAGGGCAGATACAACTGCAACATTCCTTTGCGGACGGTGTGCATCACGCTGTCAACATACAGGATGGCATTCTCCGGTTGTACATAGAACACCGCCCACTGCTTGTCCATATGGTATGCTTTCTTCGGACTCTTCGTCACCAGTTCGCAACAGTAGTGCTTTCTCTTTTTCAGGACCTTGTACTTTTCCGGAACCTTCCACTCTATCGTTCCGTAATCCTTATGGGTTATCTGGATAAACCGTGTCTTGTGGGGCACCGTCAGTGTTATTACTCCATCTCCTTCCTTGGCACTAATGTCGGTTTTTCCGTCAGCCTTGAAGGTGAACCCCTTCTCGCTGGTCTTCATGTCAAGGATGGCTTGTGCCTTGTCTGTGGTAAACGTCTTCGCCTTCAAGAATTTCTTCTTCATCCGGCAGAAGTTGTCCACCGACATCTCCTGTGCCGCCATGGGGCAAACACAGCAGATGACAATCAGCGTGAGTATGCACCTAAAACTTAGTGCCATTATGTGGCGTGTTCTAAAAATTCCACGCATAGTTAAAAACTTATTTACCCTCGATGTCGGTGGTGTGGCCAGGATCCTTGATAGTGATGCGGCCACCCCATGAGCACATACATTGTCCGTTATCCAACAGAGCCGGGATAAACTTTATCAACTCTTTCCCACAGGGAGTCCAAGGAGTTACCGTCACCGGTATGCACGGCATGGGTGTCAACACTCCGCAAGCAGCGGAGGTGGCTGATGCCACCGTGGGATTTGTCACCGACCTGCACATTCCGAAAGGCAGTATGTTCACCATGGGTGCAAAGTCCGTGATGGTGGCCTTGGGCTTTCCCTGTATCAGGGGACGTAAGAAGTCTGTGATGATGAGCTTTGACGGCGTCGTACCGAAAGAGCATTGCATCGTGGCTCCCATGCAAACATATTTAGGCATAGTTTTCTACTATTTAAGTTCTATAACCTTTTCCATCAAATTATTGATTATTGAGAGAAGGCTTATATTCGTCTTTTTTCCCCTCCTTCTCTTTTTGCTTTCTGTTCTCCTCATGTTGCTCTCTGAACTGTTTCCTTAGTTCATCCGCTTTTTCATTCTCTTTTTTGACTTTTTCTTGTTCTTTATTCAAGTCTTCTGACTTCTTGTTCATTTCGTCAGCTTCCATTTTCTTGATTGCATCATATTCTGCATCCCAATCTGTGAATCCTTTTCTGTTGGGATTGGGGGTATCTCCCGTATCGACCCCCTTCGGGCCTTCTGTCATGTTAGGAGTTTGAAGATGTCTCTTTACTTCCAATTGCATAACTGCGGCTTTTTCTGCTGTCAACAAGTTCTTGAAGGACGACCTACTATGAGCTACCATTTTGCCAATTATCTCGTTCTGTTCGGCTTTCAAGTAAGATTTTCCATTTTCCAGTTGCAGCATGGCTTTGTCGTTATCTTGCTTGATTTCTGTTTTGTGGGTACCATTGACGGAAACATTGCCGGCACCCAGTATGAGAGACGACTTGTCTACGTCCTTCCCGCGGGCGGGATATCCTCCAGCCACCGTATGGGCAATCATATTGATACGTCCCTCGTTTGATGGACCAATGAGGTTACCATTGTCCGGATTGAAGTCGTTTGTCCCCAAATCTATTAGCTTACTGTTGACACAGACACCTCCAGTAGCTTTTCCTTTTGTGTCGTTGGTCTTCATGATGACATGCTCAGAATGCATTCTGATGTTGCTTCCTTTTGCCAAAGACTTTACCGTAACAGCGGCATTCTCATCTTTCCTCTCATAGTCAAAAGTTTTCATGTCTATTGTCTTTGAAAACAAATTGATATTGCCATCTGCCGGTATGTCCAAGGCTCCCGGATTTGCCCCTTTTTTCACACTGGTGGTATCCAGATTGATTTTTTGGACATGGGCATTAAACAGGCTTCCGTCCATGATGCCCCCTTCGTCATCCAAAGCTTTAATGTCGGTGACCTTCGAAACTACACTGACTCCTGCCCCCGGATAAGTACACATTTTCTGGTCTGCATCTACAGAACGGATAATTGTGGTTCCGGATTTGACCTCTATGACAGATGGAGTATAGCCCCTCTTCATATCCTGCTCTATCCTCTTCTTTTGCTCATTCAGTTTTTTAATCTCGTATTCGATGGCAGCAAGTTTGGATACTGTGTCTTGGAAGACAACAAGATCTTTGCCGAGGGCATCACGCTTGGCTCTACAGAGTTTTTGGAAATCAACGCAATCTCTTACATACTTGTTCTGCTTTTTTTCATCCATGGCAGCATCATAGGTCTGGAGATTAGCCTTTAATTTGTCCATGGAAGGCAAAACAGTATGTTCCAACCTTTTCTTTGCCTCATTCTTTTGTCTGATTTGATCTTCTATAGTGTCTTTGCGGTTTGTCATCGGTGGCTGTGCTGCCATGGTGATTTTCTCGTCTGCCAGCAGTTGGATAGAACCACGGGTGCCCAAAGCCAATACATTTTCAGCCAATGTACCCTCGCTCTTTTCACTTTGCAGGGTGATTCTCTCAGAGTGTACGACGAAAGAAGAGAAAGCAGTGACCCTCGACTCGTTGCCATCTATGCCGGGACTTACACAGTAATGTTCGATACTGGGAGACTTGTTTACAATCTCCCTCTTGCTTTCGTTATGCAGCATGCCTGTACGCACGGTGACCTTTGTGCATTCGTCAGGTGAGTCTATCAGTGTTCCGTCTGGATAGACATTGCCTATAATGATTTCAGGGGCGGAGATGATGATGCGCTTGTCGTCCCTGAGGTATAGCCCATCACAGAATTGCTCGATGAATTCTTTTTTCATCTTTTGCATTTCATCCTTGCACCTCAGCATTTCTTCCAGGTCTTTATGTATGCTGTCCTTGTACTCTTGTAGAGTATGGAGCCAATCATTATATTTTGCCATAATCGTATCCTTTAACAATGTTAATAATCCAGAGTGAAAATCTCTTTAGGCGGGTTCTAAAATTTACCACGCCTTTAGACCTTCTTGATATTTCTGATTGCTTCCTTGAAAGGACTTACTGCCTGCTTGGAAATGTAGTCACCCTTGATGGTGCGGGTGTTTCCGTCGGTGTCGGAGATAAGAATCTCGCCTCCTTCCATCTCGGGATGGTAGATGTGATCTTCTTCCCAACCTTTGTATAGTTCACCAAAATTGTTATCTAACAACCATTTGCCAAACTTTTTCAATTTACTCTCCGCCTCCTCATAGGAACTGACGCAGTCGAGGTAATCTTCCCAAGTACCGGAGTCCTCGCATACAGATTTGTCAAGCGGGACCAGATTTCTGGTATGGTCTGAGGCTATAGCGTTCCAGACTCCACTCTCGTTCTTAATGGAAATGTATTTCTTGTCCTTCAGCTTCTGGAGAACCTCATACAGGATTTTCCTCTTGGTGATAGTTATGTCCTGATTTTTCTGCATCTCCGAAATGACGGTGTCGAACACACTGGAGAGAGTGTCTTTAATGTCGTTTGTATATTCTTCTCCACTGGTTACGTTGAGGATGTAGTTCAAGTCGGAGAATGTAAGACATCCTTCTAATGCATTGACCTTGTTGACATTTGAAACCTGAGTTCTCCTTGCAATATTGAACAGCTCTTCTGCGGCAGCTATCATCGCTTGGTGAGCTATTTCTGTACTGTTTTGATTGGTGCTGCCAGTGGGCCAAGTCAGAGAATCAAGTTTCTTGTGTGAATTCTCTACTTTTGCATTCTTGTCCTTAGCCATGTTCACGATGTCGGTAGACGAGGGGAATTCTTCCAACAGCTTATTATACAAGTCAGAACCCAATTTTGTTATTTGGTTATCGTTGATACTGCAATATTTATTAATCGAACCGCAGCAACTTACCACTTCCTGGGCAAGATTGTGCCTGCATTTCATATACTTAGTATTGCAATTTTCCAAGTTCCTGCCCTCATCCTCGTAGAATTTGTTCCAGGATTCCATCAATGCCATCGCAGATGCCAACGTGTCCTTTATCTTGAACTCTGTGACCATTTTGTCGATGTCCTCCTTTTGCGCCTTGCTGTTCTTCTTATAGGCAGCGTGTGGCAATTTTGTCTCGCCTTTTCCTGCTTCCAAACGCATGAAACGATGCGACTTTATGAGCATTGTACCGCCTACAGGCTTTACGAATGCCTCCAGTACTGTTCTGAGCAGACTCAAGTCTATCAGCGTTACCATTTTGCTCGCCTCTTTGACGGCACCACTGACAAGTTTGCCCGTCAGCGCCCTTATAGAACTCTGGCCGGAGTACGCCTTCATCTTGGCAACGTTCTCTCCCGATTTCATTGTCAGGGTGTTGCCAGCGATGATTTCCACGTTCTTTCCCTCTATCTTCACATTTCCGTTGGGGGCGCTGATGGTGATGCCGGTCAGGGCATCTATCTCTACATCGCCCACGGAAGAGGAGATGGATACATGGCGTTTCTCCGTCGACATCGTGAAGTTGAAGAATCCGTATGCGTCACCCATGCTAATGCCTCCGCATAACTTCTGCCCAGCTTTGCTGGCGTAGGTAATGATGTCATTCTTCAGCGGGATAAACTTCAGCCACGCACTAATGGCGGGGAAGAAACTGGTGGTGAAGTTGACATGACTGCTGTTGGAGGGACTCACAAACTTAAGATACTGACCGTTCACCGACTTGATGATAAGGTCGTTCTTGAAGAAGCTGGAGTGACCTTCGTTGTACAGACCGACAGAACCAGCCCCGCGCATGCAGGCAGTCACGTTCTCTCCGATGTCTACCTTGCGCGACTCGGTAGCCATCGCTCCCAACATGAAGGGACGCTCCATCTCTCCTTGCTCGTAGCCGATCATGATCTCGTCACCCTCTTGCGGCAGGAACTTGACACCTGAATCCTTAGAGGCAAAGAACTGTGCCACTCTGATCCACGGGGAAGATGGCGTGTTCTTGGTCTCAGGCTGCCAAGGGTAGCGTATCTGTACTCTACCCAGGTCGCGAGGGTCTCTGTTGCTGGTGACAATGGCAATCTGTGGCTCAGCCTTACCATTCTGAAGGCTCGCCTTCGGCGGGTAGTATATACCCTTCACAGCGGGTACGGCGTCAATCTCCAAGGTGGTATATTGGCCGGCTTTTTCCACGGTCGTGTTCTGCTTGCAGGTAGCGGAAACCTTTACGATGACATATTCGTTGCCCAACACCTTGATTACGTCTCCCAACAGCAAGGGCTGGTAGTAGGTGCCGAAGTTGATATGTATGGCTTCCTCTGTTACAGTTTCTTCCATTTTCTTGATGGTCGTGTAGAAATCCTGCTTGAAGTGGTCCAGTGCATTATAGTTGCTGAACACGCTCACCACCGTCTTCTTGTCGACGACCGTAGTATGCTCCTGGTTCCCCCTGTATGGTTCGATGAATTCCTTTGTCCATTTGTATTCGAAGTCTCCGTTCTTGGCAGCTGCCCAGAGCGCGTTCTTCGAAATGTCGAGCACAGTGGAAGCGACTATCTCCGTGGCGTCGCTCTTTGTCAACCATTCGCCCATGTTGTAGATATAGAAACCCGGATCCTCGAAGTCATAATAGTAAGAGAGAGTCTTCGCGAAGTTGCTCTCGCCTTCCGTCAATAAGGCAAGGTACTCGTCCTTGGGACCTGTGTATGACCTTGTCTCCATGTCGGTCTGCAACTTCTTTTGGCCATTCTCCGACAGGAGATAGTTGGTGTCGTAGTAATCCACATCTTCTTTTTCCCTGTTTTCATTGAAGGTCAGACTGGCGAACTGCTTTACTTCGATAGCTTCGGATGGCTTGAAGCCGAGTTGCCATACGCCATTTTCATAGAACAAGAACTCGCCGCAGCGGTTGGCAGACCTTGTGAGGAAGCCGAGTGCAGTCTCATCGAACTGCACGAGGTAAGGCTGGATGAACTCGGTCTTGCTGCCGTCAGCCTCGTTCTTGATGAAAATATGCTGCAGATTCTCTATGCAAACATTCGGGATCAGGTCGGAATTCTTTGCGGCTATTTCCTTGAAGATTTCGGAAGCTAACTTCTTTGCCACATAGCATTTGTTGTACTTACGGACAGTAAGCGCCTTGTCTGGACTGTAGATGTGGAGCGTCAGGTACAGAGAAGTGCCCTTCTCCGAAGGCTTGTACTCGGGAACACATTTAAAGATGATGTAGTCCTTGGCAATGTCCTTCTGTCCGTCATTGAGGCTCACTTTTTTGTTCAACAGATTCTTGTAGCTTATCTTGTCCATGGTGGAGATGTCTCCATCCAGTTCTATCTGGAGCACGGCCTCGATCTGGCCCGGCACATACATCTCTTTCTGTATATTGAGCGAAATGAGCGTGGTCTTCCCCAGCCCTTTGAGCTCTTTCATTTCCTGGAAGGCGAGTTTTCCTTCACCGCTTTCCAGGTTCAGGGTCAATGTGAATTTAGATTCCATAAGTCGTCCTCCCGTATTTATTTGATGATGGATAATACCTTGTTGGAACTCTTACCGACGTATGTAATGCCCGACAGCAATATCTTGATGTAGCAAAGCATCTGTTCACTCTCTCCCTCAGCATTCTTAGCACTGTTGAAACTCTCCTCGATGTCGATAATGTGTCCCGTCACGACCATGGCGTCTTCATAGTCAGCCAGTTGTTTCTGCTGGTCGAAGACGGCATTGAAGATGAAGGTGTAGGAGTAGGGGTTGTTGCTCTTCAGGTTGTCATAATAAGCCTGAAAGCTGTTTGCGGTCCTTATGGTACAGTTGAGTATCACAGACACCGTAGATCCGTACGGCACGCCTTCCTCGTTTCTGCAGCGTTGGCACTTGTAGTCGAAATGCTGTACCGTCAGACATTTTTCCTGTGCTACCCTCTTCATCTCCGTAAAGTCCTCGGGGATGAGAATCGCCTTGATGTTGTTAGAAAGTATAGCCATAGTGTCTGTTTTTATGGGTTGTTTATACCATGTCAATGATTGAACTTGACATCCTCGACCGTTATCTGGTCTGCTATGACCTCCAGGGTCAACAGGCGCCTGTGTTGTTTGTTGATGTCGTAATTCTCGGCAATGGAGAAACACAAAGCGTCCTCGAATGTAATTTCCTTGGTAACCTGCGCCCCGTTATTGGATGCTACGGTGAGGTCGAATGTAAGTTTGCCCGACTGGCTGGTCTGGTCGATGTACCATTCGTAAAGGTTCAGGTCTTCTTTTCCGGGCGCCACAACCGTCAGCTCCATCTTGTCACATATGGCGTTGGCATCAGGCAGATAGAAGTTGTGGTGTCTCTTGAAGTGGCACTTACACTCTACTACATCGTATGTCTTCGAATAAAGACCAATCTGGTTGTTCCCAAATTGCAAACTTGCTGATAGTGCCATAGTATTCTTCTTTTAGGTGCAAAGGCTGGATAGCGAGTGCCATCCAGCCTTGTTCAGTTATTTTTTACTTCCAAGGATTGGTGAATGCCACAGGGCCGTTCTTCAATTCCTGGCAAACGATTTCGAGCTGCTCGTAGTGCTGTTCGCCGTCTTCCCACTTCTCTGTGTAGTGGACGCAGTAGCAGCCTTTTCCCTCAAGTTCCTTCATTGTCGAACCGTCGATGGTGTTGTAGAAGGTAACCTTCAGGTCGCGTGGGTCGTTGGGAGCGAGCATCCACTGGAGCAACTGATTGTTGCCATCGTTCATTGCCTTAACTCGGATTGTGATTCTGCCTCCACGTGGGATACCAGAAATCTGTCCTTCAACATCTGTTGTCTGGTCGAACTTGTAGTCAACCATCATCACTTCACGTGTCTTGAAATCTTTTACCGACAACAATACCGGTGTGCTATTCTCTGCCATAGTCTTGATTCTTAAAATTGTTAAACTTGTGTTTGTCTTCCCGGGCGTTCATAGCAGTTGCACTATGCCCAGGCATTCTCGAATACTACTGACCCGAACTCTATCTTCTGGCAGGTAATGACAATCTCCTCGTAGTGTCCCTGCTTGTCCTCCCACTTCTCGTCGAAGTTTACGCAGTAGCCGTTGGTGAACTTGATGGTCTTCATGTTCTTGCCGGTCTTTGTTTCCTGGAAGGTAATGGTACCGTTCTTAGGGAGGTTACGCTCTACCATCCATGCCAGCAGGTCTGGAGTACCGTCGTTAAGGGCTTTCACACGGATGACAATCTTTCCGCCACGTGGGATTCCTGCCATCTGACCTTCTACGTCTGTAGACTGGTCGAACTCGTATGTTACCATGAGCACTTCACGCTCCTTGTAGCCGTCAATCTCTAATTTAACTGGAGTCTTTGCCATAATCGTAAGTTTTTTAAGTAAAAATATTAGTTGCCTGTCTCTTGCTTATCCGCCTTCATGAGGCGACGCTCAGCACTTAGTTTCCGGTTGGATTTTCTTGTCTTTTTACTTGTTTGGTTTCTTTGCTTATTGTTTCTTTTTTCTGCTGCAAATATAGATAAAGGTTCAATTGCCTCCAAGAAAAAAACGTTTTTTCCTTCAAAAAACCCGAAATTAAAACTGCCTTCTTTTGAGAAGTTTTCAGAAGGTGATTTACACCTTATTATATAGTATGGAGCGTGTTTTTCTTAGAAAACTCGACAAGAAAAACACGTTTCCCTAATGCGTTTTCTACTCTGCTTCTTTATTATGTTTGTCCGCACTCACCTTGATGATAAAGTTCTTGGCTGAGTAGAACGGCGTAAGGCTGATGTCGCAGGTAATGCGCTTGGTATCCGGATCCTGAGTAGGCTCCTTTATCTCGTAGTTTTGGAAAAGGTTGCCATAACCCTTGTAGTCGTTGAGGAACGCCTGTATTTTCGCCTTCAGGTTCTTGGGCGAGTTGTACGGATCCCAGTTTTCGAGAGCCACCTCGTGTACATAGTTCATCAGCACCTTCTTTACCCAGTCGAACACACGCACGATGGGGTACTCCTTCATGGCTGTGTTGTCACCATTATATAAGGTGGTGTTGTTGAACGCCATGACACGTCCCTCGGAATAGACCATCGGGATGACCTGGTTGTCCATGAGCGAAGCTATTTCCGACTTCAGGAGGTCGATGTGTACACCTTTCACGCCGTCGAGCGTACCATACTTCTTACCGCCAGCGCCCTGTGCCATGTTAGCACTCTCGTCGTAGAGCTTGCCTGCCAAGGCAGCAGAACCGGGGATAAAGAAAGCCATGCTCTCCTTCTCGTCTTCAGAGAGTTTTTCCGACTCGCGTCCCACTATCCAGTTGGCAGTCATCACCACGTTCTGGAGTTCGATGTCCGAGTCACGATAATCTTCGGTATTGTTGTACAGGTCGTCGAAAGAATACTCGTCGGAGTGGTCGGTAATCATCATTACCTTATACTTGAAGGCTATCTTCGCCCACTGCAGCAGGGTAGGTTTGTCCTGGAACACATAGCCGGGGATAACCATCAGGCTGTAGCAGTCTTTCAGGCTCAGACGGTCAAAGCCGTTGCGCAGGAGGCTCTCCACCTCTCCCGAGAAGCCTGAGTCGGGGTCAGCGATGTCGTCCTTATAGACATTTACCACACGGAGGTTCTTCAACTTGTCCGCATTGGCTGTCTTGAAGAACGAGTCGAGGGCACGGTAGGAACGCTCCAGCGGAGCTGTGGCAAAGAGGGCATCGGTTACGCCCTGCGCCAGAAGCTTGCCGTATTTGTCTTCCTTGGCCTTGCAGGCATCGACAAACTCTGTAGGTGTGGCATGCTCCTCGTCGAGAAGTTGGAGCCAGCCCTTGATGTCGTTGACCAAATTTTCACGTTTATCCTTAAAGCGCTTGTCGCTGAGGAAAACTGCCTTTACAGCCTTGCGCGCCGGGTTGAGATTGTCAGCATCGGGCATAAAGCCGCGCACGGCATTAAATCCACCATACTGCTGCAGCAGCTGGCTCATATCTTTTGTTTCGTGTGCACCCTGCACAGCCTCAGCACCAGTCTGCTGCTGTACGGCTGCACTCTTCTGCATTTCTGTATCTGCCATAGTCTTTTTTCTTTTTGTTTCGGATGTTGATATTTTTAGGGAAGTGGGGGGAGTTAGGGGGAAGTTAGGGGAAGTTAAGGGACAATAGCTTTGCCTAAAAATAAAGCAGGACAGGTATCGTCCCTTAACTTCCCTCTAAATTCGTTTAACTTCTCTAATCTCTAAATTCCATTCAACTTCTCTAAATTCCCTTATCTCTATCTCCTTTGATAAATCCTTACTTACCCGCTGTTTCCAGTTCGTCGAGCATAGCCTGGAGCATCTCCTTGAGTTCTGCACGCGAAGAAGCGTCCTTGAGGATGTCACGCAACTTGCGGTTCTGCTCGATGCTCTTGCGAATCTTCGCGTTTACGTCTATCTGCTGCTTTACGCCAGAGAGGTACTTGCTGTTGCTTACCAACCTGCCCTTACCGCCCTGCGCCTCGAAGTCGCGCAGTTCGTTAAACTCGAGTTTCTCGTTGACAACATCGCCGTCCTCACCCACGAAGTCAACTTCCACACTGGGCTTGAAGTGGGCAAAGGCATCATCGATGGTATGTATGTCCTCCACCAACTCCGGGTTACCCGGCTCTACATCCGAGGTGTACTGGTCGATCATCAGCGTCTTGTTGCTGTCTATCGGAGAGACTTTAGCACTCGACTCCTCGTCTGGTGCAATAGATATGAAATTCTCTTTAATTGCCATATCGTTTATTTTTTTAGTTATTAATATTTTTATTCGTTCTGTATAGGCGTGTTCTAAACTTCTTCTTTAGACGGATTACACGCATCATAAAAATCTCCTTGAGAGGAATTTACTTCACCTTAAACTCGGGCATGTTGTCTTTCAAGTCGAGCACTACGGTATCGCCGCCCTTCACCTCGCCCGAGATGATAAGTTTGGAAAGCGGGTGGCGTATCTCCTTGCGGATAATGCCGAGAATAGGTCGTGCACCATACTGCGGGTTGAAACCACGCATGGCAATTTGGCGCTTGGCTTCGGGAGTAATCTCCAGCGTAATGTTCTGTTCTTCCAACTGCTTGAGCAGTCCTTTCATATGGATGTCGAATATGCGCTTTACGGTGTCCTCGGTAATGGGCGAGAACGGAATTATCTCGGTAAGGCGTCCCAAGAACTCCGGACGGAAATAGCCCTGCATGATGTCCATCAAGGCGTTGGTCTCGGGCGGCACGCCATTCTTCGCAAACGAGTCGACCACATACTGGCTACCTATATTAGAGGTAAAGAGGATAAGCGCATTGGAGAAGTCGCCGACACGCCCCAGGCGGTCGTGCAATTTTCCCTCGTCGAGTATCTGCAGGAAGAGGTCGAACACCGACTTGTGTGCCTTCTCTATCTCGTCGAAGAGCACTACGGTATAAGGCTTCTGTCTTATCTTGTTGACCAGCAGACCGCCCTCCTCATAACCTACATATCCCGGAGGCGCGCCATAGAGCAACGCCACGGAGTGTTCCTCCTTAAACTCGGACATGTCGAAACGTATCAGCGCCGACTCGTCTCCGAAGAGGAATGCTGCCAAAGCCTTGGAAAGCTCGGTCTTGCCCGTTCCCGTAGGACCGAGGAAGAAGAAGGAGCCCATGGGCTGTCCCTTCTTGTTGAGTCCGGAACGCGACTCGTAGACAGCATCCAGCACCTTCTTTATGGCATGGTCCTGTCCCACGACACGTTGTTTGAGCGTATCTTCAGCTCCCAAGAGTCGGTCACGCTCCTTTACCTGCACCTTACCCAGCGGAATGCCTGTCTGCTTGGCCACTACGGCGTAGAGGTCGCCCGGCTGCAGGTCGGTACGTTTCTCCCGGCTCAGCGTGTCGAGCTTGTCGAGCAGCGTCTCTATGCGTGCAATGCGCTCCTTCACGGTGGCTATCTTGCCGAAGTCGACATCGTCGTCTTCTATCTGTGCCGCCAGGATGCAGTTGGTCTTGTTGGCTATCTCGTAGTTGAGCCACCCGAGATCTTTCATTATGCCGGCATCGGTATCATCCTTGCCGTCAGCAGAAGTCTTCAGTTGTTCGAGTTCCTCTCGGTAGCCCTTCAGGTCAGACTGGCTCATGTCGTTCATGGTCTTGAGCAGGGAGAGGGTGCGGTCTATGAGGTCGATGGCCGAGGTAGGCAAGGCCTTTTCGGTCAAATATCTCTTCGCCAGGCGTACGGATGTTTCCATCACCTCGTCGCCCACCGTTAGCTGGTGGTATTCCTCGTACTCGGGCATGATGCCCTTCAGTATGCGCAGGCTCTGGTCTACAGGAGGTTCGTCGAGGGAGATACGCTCCAGCTGGCTGGCAAATGCCTTGTCGGTTTCGATATGCTTGGTAAAGCCGTCTGTCGTGGCGGTACAGATGAGCAGCAGACTGCCCTTGGAGGTTTCCTGCTTGAGGATGCCCGACGTACCGAAGAGGTTGTCCTGGCGGTCGAAGAGTTTGTCTATCGACTCGATGACAAGAATGCTTCCCTCCTGCTTTTCCAGTTCGGTAATGAGTTTTTTGAATCTGTCGTCCACCTCGCCCTTGTACGATGCTCCCGCCGAGAGGGCCGCTATGTCGAGTATGTATGCTTTGGCCTGTTTCAGGAACGAGGGCACATTGCCGTCGGCCAGATTGTTGAGGAATCCCTCTATGAGCGAAGTCTTGCCCACGCCTTCCTCACCGGTAATGAGAAGGTTTGCCTTGGTCTTGCGGCCGAGTATCTCGTAAAAAGTGGAAATTTCCTTTTCAAATCCCACGACAGGTTGGCGTTTGCCTGCCTTTATCTCTGCAATCCGGTCTACACAATACTTCGACAGACTGGACGTTCCCTGTTTGGCAGCCTCAATATAGGGGTGAGAGACGGCAGAAGCCCCTGAACTCTTGTCTGCGTCATTGCTTCCTGCTCCATTCGTATCCATCTTGGCACAAATCTCTGCCGTGGTAAGGGGGAGCGTCTTCAACTGGTCGAACGTAAAGCCGACACCGGGCGTCACCAGGGCAGCAAGCACACAAACCGCATCGGTTTCCTCCAACGAGAAGCGGCGGGCAAAGTTGTCAGCCTCTTCCATAACGGCAATGGCCTCGTCGTTCAAGGGCACATCGCGCATCGGCTTGGTGGCACGGGGCAGTAGCGTCATCTGCACGTCAGCCCAGTCCTGCAGGTAGTAATAGTCTTTGTCCAGCTCTGTCTCAATAAAATGCACCAGCCCCGCCTCCTTATGGAGCGTGGCCTTGAAGAGATGGGCAGGATATACAGCATCGTTGCAGTATTCCTCGGCATAAGAACCGGCTATTCTCTTGATTTCGTCCGTCATAATCATGTCTTGTTAAAGATGTTACGGAAAATGTTTACATGTGTAGCCATACACCCCGCAGCAGTCTGCGCCACAGAGCCAAGTGGGCATTTGCGTTTATCTCGCGGCAGATGCCCAGACAGGCATCGGAAAGCTCCTCTGCGGCACAAAGCACCTCGGCAGGAAGGGGTGCGTCACTTTCAGCATCTGCCGCAGGAGCCTTGACATGTATGCAGAGGGTGTGGCCTGTACGGTCCTCCACCCGCATGTTCTTCTCTATCTTGACGCGGCTGTTGCCGCTGAGCACCTCGTAGAACAGGGGACTGAATGTACGGAAGGTCTCCATCTGCCTCTCCTTGGCTTCTCCGCCGAGGAGCAGGTACTCGGCAAGGATTGGCTGCCAATTGGCAAAGACCGTATAGTTGCCGTTATCCTTGCGCACGATGCCCACATGACTGTAGTACACTACGGGAACATCCTTGGCACAGTCTTGTTCGGGGCAAAAGGTTCTTTCATCGAAACTCTCGCGGCGTGTCACCTCCCACACCGTGGGCGAGTGCTGCAACAGCACACGGGGTTGTTCCTGCTGTTCTTCCAGTCCGGCAGTCGGTGTAAGGAAGGGGCGCAGCCTGATGCCCTGCTCCAGGTTGTCCACAATGGCAGCATCCTCGTTGTAGATGCGGGCAAGCAGGAAAAGCGTGGAGGCGCCATCGGGGGAAAGGCGCAGCAGGCGTGCCGCAAGTTTACGGGCAGGGGCGCTGTCCGACTCGTTTCCCTTTTGCAACGGGACAGAAAGTTCTTCCTGTTGCAAGTCTTTGACCAACTGGACGATGGAGGGTATTTTTGTCAACTGTTCCAGCATCTGCCTCATTACGGCGGCCACGTCCTGCCAGTAACCGCACCCCTGCAGTATGCCCACGAGATAGTCCACTGCCCTACCCCGCAAAGTACCCTTCGACTGGCGGTCGCCTTCCCGGTTGTGCAGGCGGGTAAGGCGGTAGTCCCACACGTCAGGTATGGACACAGCCATGCCGTGCATCTGAAAGACGAGTCGCTTGTTGTTCCTGGAACGTATCAGATAGCCTGTCTTTCCGGCAAATGGACCGTCGAGGACAGCTACCGTCTCGTTGGCCTCGCCTATCTTGTGGTTAAAGGCATAGTCGGCATAGGGACGTTCCAGCACCAGCACTTTCTCGGGATAGTGCTCATTGAAGTCCATGAAGAAGAGCATCTGCAGTTCGGGGATGGTCATGACCCTGTTCTGGGTCTTATCGTAGGCGAGATAGCCTTCGGGATAAGTGTCGGCGATGGCAGTCTTGATGTCATCCTTCGCCCCGAGCACGAACACCTTGCGTGCAAAGAGGGGGCGCAGTTCCTCCTTCCTGCCACACTGCATGCGTACCACCTTGTTGGTGGGGCAGTATGTCTCGAGCAGGTTTTTCCGACGCGTACGTTCCCCTTCCAGCAGGCTCTTCACCTTCGACTCCTGGTTGGGGCGTGTCTGCACAACGTACCACGCTATGTCTGCACTGTCAATAGGCATATAGTCTCTTTTCCCCTTCCGCAAAGGCGGAAGAGTTACAGGTGTAAAATTGCATAGAATGCATGGGCAATATGGCACACCGGAGGTTCCTCAGCGAAGTAATGCCTACTGCTTCTGTCGTTTTGCATTTCTGGTGATTCGTCATGTACATATGCGGCAGACGGCCGCTCTTGTCACCTACATTAATTTGCAAAGATACAAAAAGTATGGCACTTTCGCACCAATATGACTTTTTTTTTGAATCTTTTTATCTCAAAAGTTACATTTTCATACCTGTGAAACATTTCCACTTAATATCATATGCGTATGGAGGGCCTTACATATCTCATTGCACCATTCACAGGCACAGGAACAGCGTGGGTACGGCGAGGGCGCCGCAAGACCCTAAAAAAGCCGGAAAGGACGTCTCCTCTCCGGCGCTTTATCATCTTAACTTATCAAACAACCAACCTTAACTTACTACTATCTTTTTACCCCCTTCATATCGCTTATGAAGCAAAAACTATATTGTTGTTGTTTGTTGATGCAAATTTAGACAAATATCCGACTCCCTCCAAGAAAACTTTCGATTTTCTTGCAAGAAAACCCAAAAATAAAACCGAGCAAAAAAAGATAGTTTTCACAAGCCGTTTTCACCTTATTTAATAAGAAATAATCCACGACAAGAGAAAACTCAAGCAGAAAACCAGGTTTATATTTTACGTTTTTATGGGCGCATTTTATATGTTTACAGGTTGTCATTATTAGGAGATACGGCGAGGGGGGCGAGGACGCTACTATGGTTTTGAATTGCGAGCTTGAGATCGACGCGGGGACGCGTCTTACTACTACGGTGAGCTTGAGGGTTTTGATGGTTTCTTTCGTTGTCGGTTTCATAACGGATGGGGGGTTACTTGGTTTGTGTTCGGGATTCGTTCGGGATGCAAAGTTACAACATTCGAAATTGGCAGTTAGGCGGTTGTATGGTGTTGTATGCGATTTTATGGATTACGGGGGGGACAGGGAAAGGACTCGTCTGAAACCCGCTGACCTGCGGGAAGTAAAGGATGTTATCATGTTCAAAAACCATATTTTTTAAGTGCTTTCTTACGAAAAAGAGGGTGCACCCGCAAGGTACACCCTCTTTTTATATATAAGCCGTGTTAGCTCTTAGCCTACCTGACTGCCTGGCTTTACCTGACCAAGGAGAGAGGTTACGTTGAGACTGCCGTCAAAGTTGACAGCCGAGAGAATCATGCCCTGGCTCTCGATACCCATCATCTTGCGGGGAGCGAAGTTGGCTACGAAGAGCACATCCTTGCCGATGAGCTGTTCCGGCTCGTAGTAAGCCGCAATGCCCGAGCAGATGGTACGCTCCACGCCGCTGCCGTCGTCGATGGTGAACTTGAGGAGCTTCTTCGACTTCTTCACCTTCTCGCAGTTCAAGATGTGACCTACACGGATGTCGAGCTTCTCGAAGTCCACGAAGCTTACCTCCGGCTTGATAGGCTCAGCCTTGTAAGATGCTTCCTCGTTTGCCTTCTTCTCGTCGGCGAGTTTCTGGAGTTGTTTCTCTATCACCTCGTCCTCTATCTTCTCGAAGAGCAACTCCGGCTCGGCGAGCTGGTCGCCAGCCTTGAGGAGGTCGGTACTGCCGAGCTGGCTCCACTCGAAGTTAGGCATATTGATAAGCTTGCGCAACTTCTCTGAAGAGAACGGCAAGAAGGGTTCGAAGGCGATGGCGAGGTTGGCTACGAGCTGGAGGGAGATGTTCAGGATGGTCTCGACACGCTTCGGGTCGGTCTTCCATACCTTCCAAGGCTCGCACTCGGTGATGTACTTGTTGCCGATACGTGCCAGGTTCATGGCTTCCTTCTGTGCCTCGCGGAACTTGAACACGTCGAGGTACTGCTCTACCTTCTCCTTCACGTCCTTAAACTCGGCGATGGTCTTCTTGTCTACCTCCTGCAACTCACCACAGGCCGGAACGACACCGCCCCAATACTTCTTGGTGAGCTGGAGGGCACGGTTGACGAAGTTGCCGTAGATAGCAACCAGCTCGGAGTTGCTGCGCTCCTGGAAGTCCTTCCATGTAAAGTTGTTGTCCTTGGTCTCCGGCGCATTGGCTGTCAACACGTAGCGCAATACATCCTGCTTGCCGGGGAGGTCTACGAGGTATTCGTGCAACCAAACCGCCCAGTTGCGGGAGGTGGAAATCTTGTCGTCCTCGAGGTTCAGGAATTCATTGGCGGGCACATTGTCCGGCAAGATATAGTCGCCGTGCGCCTTGAGCATGGTTGGGAAGATGATGCAGTGGAACACGATATTGTCCTTGCCGATGAAGTGGACAAGGCGTGTGTCCGGGTCTTGCCACCACTTCTGCCATGTTCCCCACTTCTCCGGATTGGCATCGCAAAGTTCCTTGGTGTTGGAGATGTAGCCGATAGGCGCGTCAAACCATACGTAGAGCACCTTTCCGTCGGCACCCTCTACAGGTACAGGGATACCCCAGTCCAAGTCGCGTGTCATGGCACGAGGCTGAAGATCCATATCGAGCCAGCTCTTGCATTGGCCATACACGTTAGGACGCCATTCCTTATGGTCTTCCAATATCCACTGCTTCAGCCAGTCCTGATACTTGCCCAACGGGAGATACCAGTTCTTGGTAGGCTTCTTCACGAGGCCATGGCCGGGGTTGTTCTTGTTGGTAGGATTTATCAGCTCCTCGGGCGAAAGGGTGGCACCGCACTTCTCGCACTGGTCGCCATAGGCACCCTCTGCACCACAACGGGGACAAGTACCCACGATATTGCGGTCGGTGAGGAATTCGCCCGTCACCTCGTCGCAGAACTGCTCCTCCACCTTCTCCTCCAAGACGCCCTTGTCGTAGAGAGTGCGGAAGAAGTCGGACGCAAACTTATGGTGTATGTCGGATGTGGTGCGGCTGTAAACATCAAAGGAGATACCGAAATCCTCGAAACTCTTCTTGATGAGGTTGTGGTAACGGTCTACCACCTCCTGCACGGTAATGCCTTCCTTCTTGGCACGGATAGTGACAGGCACACCATGCTCGTCGCTACCGCCTATGAAAACGACGTCCTGCTTCTTGAGGCGGAGATAACGCACATAGATGTCGGCCGGCACGTATACACCTGCCAAGTGGCCGATATGCACACCTCCGTTGGCATAGGGAAGAGCTGCCGTAACGGTGGTGCGTTTGAAGTTCTTTTGTTCCATAATTAGCTAATACTTTTGTTATTTAGCTGCAAAATTACAAAAAAATGTCGGAAACATGCAATAGTACCGGCATTATCTATAAAGTATCGCGTCTGCCAATGCCTCAAGAGCGGGAATATCTGCGTCCTTCATCCTTCCGCGTACAGTGACCGTATCGCCCTTTACTGTAACGTCCTTCATCTCCTCCAGCATCTTTTTCATCACACGGCTTGCACAGGGTGCCCACGAACCGTTCTCGATGAGTGCCACCTCGCGGTTCTGCCATGCCTTAATCTGCAGATGATGCAGGAAGTCGTACATGGGAGGGAAGAGTCCGGCGTCGTAGCTGGAAGCAGCGAGCACCACCTTGCCGTATTTGAATGCGTCCTCGATAGCCTCAGCCTGGTCGTCGCGGGTAAGGTCGGCCGTGGAAACTTTCTTGCAGCCCTTGGCGCGCAGTATCTCCGCCATCTTCTCAGCCACCTCTTTCGTGCATCCGTGTATGGAAGCATAAGCCACAAAGACGCCCTCTGCCTCAACGTCATACTTGCTCCAGATGCCGTACAGACGCAAAGCCTCCGCCATCTTTTCGCCTGCAAGCACAGGACCGTGCAAGGGCAATATCTGCCGGATGTCCAGCGAGGCGGCTTTCTTGAGCAACGTGCTTACCGGACCGCCGTACTTGCCGCAGATATTGAAGTAATAACGGCGCGCCTCGCATGCCCAGTCGTCGGCATCAGCAGCATACACGCCAAACTTGCCGAATCCGTCGGCAGAGAAGAGCACCTTGTCGGTGGAGTCGTAACTTACCATCACCTCCGGCCAGTGTACCATCGGGGCCATGACGAAGGTAAGGGTATGCTTGCCAAGCACAAGCGTGTCGCCTTCCTTGACGGCCTTTACATGGTTGCCGAAGTCTGTCTTGGGAAAGAAGAGCGGCATCATCGCAGCTGCCTTTGCCGAGCAGACGATGGTAAGGTCGGGGTAGAATTCCAGCATGTCGGCTATGCCGCTGGCATGGTCGGGCTCAAGATGGTGCACCACAAGATAGTCGGGTTTACGGTCGCCGAGCACCTGGGCAAGGTCAGCCTTCCACGCATCGAGGGTACGTGGGTCGGACGTATCCATGACGGCTATCTTCTCGTCCATGATGACATAGGAGTTGTAGGACATGCCGTCGGGTACGGTATACTGTGATTCGAAGAGACGGATATCGGCATCGTCCTGGCCGATGTAGACGATATCCTGTGTAATGGTCGGTTTTCTATCCATAACGTATTTGATTTGTTGACGCTGCAAAAATAACAACTATTATGCAACTCTCAAAATTTACCGGCATAAAACTAAGAAAGTTCTTACATTCCCGTTACTAAAGTTTGGCAAGAAACATTGTTTTTATTAACTTTGCAAAGGAAACAAGCTTCACCGAAGCTGAAAACAAAGACAATGAAGAAAATACTATACAGCACCGTTTTCATTACCTGGTATGTCATATCACTCCTGCCGCTCAATATCCTCTACCTCTTGAGCGACGGACTGTACTACGTCATTTATTATATAGTGAAATACCGCAGGCCGCTGGTAAGGAAACATCTCGCAGACTGTTTCCCGGAGAAGAGCGAGGCTGAACGCATAAGGATAGAAAAGGACTTCTACGCCTGGTTCTGCGACTATATCGTGGAGACCATCAAACTGTTCTCGATGAGCAAGAAGCAAATCAGGAAGCGCATGAAGTTTGTGGGGGTGGAGCGCATCAAGGCATCATGCCTCAAGGGGGCGTCGTGCGCAGTATACCTGGGCCATTACTGCAACTGGGAGTGGGTAACCTCCCTGCCCCTGTGGGCCGGCAAAGACCTTACCTTCGGACAAATATACCACGTACTGGAGAATCCGGCATTCGACAAGCTGTTCCTCTACCTGCGCAACCGTCTGGGGGCAATCAGCATCCCGATGGCGGAAACATTGAGAAAGATTGTAAAGATGCGACAGGAAGGAAAGCAGATCGTCATCGGTTTTATTGCCGACCAGGTGCCGTACTGGAACAACATACACTACTGGACCGACTTCCTGCACCATGACACCCCTGTACTTACCGGTACTGAGAAGATAGCCGTAAAGGCCAACTTTGCCGTATACTACCTCGACCTGAGATGCGTCAAGAGAGGATATTACGAGGCCGAGTTCAAACTGCTGACCGAGAATCCGAAGGAATGCAAGGAGTTTGAAATTACGGAGATGTATTTCCGTGAACTGGAAAAGACCATACAGCGACAACCTGCCTACTGGCTCTGGACACACAACCGCTGGAAACGTACCCGTGAGCAATGGCTGAAAATAATAGACCCCGTAACCCACAGGATGAGGACGGAGCTATAGAGACATTATCCCAACACGACTATAAGATTCCAGAACAAGAATACAAACAAACAGAACATGATATTCGCAACCGACAAAGGACGCATGTGCAACAACATACTGCAGTATGGCCATGTCTACGCCTGGGCACGTGAGCATGGCAGGAAGAGCTTATCCATGCGTTTCAGCTACAAATACCAGTACTTCAGAATATGCCGTACGCGCGGCCACAACTTCCTGAGCTATGTCGTGGCCAAGTATGCTGCGAA
The DNA here is from genome assembly GCA_963601815.1 of bacterium. GTDB lineage: Bacteria > Bacteroidota > Bacteroidia > Bacteroidales > Bacteroidaceae > Prevotella. The sequence continues at coordinate 27,744 of CAVCGV010000003.1, forward strand.
GTGGGGGCTGATACCTACCGTGGTTTTCGACGATGCCTCCGAGGAAACCGCAAGAAGCAACGAGCAGTTCATGCTGACACACAAGACGTTCGTGGTGAAGGGATGGGAAGTGCGTTTCTACGACCTCTTCACCAAATACAAGGACGAAATACTCGACCTCTTCGCTTTTGACAAGGCGATATTGGAGAAGACATGGTCCTTTATGGGGCAGAAGGACAAGGACGAGATAAGACTGGGCGTACATATACGGCGGGGCGACTACAAGACCTGGCGGAACGGAATATACTTCTATGAAGACGATGTGTACCAAGACTACATCCTGCAGTTCCGAAAGCTCTTCCCCGGAAAGAAACTTACCGTCTATATCTGCAGCAACGACCCGAAACTAAACCGTGCATCCTATACTTCATACCTCCAGGACATGAAGGTCATTTTTCCACAAGGCGGACAGGAAGACGACCTCTGCCTCCTCTCGGAATGTGACTACCTGATAGGGGCACCCAGTACCTTCTCCCTTGTGGCGAGCATGTATCACGACCTTCCCCTCTGCTGGATGGAAAAGAAACATATCGACTTGCAGCTGTCGTCTTTCGGCAAATTCGACGAACTGTTCAGACACATCCAATAATTCAAGGGTAAGTTCAAGCATTCCCTTTGATGTATTTTTGCATTTTAGCCGAATATAATTTCTTCAACAACTAACTATCATTTCAGCTTCCGAAACTTAAGCCTAACATTATCTCGACTATGAATATACTGTATCTGGTTTTCGGCAATAATCTCAACGTACACCTGCAGGTGGAATTCTCTATACTTACCTTACTGGGGCAAGTCTCCGGCGAGGACAAGATAAACGTCATTACGACCGCCCCGTCCTTTTACGAACGCCTCAAGGAACACATCCGTATCATCCCCATTTCCGAACAGACGCTCAAAGAATGGCGCGGGAAGCACGACTTCTTCTGGAGATGCAAGATAAAGGCGATAGAATACATTTCCCGGGAATATCCGGGACAAGACTTCATGTACCTCGACGGAGACACATTCCTGATAGACAAACTGACCCTGATTAAGGACAAGCTACACGAAGGGTGCGGGCTGATGCACCTCAACGAGGGGCACCCCAAAGACATGAAGACCAAAAGCCTCAGCATGTGGAACACCATCAAGGGGCACACCTACAAAGATGTTACCGTAAGCGAGAAGCATTGCATGTGGAATGCGGGAGTGGTCGCCATACCAGGAAGCAAACTGTCAGAAACAGTAGAATTGGCCCTGAACCTATGCGACGGGATGCTCGACGACCATGCCGAACCGATAGTGATAGAACAGTATTCTCTATCCATAGCACTCTATGAACGCACCCACCTGACAGAAGCCAAGCCGTGGATAGGACATTACTGGGGCAACAAAGAAGAATGGAACGCTTACATACACCATTTCTTTCTCACTTCGTACACTACCAACCGCAGGGTCGCGGAAGACATACAAGCCGCAGCAACCGACAAGAGCTATTGCAAACTCGCCATACACAAGAAAGTACCTAACACCAAGAAAAGGCTCACTAAACTGCTAAACAGCCTTTTCCCCGACAAAGACACCATGCTTTAGCCCTCTTCCATTTCACACCTGACTACGATCCGCCCAGTCGCCCCTGTCGAGCGTTCTGTACCCGATAGCCTCGGCAAGATGCTGTGTCTGCACGTTCGCCGAACCTTCCAGGTCGGCTATGGTGCGCGCCACCTTGAGTATGCGACTGTAGGCACGCGCTGAGAGAGAGAGCTTCTCCATGGCCATACGAAGCATGTCCATACCTGCCTCATCGGGCTCGGCAAACTGGTGTATCATGCGTTCGGACATCTGCGCATTGCAATGGACCCCCTTAAAACCTTTATAACGCTCAGCCTGTATCTCCCGTGCCCGAATAACGCGTTCGCGTATGTTGGCACTTGGTTCTCCCGGGGCGGCCTTGGAGATGTCCTTGAACGGTACCGGCACTATTTCACACTGAATGTCTATACGGTCGAGCAAAGGCCCTGATATCTTGTTCATGTACCGTTGTATCTGTCCCGGCGTACATACACAGCGATGGGTGGGGTCGCCATAATAGCCACAGGGACAAGGATTCATGCTGGCGACGAACATGAGCGAGCACGGATAGTCTATGGAATATTTGGAACGGCTGATGGTAATGTGGCGGTCTTCGAGCGGCTGGCGCAACACCTCAAGTGTCGTCTTGTTAAACTCGGGCAGTTCGTCGCAGAAGAGCACGCCGTTGTGTGCCAACGATATCTCGCCAGGCTGCGGAGAAGAACCTCCACCCACGAGCGCCACCTGCGAAATGGTGTGATGGGGAGCACGGAAAGGCCGCTGCGAAATGAGCGATACCTCTCTGCCCAGTTTTCCGGCAATGGAATGTATCTGTGTGGTCTCAAGACTCTCCGAGAGGGTCAATGGCGGAAGAATGGAAGGAAGACGCTTTGCCATCATCGACTTGCCCGATCCCGGCGGTCCCACCATGATAAGGTTATGGCCTCCGGCAGCAGCCACCTCCAACGCACGCTTTACATTCTCCTGCCCACGCACATCTGCATAGTCAAGGTCGAAATGGCTCTGGTTTTCGTAGAACTCCTTGCGGGTGTCTATTATCATAGGCTGGGGATTGCTCTCGTCATTGAGGAAACGGACAACCTCCCCGATGTTCTTCATGCCATACACCTCCAGATTGTTTACCACGGCAGCCTCCCTCACGTTCTGTTCCGGCACGATGAGCCCCCTGAAGTGTTCGGCACGCGCCCTGATGGCTATAGGCAGCGCACCCTTGACGGGCTGCAGCGTGCCGTCAAGGCTCAGCTCACCCACCATCATGTATTCCGCCAGATGCGTTTCCACAATATTGCCATTGGCACCCATAATGGCGATGGCGAGTGGCAGGTCAAAACTGCTTCCCTCCTTGCGGAGGTCGGCCGGAGCAAGATTGATGGTAATGTCGGCTATCGGAAACTTGAAACCACTATACTGCAGGGCTGCGGCAATACGGTCACGGCTCTCGCGTACAGCCTCATCTCCCAGTCCGGTAAGATGGTACTGTACCCCTTTGTTAAGACTCACTTCCACGCGGACGGTAGTCACTTCGAGGCCGTTGACGGCAGCACAATAAGTTTTTACTAACATGGTTTCATGGTTTATGGGTTATCAGGAGGCGTTGGCATTACGCGCAGACAAGGCTTCCCGGTTATTTCAATAGTTGGTCAAGCTTGCTGTTCAAGTCCTTCTTGTTAAGACTGCGTGCTACGATTTTGCCGTTCTTCAGCACAAGGTTGTCGGGCACGGAGGTAAGTCCCAATTTGAGCAATGTCTTGTCGGCAAGCAACTCGCCGTTACAGATGTTGGGCCACGAGATAGAGTCGCGCTCCAATGTCCGCTTACATTCCGTCTTGTTGCCGTCTATACAGATAGACAACAGCTGTAATTTGCCCAATGATGACCGCTGGCGCTTACGCAGTTCGCGCAGTAGCTGCAGACTTTCGAACACGGTTGTCGACCAGGTGGTAACAACCGTCACAGGGGCACTGGCAAGCGTAGCGCTCGACACCAGTTTGCCGTTCGTATCATAGGCGGTAAAGGCAGGAAGCGAAACCCCTACCCCCACACTCTTGAGTACCGACACCTGCTGCAGCAGGCGGGCTGCATGTACATTGTCGGACTGTTCCTTCGTTATAAGCCTGAGCAGTTCCTCCGCCTTGCGGTAGTCGGGCGAAGACGTTGTTACAAAATATTTCCGTACAAGGCAGAAGCTCACAGCCGACTCGGCATGGTCGCGCACAAACTGCTCGGCCAACTGTTTCTCCTCGGGCGGCGAAGCAGTCTGTATCTGCTCACGGAAAGTGTTCATCAGGTCGTTGTCGTCCGTGCCCTTGATGGAGAGTTCCTTGAGGTGAGAGGCATCGCCCTTGACGCTAACCGACTTGCCTGATTCGGCAAAGATGGGTATTTCAGAGAAGTTGGGGAATACGAGCATCAGGGTAGCGGGAGCTTCACAAGCCGTCTCGTAAGTAAAACGACCGCCCTCCACACGAATGGTGTCCACGCCACTCATGTTGCCGTCCATACTGTACACATAAAGTTCTCCTTGGGCCATATGAAGCAATTTACCCTCAATCTTAAACCGTCCACTGCTTACCCCACAAGCGGTAAGAAGAAAACTTGCGACAAGGACGATGATATGAGCAAATTTTTTCATAGGTAAAAAAAGAAAGTGCCGCGAGCGGGACTCGAACCCGCACAGCCATTACTGGCCAAGGGATTTTAAGTCCCTCGTGTCTACCAATTCCACCATTGCGGCAGGTAAACCTTAGAATGGAGCGGAAAACGGGACTCGAACCCGCGACCCCGACCTTGGCAAGGTCGTGCTCTACCAACTGAGCTATTTCCGCAGAAATGCGGATGCAAAGATAGTGCTATTTATCGTAACCTCCAAGGGATTTACATATTTTAAGACTCCACGCATCAGCATTCACTCCCCGTACAGGGCAGTATCAGTTCTGCACCCTGATCATCATTCCTGACCCTTGGGTGTATGCTGTATAGGTGATGGGGTACTGCATGAGGCGTTCGCCTGAGGGCCCGTTCACCACGCCTCCCGTCTCCAGGGCATAGGTACGGTTGCACTTGGAACACACCACCTGTTGGCGGTTTGTATCGTCCCAGTACAGGGGATAGTACGTGCCGCCATACTGGCTGATGCAGTTGGGGCATTGGCGGTCGTATGCCACAAGTCCGTTGAAGTTGGTACGTCCTATGAAGATACCGTTGTTGGCACCCAGATTGGCATAGGAGGCATACTGTTTCTCTAAAGACGAGGTAATGGCGATATCCTCTATATTTCCCCTGCCGTCATTGGGAGTGGAAAGAATGTGCCATATTCCTTTCTCGTAGGAAGCCGTGACATAGGTATACGTGCCATATCCCGTAAGAGCCACCTCGAGACTGTTTCCGGGATGGTTTTGCGTAAGGAATACAAACTGGCACACAAACCTATGGCTGATGGTATCTTCCGCCCCACACGAGCACAAGGCCACAAGGACAAGAAGCGCCACCATGCCCTTCACCTTATTATATATATAGGAACACTTTTGTTTCATCCGTCCTTTTAATCATATCCTAAAACAACTTGGTACTTATCTAATGCCAGGAATCAGAGAATTAGAGCATTCTTCTTTTCTCGGAATCAGGAAGATTTTCAAGCCCCTCCGGCTTGACCTGTCAAGCCTTCCCGTAAGGCTATCTTTTCAAGATATGTGGGAAATTCTTAATTTCTCTAATTCTTGACCTATTTATATTGATGCCGAAGTTTACCAACTTATTTTTATCGTTGCTTAGAGTTTCAAAGCATTTGAACTCTTCACTTCAAGAGGTTCTTTTCCGCCTCTTCCATACGCTCGAAGTGGAACTCGGAGAGGGTCTTGTCCATCAGCTCCTGTATCTTGTCGTTACAGAGGTTGCCGATGCTGCCCTCATGGGTATGGTGGATGTTCTTGTTGGGTTTGAATTCGCCAGCCTCTATCTCCAGTCCCACCTTCTTGTAGGCATCACGGAAAGGCATTCCGTTGGCGGCAAGCTGGTTTACCTCCTCTACCGAAAACATGGGGTCGTAGCGCGGATCGTCGAGGATGTGCTCGTTCACCTCCATCTTATTGATGATGTAAGCAGCCATCTGCAGACAGTCTTTCAGCTCGTCGAAGGCGGGAAGGAACACCTCCTTGATAATCTGCAGGTCACGGAAGTAGCCCACAGGCAGGTTGTTCATGATGAGCATCACCTGCTGAGGAAGGCTCTGCAGCTTGTTGCTCTTGGCGCGAATCAACTCGAAGACATCCGGGTTCTTCTTGTGAGGCATGATGCTCGAACCCGTGGTACACTCCTTAGGCAACTTTACGAAACCGAAATTCTGGCTGTTGAACATGCAGGCATCGAAGGCCATCTTTGCCAAGGTTCCTGCCACGGTAGCCATGGCGAACGCCACGTTGCGCTCCATCTTGCCCCTGCCCATCTGGGCATAAACCACATTATAGTCCATGCTGTCAAAGCCGAGCAACTGGGTGGTCATGGTACGGTTCAAGGGAAACGAACTGCCGTAGCCTGCCGCACTACCCAAAGGGTTGCGGTTGGTCATGCGATAGGCAGCCTGCAGGAAGAGCATGTCGTCGGCAAGACTCTCAGCATAAGCGCCAAACCACAAGCCGAACGATGAAGGCATTGCCACCTGGAGGTGGGTGTAGCCCGGCATCAGGACGTCCTTGTACTGGTTGCTCTTCTGTATCAACTCGTCGAAAAGAATCTTTACTGCGTCCACTATCTCCTTCAGCTCGTGGCGAGTGAAGAGCTTGAGGTCTACCAGTACCTGGTCGTTGCGCGAACGGCCCGAGTGAATCTTCTTGCCCATGTCGCCCAACTTCTGGGTAAGCATCAGCTCCACCTGGGAATGGACGTCCTCCACGCCTTCCTCGATAACGAATTCGCCCTTGTCGGCGACGGCGTAGATATTCTTCAGTTCGGCAAGGAGCTGGGTAAGCTCGTCCTTCTCCAAGAGTCCGATGCTCTGGAGCATGGTGATGTGTGCCATGCTGCCCAGCACGTCGTACTTGGCGAGATAGAGGTCCAGTTCGCGGTCGCGGCCTACGGTGAAACGTTCTATTTCCTTGTTTACTTCAAAATTCTTTTCCCAGAGTTTTTGTGCCATAATTATATTCTTTAGTCCTGGTATGGAATCATCGCCAATGCGTCGGCTATCTTCTCGATGCCTTCAGAGAGTGGCTTTTTCACCATGCCCTTGATAAACATGTTGAGCTCAGCCTTGATGGTGAGCTTCATCTTGCAAGAGTATTCGCCCGTAGGGAGCAACTGTATCCAGAAATTGAACGGTACAGGACTGTTCTCTGTCTCAAACTTGATGGTCTTGGGCGCCTCCCGGTCGATGATGCGCATCTTTATCTCGCCTACCATAGGGGCTGTGATGGAGATACTGTCGCTGTCGAACTTCAGGTCCTTTATCTTTTCCATCTGCTCGCGGTCTTTCTCGGGTATCTGGTCTTTCACCTGCTCAAAACGCTCTCTGAGCATCTGCAGGTTGTTGAGGTCGCTCAATGTGTTGTAAACAGACTCCTGCTTGTGGGGAATCTGCTTGATGCTGCTTTCGAATGTACTTGTACTCATATTACTTCTTCCAGTTGGCAGGATCCTTGCGCCACTCGTGGAGCAACTCTACGTCTTCCTGCTTGATGTATCCAGTCTCCAGCGCCTCTGCCACTACGTGCTCGTAGTCGGTAAGGGTAACCAACTTCACGTTGGCGTCGGCAAAAGCCTGCTCGGCAACGGGGAAGCCGTAAGTATAGCTTGCCACCATGCCCACTATCTCGTTGCCGTTCTGGCGCAGCGCCTCAACAGCCTTCAGCGAGCTGCCGCCGGTAGAGATAAGGTCTTCCACCACTACAACCTTTGCCTTGGGGTCGAGCTGACCCTCGATGAGGTTCTGCATACCGTGGTCCTTTGGTTTGGAACGGACATACACGAAGGGAAGGTTCAGTTCGTCGGCCACCAACGCTCCCTGTGCGATGGCTCCTGTGGCAACACCTGCCACAGCGTCAGCCTCCGGGAACTGTTCCAAGATGGCGTGAACGAGTTCGAGCTTTACATAGTTGCGGAGTTCCGGGAACGAGAGGGTCTTGCGGTTGTCGCAATAGAAAGGCGACTTCCAACCGGAAGCCCATGTAAACGGTTCGTTTGGCTGCAACTTGATAGCCTTGACTTTCAACAGTTTTGATGCAAAATCTTTCTTCAGTTTGTCCATAGTCATTAAAGGATTTGTTTCTTGTTTTCTGCAAAGTTACGCCAAATAGCGGACAATACAAAATTTATCATGTTTTTTCTTTTGGTCCAGGGCAAAAAACAACTTGGTACTTTTCGAATGTCAAGATGTTCTTTACTTACCGTTTAGCATATCCTACGCTTACGATGCTGAAACGCACGTTGCCCGCCTTCATCAAAGCCGAACAACAAGACAGGACGGTAGCCCCCGTAGTACACACGTCGTCCACCACCAGCAGGTGTTTGCCTTGCAAGGCGGCATTTTCACTACCCCCGGGAAGGAAAGGCTCGCCGAGCGAGAACACGTGGTCGACATTCACCTGCCGTTCCCATCGGTTCTTGTGCGTCTGACTCTCCCTGAATGTGTCGCGCGTCACCACATGGTTCCATACGGGCAGTCCCGTCTTCTCGCTTATCCCCTGTGCTATGCGCTCACTCTGATTGTAGCCCCGTTTCTTCTGCCTTTCCTTTGCAAGGGGTACGGGCACGATGGCGTCGATGCCTTCATAAAAACCGCTCCGTTCCCCTTCGTCGGCAAGGAGCCGTCCCAGTGCCACACCTATGTCGGGCCGGTTGCCGTACTTGAGCTGGTAAAGCAGGATGCTGGGGATGGAGTGTCCCTGGTAAAAGAACAATGCGCCGCAACGCTCTACGGGCAGAAGGTGCCAGAACATCTTCGCCATCTCGTTGTCGTAAGGATGTTGCCAGGTGTCTGTACGCGGCAAATGCAGGTTGCACGTAACGCACAGCGCCTCTTCGCCGCCCACCAACCGTCTGCCGCACATGGGGCAAATGCGCGGAAAGAACAAATCCAATATCTTGCCTAACAGACTGACTCGCATGGCATCGTCAATTTCGTTACGGTGTATTACACATCAAAGTCAACGTCTTCCTCCACGTCCGCCAACCCTTCCTCCTTCATGAGGTCGAGGCATTTGCGGATTACGTCCATCGCAAACCCTCTGCCCAGGGCAAAGCGGATGAGTTTCATGGAACGCTCATAGTCGTTCTTGGCCTTTACGGTTCTGCACTTGCTCTTCATCAGGGGCAGAAGGGTGTCCAGATACAGACTGTCTTCCATCTCGTCAAAGATGGGGTCGGAAATGCTCTTGGGAATACGTTTCGTCCAGAGTGCCTGTTCCACCTTACGTCGCCCCCACTTGTTGTACTTCACCTTGTCGTTGATAAAGAAACGGGCGTAACGCTCGTCGTCGACAAACTTCTTTTCCGTCAAGAACTGCATGTTGCGGGCGACAGCATCCTCCGGCAACTCCCACCTCTTCATCTTCTCCACCATCTCCTGCGAGCAATGCTCTGCTCGGGTACAGAGGGTGGTAAGTTTCAAGAGTGCCTGCTGCTCGGTCATCGGTTTCTTGGCACGGCGTGACTTGTTGTAACTTTCGTATTCCATGGTTACTCTTTCTCCTGTTCTTTCTTTCGATTCCTTTTTCCAAAGAAGTCATTCTTGTCGAAGACTACTCCGAAACTAATTCCGAAGATTAACCAGAAATACTGTTGAGTGACGGCATAAAGGATTCCGCCAACTGCTATAAAGATGAGCCAGTTGAAACGGCCTTGAAGAAAAGCCTTCTTCGTAATCTTGACAATTTCTTTTATCGACATATACTTAGGTTTTTGATTTTACAGTCCTCATCATTCGCTTCTTCCCAAACGAATCTTCTTTTGTCTCGATGTCGCTGAACCCGAAGCCTTCGAGCATTTCCCTCATTTCCTTTTCATAGACAGGATTGATTTCGAAATAGAGGGTTCCGTCAGTCTTGAGGGCCTTTGCCGCATATTGGGCGATGGCGCGGTAAAACTTCAGCGGGTCTTCATCCGGCACGAAGAGGGCGATGTCTGGCTCATAGTCCAGGACGTTTTTTGCCATTTCCGCCTTTTCCTTATCGCAGATATAGGGAGGGTTGCTCACGATAATGTCCCATTTCTCCCTGTCTCTTGGCAGATTCAAGGCGTCTTGATGCACTATGCTCACATTCTTGGCTTCCCAAGCCTCGACATTTCCTTGTGCGATGCGGAGTGCATCTTCCGAAATGTCCCAACCAGTCACTTCGGATACTGCCATGTTGAGCGCCAAGGTAATGGCGATGCAGCCAGAGCCGGTGCAAATGTCGAGTATCTGCTTCTTGTTTTTGGCAAGAGATTCTTTTTCTTCAGAGTCGCCTTCCGAAGAGCAGGCTTCGTGTGCAGTTTCTTCCGAAGAGCAGTCTTCTGTTATCCATCGGCAAAGTTCCGCTGTCTCGGGCCTCGGGATGAGCACGCCCGGCTCCACATGGAATATCCTTCCCGCAAAGTCGGCTTGCCCTAACACATACTGTACTGGTTCGCCCTTCTGCAGCATGCCTACCATTTCGTCGAGCCTCGCAGCCTCTTCCACAGGCAGGTCGTTTACCTTGCCGCAAACGATGTCGGTCAAGCTCATGCCGTACTTCACGTCGAGCAGCGTACGGACAATAGCCTGCGCCTCGCCCGTATCGTAAAGGGGTACCAATGACTGCCAGAGTTGCTGGTATGTTTTCATGTCTTTCTTTTTTACGTGTGCAAAGATACACATTAATTCGTACAATAAAGATTTGCTCATCCCAAATCTTTTCTTTACTTTTGCATTTATAGTAGCTGGCGCGTCCTCGCGTCAGACGACAAGAACAAGTGTGCAGCGAGGACGCAGCACCTACTGTGGAAATCCCGAACGGATCCCGAACGGATCCCGAACACTTCTGAAAACAAAAATATATGAGCAACATACCATCCAATCCGCCTTCGTGGCGTAACGACACCGTTCTCCCTTTGCCTGCCGAGGTGAATGCCAACGCCTGGGCTGTAGATGCTGCCTGTTCGGGCAACCCCGGCCCCATGGAATACCAATGCATCGACCTGCAGACCGGGGCGCAGGTGTTTCACTACGGACCCGTGCACGGCACCAACAACATCGGCGAGTTTCTTGCCATCGTCCATGCTCTCGCCCTCATGGAGCAGCAGGGCATCCACGGCAAGACCATCTACAGCGACAGCGTGAATGCCCAGTTGTGGGTAAACAAGAAGCAATGCAAGACCAAGTTGGAGCGCACGCCGCAGACCGAGCCGCTCTACCGCATCATAGCCCGAGCAGAAAACTGGCTGCGCACCCACAACGTCTCCACCCCCATCCTCAAGTGGGAGACAAAGAAGTGGGGCGAAATACCTGCCGACTTCGGCAGAAAGGGGTAAAGTTGCTTGTTGCACACAGCACCAGGCAACAGCGAATGCTTGATGACCATGTGGCGAAAATTAAAATCCAAGAAATGTTTTACCATTTTATGGCGCACGCTAAACATAATTAGCCCGGTACGAGAAGTCTCATACCGGGCTAATTCCTTTCTTTTGTCGGCACGTTAATACCGATATTTCGGTTCTACGATGCCGATATTTTCAGTTCTATGTTACTCGGCTATCACTACCTTCTTGCCTTTTACCACGTAGATGCCGGCAGGAAGGTCGGAGAGGTCGCTCGTCTGGCGGCGAACCATCTGTCCGCTCAGCGTATAGACATCTACAGGGCCGGTGGTCTTGCCATCCGTTACTGCCTCGATGCCTGTAGCCTTGGTAACGGTCAACTTTCCGTTAGTATAGCTCAAGTCGTAGTTGTCTGCGTCGCCGCCGCTCACCACGATGTCGTAGGTGCCCTCTGCCGAGGTCTCGTCTGCCACACAGGTAGCCACGGGCTTCTCGTTGAGCACATCTGCGTCCTCGCCGTTCTTGAAGCCTTCGTAACGAAGGGTGAATACGGGATTTGCCTTGCCTGCCTCGCGCACAGCATCCTCTGCTATTACCTCAAGGGGGGCTGGCTTGACGATGAGGTATCCGTCCTCAAACTCTACGTCTTCCGAGGCAATGGTGCCACGGCTTATCGTAATTTTGTACCTTCCCACGCCCGACAGCGGGGTAGCCTCGCAGGTCAGTTCGGGGGTTCCTTCCACCTTGTCGCCGCTGATGGTGAAGGCGAGCTTGGGGTTCTCGTCGCCATACTCACGCGAGAGGTTGCGAACCTTTACGGTAGTACCGAACTCCACGATGTTCTTGAAGTCCTTCCATTGTGCCAGCGACGCGAAGCGTGTCTTGCTGCCGGCACGTACCGCCAGGTTGCACGACTCGGTATTGGCACCCGAGAAGACGTCGGCACCCGTGAGCTGGGGCACGTCCTTGGAATGGATCTTCAGTTCTTCCATCGACCAGCAGTAGCCGAACGCCTCCTTGCCGATGCTCTTGACGTCAGCACCCAGCGCCACCTTGCGCACCATGCTGCAACCGGCGAAGGCATAGTCGGCAACGGTAGTCACGCCACGCGGCACCTCTACGTTGTTGCGTGTAAGCGGCACTACGGCAAGGAGCTGCGTTTTGTCGCCGTTGTACACGAGGTTGTCTTCTACGGCAAAGGTAGCGTCAGTAGCAGCTGTCAACTTCACGGTAGCCAACTTGTTGCTGTACGCCCATACGCCCGTACCAAAGCTGTGAATGCCTGCCGAGGGGAAGTCTATCTCCTCCAGGTTGGTGTTGCTGAACAGTTTGTCGGGCAAGGTATTGTCGGCCTTTATTACCAGTCGGCTTCCCTTGTCCAGGGCATAGTAGTCGTCGCCTGCCACGATGTTTGCATCGCTCAGGTCGGCCACACGCAGATGACCGTGCGTACGGTTGCCGTTTTCGTCCACACCCGACATCTCACGCAGGGTACGTATGTCTACGGCGTTGATGTTGCCGTTTACCTTCAGCACATCGTAGTTGTAGAACGATACGGCATCGATGAGCGAGCGCAGGGTACCGGGCTGTTCCACGGTCACGATGTCGCTCTTGGTTTCTACAGCCGACTCGGGCAGGATGTTGATAATTGCCTCCTGCAGTTCGGTAAACTCGTAGCCTGTAGGGTTAAGCAGGGCGATGTCGAAATAGCCGTTCTGGTTTCCTTCCCATCCCCAGTTGATGTGAACCATACCCTCTGCATCGTATCCGTCGAGCACGAAGGAGTGGCCTTCGCGGCTCTTGGTGAAACCGCCGTACACGATGGGTTGCTTCTTGTTTATCTGGTTGTAGATGATGTCCATCCACTCCGATTCCGTATAGTCGGCACGCTGTATGTACTGCACGTCGGTCAGTCCGAAGTAGCGCTGCAGTCCCTGTGCCAGGTCTTTGTGCAAAGCACCGCTTCCGCCCTGTGCGTCCGATCCGTACTCCATGTCGGCAGCCACGCCGCAGTCTCTCATCAGCAGAGCCACGGCGTCGCCTTCCTCAGAAGTGTAGCTGCCCTTACTGTAGACGTCTATCATGCCGTTCCAGTTGTACACGTCTTTCTCGTAGTCTACGCTGATGGCCACGCCCGTGATGTCGTTCTGCGGATAGTAGATGGTTCGCTGCCCCATGCCGTGCTTGGGACCTTTGTGGTAGTAGAGCACCTGTGCGGTAGACGTGGCGGCACATCCCGTAAGGCAGCGGCCGGTTCCGTCGGTGGCGATAGGACACATATTATTATAGGGCTCGTCCTGTCCCCACGTGGTGGCACAAAGGGCATCTACCGCCTCGGCGTATTTTCCAGTGTCGGGCTTGGTGGCACGCACCACGGGTGTTCCCTCCTTCGCCCTGATCTGCACCATCTGGTTTACGGCGTCGAGCCACGACTGGAAGTTGGGGTTGGTCACACCGGTATTGTACGCCGTATGCGAGTAGCCCAAGAGTGCCGGCACCACATCGTCGTTGGCAATGACGGCAAAACCGCCGTTGTTGCCATAGATGGTGTAGCCGTCGGCTGCCACCAGTTGTTTAACATTCGTGCCGTACGCCATGGCTTTCCCTGCCTTCTGCGACGAGGCGGAAAGGGCGTGTACGGCAGCGTTGAGCATTTGCTGCTGACTGCGCTGTTTGGCAAAAAGTGTGTTTGGCAGCAAAGCCGCCAAACACACCCATGCGCAAGTCATTCTTATTCTATTCTTCAGAATATTCATGTCTTATGTTTGTTCTTTTTTTGTTCTGAACATAACGTTACTCTATCACCACTTTCTTGCCGTTTACGAGGTACACGCCCTGCTTCAGCAAGTTGAGGCTCTTCACGTTCTTGGCTACGCAGACTCCCTCCAGTGTATAAACGTCGAAGGTCTTGCCGTCAGCCACGATGTTCTCGATGCCTGTCGGAGTGATAGGTGCTGCGAGCGTTGCCTCCGATTCGGCGTCTGAGAAGTAGGCAGTAACACCATACTGGTAGGTATTGGAGTCGGTTGGCTTGACCTCTGCGTCCACGAAGCTTGTGGCGGTAGCATCAACGGTTCCCACCTTCTTGCCGTCGCGGTAGATGTTGTAGCCCTTCACCTCGCCGATACCGTAGCTGTAGGTTACGTCGTCTACCATGAACACGAAGGCGTTGGCGCCCGAAGTGGTCTGGTTGATGGCGAAGTACTTGGCGCCGGCTGGCAATTCTACGGTAATCTGCTTCCACTTGCCGTCAGCCACGGTGTAGGTCTCACCAATCTTGGTGAAGGCGTATGAATACGGATCGCTGGTAGAATAGAGCACATCGAAGGTCTCCGGGTAGCTGGTGTCGCCTTCGTTGACGTTCTTCACCCAGAAGCTTACCTGCTGCTTGTCGCCAGAGAGTTCGGGACTGATGAGCCAGTTGTCCTGGTTAACAGCTGTTCCTTCGTCGCTGACACGGTAGAGTGATGCGAGGTACTTGCTGCCTGAATGGGCAGTAAAGTCGGGAAGCTGTGCCAGCATGTCCTCGTCGAGCCATTCGTTGAGCGGATCGAAGAGCATGAAGGCGTAGTTGGAACCTTGGTTCGGGAACTTGTAGTTGTTGAGCACACCGCCGGTAGTACCGGAGTTGTTGGCAGAACCCGTGAAGCCGCCGAAGGTGTTCTGGCTCCATGAGGTGTAGTTCTCGAAGCTGTCGGTGGTAGTCTCTGAGGTAGAGGTTACGGGGGTCCATGTCAGTTTCACGCCTTCCTCGGTTGACTGAGCGTCCACGTGGTCTGGCTTGGGCTTGTTGCTGACGGTAAACTTCACGTTGGTTGATACTGTATTATCGTCCTCGTTGAGTTCGTAAATATAGTCTACCACGGCCTTCAGGTCTACCGACTCGTCTTGTGTGAGCACGTTGCTCTGGTAGTCGAAGGCGATGTCCGTAAAGTCGTACGCCTTCAGCACCTCTGTCACATTCTTCGTCTCCACGAGCTGGTCGTTGGCGTAGAGGCTGACGCTGAACTTCTTGGCATCGTTTTTGCCGAAGTTGTTCACCCTTACGTTCACCGTGGCTGTTTCGCCCTTGGTCATGCTTTCGGGAGCCTCGATCTCTGCGTTGAGATCGTCGTCGTAGGTGTCACGCACAAAGAGGCGGTCAATGTAGATGTCTTCGTAGGTAGAACCCTGTACGGCAAAGTCGAAGGTAATGAACTTCTCGTTGGCCCACTTGCTGAGGTCTACAGCCGATGCGCTCCAGTCGCCGCCCTTCAGGTTGGCGTAGTCTATCACGCCTGCCTCCTCGCTCTTTCCGTCGGGTGTCTCCACCTCTACGGTTATCTTGGCAGTGCTGCCTTCGGCTGCCTTGTGGTGGAACATCAGCATAGGAGCCGTTGCACCGCCAAGGTTTATCTTGCCCGAACCGAGATAAGCGATGTCCTCGGTGTTGTACGGCATTACGTGGAAGCTACCGCCGTCGTTGTCGCACGACTCGGTAGAGAGGTCGAAGTCTGACGAACCTGTGCCCCATGCCGTCCAAAGGATGCCATAGAACATATAGTTCTTCACACTGGCAGAGAACGGAATGTCGTAAGGCTTGCCTATCACGAACGAAGGCAGGGCGATGTATGAGCTTTCGCCATACTGGTTGGCTGCGTTCACATAGAAGGTCTTCACGGTCTGCTCGCTTCCCTCCAGGGTGTTCACCTTATAGTCGTAGTAGTTTACGCCTTCCGATGTACCCACGGCGTCGTAGGTGGGATAGTAGTCGGAACCGCCCTTGGTGGCTATGGTGTACGTGAGGTTCTTGGGATTAACGTATCCGTTGTGTGTACCCGTTTCTGGTGCGCTCCAGTTGAGGCGAACTGACGACAGGTTGTCTTCAGTGCTGCCCTTGACAGGAGCGTTAGGTGCATCCTCGCCTACATACACAGGCACAGGGTCGCAATAGAATCCGGCACCCTTGTCGTTGCAGGCTGTCACACTATAGATGTTGATGCCGTTGGTGGCTGTCTTGTCGGTATAGGTAACCTCGGTACCCGGTGCGGCTGCAGGAATCTCGGCTACTACCTTGCCCGTGCGGCGCAACTGGAACTTGGTGATGCTGCTCAGGCTACCTCCGTTGAGCTGGGTAGAAGGAGCCTTGAAGCTAATCTTTGCCTCGAGTGCGCCGTTCTCGCCAGCCGCTACCTTGAGGTCGCTTACCGCAGCAGGAGCCTCGAGGTCTACACCGGCGCTCACGCTCACGTCGTCTATCTTGATACCCATAGCCTCTCCCTTCTGTGAAAGACCGTGGAAACCTAAGTATACTACCTGGTCTTCGGTAGGGGTGAGGGTGAAGGTGCGGGTATCGAAGTCGCTCTGCTTGAAGGTGGTTGGCTCCATCAGGGTCTCGGTCATTCCGTCTACGGTAGGGGTAGCTCCGTATTTTACCTCAAACGTCTCCTCGTAATACTTGTAGAGTCCGGAGAGGCGGAACGAGATGCGGTACTGGTGGTTGGCCTTCAGGTTAAGGGCTGGGGTAATCATCCAGTCGTCGAAAGCTACCTGGTCGCTGCGTGTAAGGAATGCGTAGCCGTCATAGTCGTTCGACATGCTGGGCTCTACACGTTCCCACTTGTTGCCGTCGTTGTTGTTGTCGATGACGGTGAAGTATGCCATCTCCGAGTCGTCCTCGAAACCGTTGATAAACGGAGGGGTGATAGGGTCGCCGTAGGCTACAAAGTTACTTACGGTCTCTCCACTCTTCACGCCGTGGTTGTTGGCTGTTACGCCATAACCGTAGGTCTGGGTCTCGCCTTTCTCCAGGGTTTCGGTGAATGTTGTCTCCGTTGCTCCGGTCTTTACGGTCTTGCCGTCGGGATAGCGCACGATGTCGTAGGTCAGTCCGCCTACGTAGCCGTCGTTCTCGCCAGCCACGGGTGCGTCCCATGTCACGGTTACCTGTCCTGTAGCGGCATCAACAGCGGTCTTTACTGCACTTATCGATTTAGGTGTGTCGTAGCCGGCATAGTATCTGCTTGCTACCTTCGGACTCTTGCCCTCGCCGTTGGATACGGTAACGGTAATGTTGCTGTAGCCCGATTTGAGGGTTATTTCTTGGGCTACCGATGCGCCCGGTGTGGTCTTGCCCGTAGCCACCTCCTGCTTGTCTACAAGGATGGAATAGGTCAGTTCTGTGTCTGCCGCCAGGTCGCTTCCGCCAAAGGTCTTGCTTGGTGCCGTGAAGCATACGTTACCCGTAAGGCTACCCTCCTTGAAGTCGAAGCTGAGGCTGGCAGGTGCGGCAGGTGCGCCGTCTGCGGCTTTTGCCTTGGGGATGCTCAGCAAGCCGATGATGTTGTTGTTGGCAAACTCGCCTATCTCTGTAAGTTGTGCGGTTTCGAGATTGACAGTATAGAGGGTAGACTTCTGGTGAACGTCAACGCAGTCCCAGTAGAAGGTATTGGTAGCCTGGTCTATCTCACCGCTCTGGTAGAAGAAGCTGCCGTCTTTCTTTGAAACCTGTATGCCGGTAGAACCGACAAGGGTCTCCTCTGCGGTCTTGGTGTCTATCTTGTAGAGGTTGCCATCGGTACCGATACCGTAGAGCACGTCGTCGCTGGTAATACCCATTGCCACATAGGCGCGTTTCAGTCGGCCTATCGTGGTACGTGTGCCATTCTCATAGTCGGCAATACCCAGTTCGTTGTAGTTGCCGTCAGCATCAAGGAAGTCGCCATACACGGTTCCGTCGGCAGCCACGGCTGTCTCGTTGGCTACCATCGTGAAGTCTTCGAGGCGTTTCTCCACTTCCAGTGTCCAGGTGTCGGTATTATATTTATAGAGGTACACCATGTCCACACCCCAGAAACTCTGGTACATTACATAGTAAAGGGCGTCTTCGAGCCATGCTCCGGCACCAGTGGCGCGGAAGAAGTCGTCGCCATACTGCTTGGAGACGGTAATGGGATTTGTGGTCTTAAACTGGTACATACCATAGTCGGTGGTATAGTCGTCCCAGGTACTGTCGTAGAGCACGTTACCCCAGAGGGTTTTCGCTACCTCGTTGTTCGACTTCAGGATAAGGCCTGGCGTCTGCTGCATCTTTACGCTGGGCGCAATGCTGTGGTGGAGGCGCACGATACTGTCGCGCTTTACGAAAGAAGGCATGATGCGCTGGTGCAACAGCGGATGCTTGGCCTTCGATTCTGCCAGACGAGCCTTCAGCTCTGCAGGTGTTACCTTACCTGGCTTAACGGAAATAGGGGGGGCGCTTGTAGCTTTTTGTGCCAACACCGGTGCTACACCGCACGGTGTGAATGCAAGCAGAGAAGCTACCCCGGCAATCATTAATGGGTACTTTTTAGCCATTCTGTTAACATTAAGGATTTAATAAGAATTCATATCGGGCACAAAAGTACAAAGAAAAATCCAAAACAGAACATTTTTTATAAAAAAACTTCTGCTTTTGTTGCAAAATGAGCACAACAAAGCATTAGAAGCAACACTTTGCAGTAAGTGGTGTGTAAAAAACGCTTTCGGAATGTGTAAAAAAATAACTTGGTAATGTGTAAAAAATGGAATCGGAGGTAACTTCGAAGAATTTTAGCAATGGCTTCATCTGACAT
>CAVCGV010000004.1:0-45085 GCA_963601815.1 bacterium
GGGCTTGAGGTCTTAACCTCGAGAAAAGAGGGGTCGCACATGAAGCCAATTTTGCTCAAGTTATTTTTTACACATTACAGTAACGACGAAATCACGCCCAGAGGCGACACGGCCAATTAAGATTCAGTGGGTACGGCGAGGACGCCGTACCTCCTAAATAAAGGCAACCTATATAAGAGGTATTACTTACTTCTTTTTCTTAGGACGTCTTCTTGCCCATCCTTCTTCCTCAAAGTTGGGTTCCTCGCCCTTCAACTTGATGTCGTTGCCTTTCTGGAAAAACTGGCGCCAGTCGCCTGTATCCTCCTGGCGGCGGGACTTCTTGGGGGAACGCGCCTCACTACGGCCGCCTCTGCCGACACGACTGTCATCTGCCGAACCTCTACGGGTGCCTCTTTCTGCAGAACGACCGCCACGGCCTTCTGAGTCGCGGCCGCCACGTGCTGCCTTGCCATGGCCTTCCTCATCAGCATCGTTACATCTCACGGTTCTGCCCTTATACTCGGTACCGTTCAATGCCTTCATTACCCGCTTGGCATCCTCTTCGGGCACTTCGATGTAAGCAAACTTAGAGAGCAGGTCGATATGACCAACCTCCTGGCGGCCCTTCACGTGCCTGTTCAGGTACTGCATGATCTCGCCCGGATAGAATCCGTCCGCCTTGCCAAGGTTGATGAAGAGACGCTTGAATCCTGCCTCAGCCTCATGCTTGCGGCGACCATTCGACACCTTGCCACGTTCGCCACGGCCCTCAGAGCCACGACCGCCCTTAGACCCCTTGCCCGTCTCGGGCTTGATAATCTCGGGTGCATTCTTATAGTAATCGAGGAACTTGCCAAAGGTGATGGTTACCATCTTCTTGATGATGTCCTCCTTGTCGATATAGTCGAACTGGCGGTTGATTTCATCCATGTACGGAGCGATCTGCTCCTCGTCCACGTCGGTCTTCATGATGTCGTCCATCGTCTTGAAGAGTTGCTTCTTGCAAATCTCCTCGGGACTTGGCAACACGCCGTCCACGAAGTCCTTGCCAATCTGCTTCTCTATCTGGCGAACCTTGAACTTTTCGCGCGTATGGATAATGGAGATGGAAGTTCCCTTCTTGCCGGCACGGCCTGTACGGCCCGAGCGGTGGGTGTAGCTTGCCACGTCGTCAGGCAATCCATAGTTGATGACGTGGGTAAGGTCGTCCACGTCCAATCCGCGGGCAGCCACGTCGGTAGCCACCAGGAACTGTACCGTATGGTTACGGAACTTCTGCATGGTAAGGTCACGCTGCTGTTGGCTCAGGTCGCCGTGCAATGCTTCGGCATTGTAACCGTCCTTGATGAGCTTGTCGGCAATGTCCTGTGTCTCCAACTTGGTGCGGCAGAAGATGATGGCAAAAATGCGCGGATAGAAATCGACGATGCGCTTCAGGGCAAGATACTTGTCCTTCGCATTCACGAGATAGTAGATATGGTTGACGTGCTCTGCACCCTCATTACGGCTACCCACCACGATTTCCTTGTGGTCGTGCAGATAGTTGAGCGCTATCTTCTCTATCTCCTTGCTCATCGTGGCAGAGAAGAGGAGGGTGTTTCTTTCCTCCGGAACGTTCTCGAAGATGGCATTGATACTCTCCGAGAAACCCATATTGAGCATCTCGTCAGCCTCGTCGAGCACCACATTGTTGACGTGTTCCAACTGGGCCACACCACGGTTAATCAGGTCGAGCAAACGGCCTGGGGTAGCCACAATAATCTGCACGCCATGCTTCAGCGTGCGAATCTGCGAACCGATATCGGTACCGCCATACACAGCGGCAATATGCAAACCGTCAATATACTTGGCAAAACTGTTCAAGTCATCGGCTATCTGGAGACAAAGCTCACGTGTAGGACTAAGGATAATAGCCTGTGTTTCCTTGCTCTCGGCATCCGTCTTCTGTATAACGGGGATACCATAAGAGGCAGTCTTGCCCGTACCCGTCTGTGCCAAGGCTATGACGTCGTTCTTGTTACCAAGCAAGTAAGGGATTACTTCTTCCTGAACCGGCATTGGATTCTCAAATCCAAGCTCATCGATGGCACGGCGAATTTCTTCGCTCACGCCCAATTCTTCAAATGTCTTCAAATTACTTTTTACCTTAATTCATTTATCTAAATGGGAAGGCCGAATTCACCCTCCCAGCCATGAATTAGGGTGCAAAAAATCCTTCCGAAACGCTTGCGGCAACCGTACGCTATTTATCAGGATTGCCTAAATTCGGGTGCAAAGTTACGATTATTTTGGCCAAATATGTTATAAAACCAGGACATTTTTCGAATATCCCGCCTTTATCTTGCCAAATCGGTGAACTTTAGCAAGGTGTAAAGGCGTATTCTAAAATACATTCCCTTAACCACTAATCGCTATTCCTTCAATAATAGGAAGAATTATCCTGCATTTTCTTGCTCCTTTGAGCAGATTTCATTACCTTTGCTTTAAGGTAGGTTACAAGAGCTACCTTGATTCGGTCGGCATTCGTGCCGGACGACTAACAATATTTTAATTAACAACCGAGAACAGGACAATATGAAAAAAGTAATTTTCACCCAAGAGTGGATGATGATGCATCCCTACGAGAAACCGGACGAAGTGGACCAGTACTACACCGAACTTGCCAACAGAATATACCATGCCCTCGACGAAGGGTGCTTCACACACCAGTTCAAGAATGTAGACGATGCCAAGCAACTGGCTCTCTGCCTCGCAGCCTACTTCGAGGACGTCATCTCGGGCACGGGCATCTGGAAAACCTTTACCACCGAATGCAAGAAGCGTTACGGCGTACATATCCCGTTCTATGAGCACGAAAGCGATTTTATCCAGAACACACTCTGCGACAACGATTCAGTCTACGACCAGGACGAAATCAACTTCGCAGACGTAAAATTCCTCTGCTGGCACCATTTCCAGCAGAGCAGTTATGTACGGGAAGCTGTCCCCTTCCTTTTCAGCACCATGGAACTGGCGGCAAAGCTTGCCTACAACATCCTTGACCAGGAATACGAGACGGCACCGGAGAACTGCCGTCTCTACGAATATCTGTGCGAACTGCCAGAAGAAGCAGACGAAGACGACTGCGAAATATTCCGCCGTGACATGCTGATATGGTTTCATTATGGCTGCTACTTCAATTTGGGCAACCTGAAGCGCTTGCGGCTTGCTCTACAACAGATAGAGCAGACTCACCAGGCTCTGAGCGAACCGATGGTTTACGCCCTCCAAATGGAGTTGACGATCAACAGCAGGGGCAACCTCCTGTCTCTCTCCTCTTACGAATGGCTCGACCGGATTTGCCAGAACCAGTCTACTCACCGGCTGTGGGAAGACGAGGACTTCAAAAAGAAAATAGAAGAGAGAGAAGAACGGCCAGACCACACTCAAGCCATCAACGACTACAACCTGCTCAAGGAGAAAGGTTACGGCGACAAGTTCATCTTCCTGGAGGACACCAAGGCAATGAAAGAGTTCTGCAAGGAGATAGGCTTCCAAAAGGTAAACGACATCCGTTTCCCGCAAAATTACGAGAAGGGCATCATCGTTTACGGAAGTCCATACACAGGCATCAACATCACCTACGGTCTGGCCCATTGCATCGCTACGCCGGACAACCCGTACTACAATGCCGAACGCGCCGGGCAGGATTGCTTCAACATCATATCGGGCGACGGAAACCTGATTCCCTACGAGATAGTATGCAAGATGATAGACAACCACATGCTGCCTGACGCCAACATCTTCACCAGCAAGTACGTTAAGGCAGAAGGACTGAAGATTACGC
Organism: bacterium; assembly: GCA_963601815.1. Taxonomy (GTDB): domain Bacteria; phylum Bacteroidota; class Bacteroidia; order Bacteroidales; family Bacteroidaceae; genus Prevotella. The sequence goes on from CAVCGV010000004.1 coordinate 3,809, forward strand.
AAGCCAACCTCCAGTTCTTCGCCGACTATTTTCTGATGGGCAGACCGGACAAAGACATCTCACCCAAAGAACTATGTTAACCAAGCAACTGAAAGAGACATGAAAATAGCAGTATTTTGTTCGGCAAACAGAAATATCGACCCCGAATTCTTCACCATGACTGAAGAGATGGGCAAGTGGATGGGCGAGAACGGGCACGACGTAGTGTTCGGCGGATGCAACATGGGACTGATGGACTGCATCGGCAAAGCCGTAAAAGCAAACGGAGGCAGGGCCATTGGCGTAGTGCCGTCGCTGGTGGAGAAAGGCGGCAGAACCTTTGCAGACCTCGACGTGGAGATTCCCTGCGACAATCTTTCCGACCGCAAGGACCTGCTGCTCGCCCAGAGCGACATCGTGGTTTCCTTGCCCGGCGGCATCGGCACACTCGACGAAATATTCACCGTTGCAGCCTCCCACACCATCGGCTACCACCACAAGATGGTGATACTCTACAATATGAAGGGCTTCTGGAACACTACCATCGCCCTGCTCGACGACCTGCAGGAGAAAGGTATGATCCGGGGTGAATGGCGCGACTATATAGAAGTGGCCAACAGCCTCGATGAACTGAAGAAAAAGATAGGGGAACTGGCATAGTCTGTCCCCCTATCTTTAGTTTGCGTATAGAATGGATGGAGTGTAAAACAAACAAGGTATCCTTATTAACGGACTATAAACCCGTAACAGAAAGAGGATGTGCTGTTTTGGCACATCCTCTTTCTGTTATTGAACGGCTACTTTCCTTACACTACCGTCGCTGTACTTCACGATGTTCACACCCTTGCCCGGAGCTGACAACAGCTGACCGCCGAGCGAGTAGCGGGACAATTCTTTCGTACCGGAAGAGAAAGGTGTCTGAACGATACCCGTGGGTTCGTACTCCACGATATGGGTGAAACTTTGCCATACCGAAGCCTGGGAATATGCCTGAGACGTTCCATTGGGTACATACAGCGTACAGTTTGCCGTGTCTACCTTATCAAAGGAAGATCCCCCTACTGCCAATGGCGTCTGCCAACTGAGATACACAGAGGCAAGTGCTGTACAACCGCAAAAAGCACGCTCTTCTATCGTCTCCACGCTGGAAGGAATCACCAGGCTTGTCAGACTGGAGCAACCGTAAAATGCAGCATCGCCTATCGCCGTCAGACAAGAAGGGAACTCTATGCTCTCCAGACGCTCGCAACCGTCAAAGGCTTCATTGCCTATCATCGTCAAGCCGGAGGGAAGTACTACCTGCTTCAATCCTATGCAGCCATAAAAGCCATCCTCGGGCACAGCAGTAAGTCCCGAAGGCAACACGATGCTCTCCAAACGCTCGCAACCGTAAAACGCCTTAAAGTCCATCGACGTAAGACTGGCGGGGAGAGACACGCTCGTCATATGGGTACAGCCCAGAAAGGCTGCCCTACCTATAGAGGTTATGCCCGAAGGCAGGTCTATGCTTGCCAACCGGGAACAAGCATAAAAGGTCATATTCTCTATCGACGTCAAACCAGCAGGCAACTCCACACTTTCCAATTTACTGCAATTGTAAAAAGCAGATTCGCCTAAAGAAGTCAAGCCAGAGGGAAGCACACACGTCTTCATGCTTTTACAATGAGAAAAAGCCGCAAATCCTATCGTGCTTACACCGTCAGGAATCTGTACGTCTGTAAGACTGCTACAATAAGAAAAGGCAGAAGTGTCTATCGACTTGAGGCCGGAAGGCAAGATGACCGTCTCCAGCATATTGCACTTTTGGAAGGCACTCTCCCCCAGGCAGTCGTCGGAGGTGGAACAGTCGTCATAGTATTTGTCACCACCGCCGACAATCCTTGCCTCCGACAAGTCGAGGACATACAGATTGCCCGAAGTGGCCCTTCCGTTACTGTCACAGCCAGCCATCTCACGTATCAGTTTCAGGTCGGTTCCGTTTATATTGCCAACGACCTTCAAACTTTCAATCGTATACTTCTTACTATCGTCTATCTTAGCCGGCAACGTGCCAGCCTCCTCCAGTTGGACAACGACTTGTCCGGTTTCCTCACCGGCCGCCTTTGCGAAGACGGCACAAAACATCAGCAACAAGGCGAAAGCCATCTGTCGCCGACAACTGTTAGCTATCCGTACCATAAGTATCCGTGTTTATGTTATTTTACTTCAGTATGCTCTGCCCATCGAGCAGGGCAAGAGCCTTGTTCTCGTTTTCCTCCATGATTTCACGCTCGCCGGGGCCTTTGTCGTTGATGCCGCAGAGGTGAAGAATACCATGTATGATGACACGGTGAAGCTCGTCGTCGTAGGTCTTGCCGAACTTTTCGGCATTGGTGCGTACGGTATCGAGCGAGATGACGATGTCGCCGCTGATGATGTCATCCTCGTCGTAGTCGAAGGTGATGACATCGGTATAATAGTCGTGACCAAGGTACTCGTTGTTCACTTCGAGTATCTTCTCGTCATTCACGAACATGTAGCCTATCTCCCCCACCTTGCGGCCATGGGAGGCAGCCACCTTGCGTATCCATGCACTGGTGTCGCGACGCTTGATTTTTGGCATTTTCACGCCTTCTACATTGTATGTAATCATAATTTCTATTGTTATGTTAAAGGGTTGGGTATTTATGGGGAGTTAAAGGAGTTAAGGAGTTAAGACAACAGTTTTTTGGCGCCAACCTGTTTTTTACTCTTTTGCTCTTTTTACTCTTTTACGTTTTACCTTTAATCGGTAGGAACTCCGTCACGTCCCTCCCGAAGAATCTCAGTTCCCTGACAAGCGTGGAGCTTACGCTACTGTATCGCGGGTCGGAGAAGAGAAGGATGGTTTCCACATCCCCCAACTGCCTGTTGATGTCCGCCTGCTCGCGCTCATACTCGAAATCCTTGGCACTCCGCACGCCTCGCACCAGATACTGTGCCCCCATGCGATGCGCCAGGTCGACAGTAAGGTCATCGTACGACACTACCTCCAGCCGACAGCCCTTGCTTGCGTCATTCGGGTCTACCGGTGTAGAACATTCCGCAGGGAAGACCTGCCTGATGGCCTCCACACGCTGCGAGATTTCCTCCTGTGCGTGCTTCAGCTTGCTCACCGCCACGGCGATGACGAGCTTGTCGAACATCGGCAAGGCCCTGACGGCTATGTTCTGGTGTCCTATCGTAAACGGATCGAATGTACCGGTAAATATTCCTACCTTCATGTTTTAAGTGAAAAGTGAAGAACGAAGAGTGAAGAATCTCCTCTTGCCCTTCTGGATTATACTTCTATTAAAGTGAAAAGTGAAGAACGAAGAGTGAAGCTCCAAAAGCTGTTGGATTCTTCACTCTTCACGCTTCGTTCTTCACTCAAAGAGGTCTCCCTGCATGATGTTTCCCGAATAGGGATTCCGTCCGAGGTGGTCGTAGGCAAGCTTGGTAGCCATGCGCCCACGTGAGGTGCGCTTGATGAAGCCCTCCATGATGAGGAAAGGCTCATACACCTCCTCCACCGTGCCTCCGTCCTCGCCTATGGCTGTAGCGATGGTGCTCACACCCACAGGACCGCCATGAAACTTGTCGATGATGGTGGTGAGTATCTTGTTGTCTATCTCGTCCAGTCCGTACTGGTCTATGTTCAGCGCCTTCAGTCCAAACTTGGCTATCTCGGTAGTGATGGTACCGTTGCCCTTCACCTGGGCGAAGTCGCGCACACGGCGAAGCAGGGAGTTGGCGATACGGGGCGTGCCGCGCGAACGGCGGGATATTTCCACGGCGGCCTCATCCTCGATAGGCACCTTCAGGAGCATCGCACTTCGCTTGATAATCTTCTGCAGCGTCTGCGGGTCGTAATACTCCAGGTGCAGGTTGATGCCGAAGCGGGCACGAAGCGGGGCGGTCAAGAGGCCGCTTCTCGTTGTAGCCCCTACAAGGGTGAAGGGGTTGAGGTCTATCTGTATGCTGCGTGCCGACGGTCCCTTGTCTATCATGATGTCGATGCGGTAGTCCTCCATAGCCGAGTAGAGATACTCCTCCACCACGGGCGAGAGGCGGTGAATCTCATCGATGAAGAGCACATCGTTGGGCTCCAGCGAGGTAAGGATACCGGCAAGGTCGCCCGGTTTGTCAAGCACAGGTCCGGATGTAATCTTGAATCCCACACCCAGTTCGTTGGCGATGATGTTGCTCAGGGTAGTCTTTCCCAGTCCGGGAGGACCGTGCAGGAGCGTATGGTCGAGCGGTTCGCCACGATACTTCGCCGCCTCTACGAACACCTCGAGGTTGTCCACCACGGCAGACTGTCCGCTGAAGTCATGAAACTTCAGTGGTCTGAGAGCCTTCTCGAATTCCTTCTCGGCTGGCGTCACCGACTCTTTTCTTATGTCAAAATTGTCGTTCATTATCTTCTTTTGCGTTAGAATGCCATTACGACATGCTTCTATTGCACCCCGAAACAGTTGCCATTATAGAAAATGTCTTGATGGCCTCTTTTGTTGTGTAAGAGTTGGTCTGTTCCATCTCTTCTTTATCAGCATGCAAAGTTACACATTTGCCGCTGAATAAAAGAATTAAGCAGAGGGAAATTTGTCCATATGGCGGGAAATCAGTACTTTTGCACACGCAAAGATACAGGCACAGCACAAGAACACAAAAAGGAAACATGAAGATAGGAAATATAGAATTTGGTCCACATCCCCTCTTCCTCGCCCCTATGGAAGACGTGACAGACATCGGATTCCGCATGCTCTGCAAGCGTTTCGGAGCCGCCATGGTGTATACTGAGTTCGTATCGGCAGAGGCGCTGGTACGCTCCGTGAAGTCTACCGTCAACAAACTGACCATCAGCGACGAGGAACGCCCCGTAGGCATACAGATATACGGCCGCACCACCGCCGACATGGTGGAGGCTGCCAAGATAGTGGAGCAGGCCAACCCCGACGTGATAGACATCAACTTCGGCTGTCCCGTAAAGAAGGTGGCAGGCAAGGGTGCCGGAGCGGGCATGCTGCGCAACATACCGCTGCTGCTCGACATTACACGCGAGGTAGTGAAGGCGGTAAAAGTGCCCGTAACGGTAAAGACACGCCTGGGATGGGACAACGACAACCTCATCATTACCGACCTCGCCGAACAGCTGCAGGACTGCGGCATACAGGCGCTCACCATACACGGCCGCACACGCAGTCAGATGTACACGGGCAGTGCCGACTGGAGCCTCATCGGGGAAGTGAAAAACAACCCGCGCATACATATCCCCATCATTGGCAACGGCGACATCACCACGCCCGAGGAGGCGAAGCTCGCCTTCGACCGCTACGGGGTGGATGCCGTAATGGTGGGACGCGCCACCTTTGGCAGACCCTGGATATTCAAGGAGATGCGCGACTACATAGACCAGACGGGCGCTGCACCGCTCACTACCGACGAGAAGATAGACCTCCTGGAGGAGCAGTTGCGCATCAACATAGAGCGCATAGACGAATACCGCGGCATTCTGCACACACGCCGCCATCTTGCCGCCTCTCCCGTCTTCAAGGGTATTCCCGACTTCAAGCAGACGCGCATAGCCATGCTGCGCGCCAACAAGGAGGACGAGTTAAAGGATATTCTGAAGGTGTGCCGTGAAAGGCTTTCTGCTCTCGCCTAAACAAGACTTACACACCCTGAACAGAGCCGCTGCACGAAGCCCCTTGCATAGACACACGAAACCCCATTGGGTTAGCCCTCCAAAACAAGAGGTTCGAACCTTTTGCCCTTGAGGTTCGAACCTTTCGGGCAAAAGGTTCGAACCTCGATAAAAAAGGGGCTCGCACACGAAGCCAATTTTGCTGTCGTGTGTGTGTTGTTTTTATCGGTCTGTGTTCGGGATGCGTTCGGGATGCGTTCGGGATGCGCCGTACCTCCTAAAACGCACTAAGTCCTTTTTGGAGCATTACCTAAAAGCGTGTTCTAAAAACACATCAAAGGTATTTTTAGAACACGCCTAAAGCAATGTTTATTTTTTACTTTCCCGTCTGCAGCAGCTTTACAGCCCGCTGCACTATCTCGTTCGTGTCGTTCCACACCTGGAAGTATTGGCTCATGTCCCAAATGTCGCGTGCCACGAGGGCCTTGAGCTGTATGCCCAGATATTTACGTGTCTGGGCGAGTTCCGCATCGTCCTTGGGTTCTATCTTCTCTTTCTTGCCCTCGGCGATGATGCCATCTACGAGCGAAGAAGGAACCTCATAGTCCGTCAGGAACTTGGCGAAATCCTTGTACTGCGCCTTCAACTCCTGGCGGTGGGCATCGATAAACTTCAGACTGTGGTTGATGACAATGCTCTTGGCAGCCAACTGGCGGTGCATCTTGGTGTACTTGGTAGTATCGAGCGGCACAAAGTAGTCGGGCATGATGCCACCGCCGCCATAAACCGTACGGTGCTTGCGCAGGGTGTAGTACTTCAGCGAGTCGGCAAGGTGGATACTGTCCTGGTTGGTAAACTCGCCGTGCTTGTAGCGCTTGTCGAGATCCAGGGCATAGTCCACGCGGTCGCCCTTGGTGTAGGGCTTCTGTATGCATCTGCCGCTGGGCGTGTAGTAATGGGCTATGGTAAGGCGTATCTCGCTGCCGTCCTCGAAGGTGAGAGGCCGCTGCACCAGTCCCTTGCCGAAGGTACGGCGCCCTACAACGATGCCCCGGTCCTGGTCTTGTATCGCGCCCGAAACAATTTCGGCAGCAGAGGCAGTAAACTCGTTGACAAGAACCACTATCCTACCCTTGCGCCAACGCCCGTTGGCCTCGGCACGGAACTCCTGGCGCGGCGCCCTTCTGCCGTTGGTGTAAACGATGAGGTCGCCCTTCTCCAGGAATTCGTTGACTATCTGCGCTGCCGTCTGGAGGTAACCGCCCCCGTTGTCCTGCAGGTCGAAGATAAGGTCTTTCATACCTTTCTTCTTCAGCGAATCCATGGCAGCAGAAACCTCCTTATGACTGGTCATTCCGAAACTGCCGAGACGTATGTAGCCTATGCCCGGCCGTATCATGTAGGCTGCATCCATCGTGGTTACGGGTATCTTGTCGCGCTTAACCTTGAAGGTAAGCTTGTCCTTGATGCCGCGGCGCACGATGGTGAGGTTCACCGTCGTGCCCTTGGGACCGCGCAAGCGCCCCATGATGTCCTCTTTGCTCATCTTCACACCGGCAATGGCCGTGTCGTTGACAGCCACTATACGGTCGCCGGCAATGATACCCACCTTCTCGGACGGACCATTCACCACGGGCTGGATGACCAAGAGCGTGTCGTCCACCATATTAAACTGCACGCCAATGCCGTCGAACGAGCCGTTGAGCGACTCGTTCATCGACTGCGTCTCCTTGGCTGTGGTGTAAGAGGAATGGGGGTCGAGTTTCTCGAGCATGCCGCGGATGGCATCCTCCACCAGTTTGTTTTCGTCCACACTGTCCACATAGAGGTTCGTGATGGCTATCTCCGCCCGTCCCAGTTTCTCTATGGGGCTATCCTTTCCCATTCTGATACGCATCTGGGCACTTACGACATTAGCTGTCGCCAATGCCAAGAACGCTATCAACATTATCTTCTTCATGAACATATTAACCGTTAATAATTCATTCTTTTGTTTCGCTCAATCCATCGGTGCCGAGTCCTCCTCGGGAATATCCTCTTCTATCACGAGGTTATCGATGATGAAGTTCTGGCGTTCCATGGTGTTCTTGCCCATGTAGTACTCCAGGAGCTTCTGCACCTGGTCGGTCTTGTGAAGCGTAACCTGCTCCAGTCGCATGTCGGGACCGATGAAATGGGCAAACTCTTCGGGCGAGATTTCTCCCAAACCCTTAAAGCGGGTTATTTCGGGGTCGGGCCCCAATGCCCTGATAGCCTGCTGGCGCTCCTCGTCACTATAGCAATAATGGGTAATGAAGTCGCCCTTCTTCTCCTTCGGTCCGAGCTTGGCATCAGCATCCGCCACAGCCTGCTTGTTCTTTATCTTGGTGCGTTTGTTGCGCACACGGAAGAGAGGGGTCTGCAGCACATAGACGTGCCCCTTCTTGATAAGGTCGGGGAAGAACTGCAGGAAGAAGGTGATGATGAGCAGGCGGATGTGCATTCCGTCCACATCGGCATCGGTAGCCACTATCACCTTATTATATCTTAGCGAGTCGAGTCCGTCCTCTATATCGAGGGCAGCCTGCAGCAGGTTAAACTCCTCGTTCTCGTACACCACCTTCTTGGTCAGTCCGAAACTGTTTAGCGGTTTGCCCCTCAGCGAGAACACAGCCTGGGTGTTCACGTCGCGGCTCTTGGTGATGCTTCCGCTTGCCGAATCGCCCTCGGTAATGAAAATGGAGCTTTCCTCCTTGCGGTCGCTCTTGGCATCGCTGAAGTGTATGCGGCAGTCGCGCAACTTGCGGTTGTGGAGGTTGGCCTTCTTGGCACGCTCACGTGCCAGTTTGGTAACGCCCGCCATCGCCTTGCGCTCGCGCTCGCTCTCCTTTATCTTGTTTTCCAGTATCTCTGCCACGTCCTTGTGTATGTGCAGGTAGTTGTCCACCTCCTTCTTCAGGAAGTCGCCCACATACTTGTTGATGGTCTCGCCGCCGTTGGGCACCATGGTAGTACTGCCCAACTTAATCTTGGTCTGGCTCTCGAAGACAGGCTCCTCCACATTGATGGCGATGGCAGCCACAAGTCCGTTACGTATGTCCCCATACTCATACTTGCCGTAAAACTCCTTGATGGTCTTGGCTATATGCTCCTTGAAGGCACTCTGGTGCGTACCGCCCTGCGTGGTGTGCTGACCGTTGACGAAGGAATAATACTCCTCGCCATACTGGTTGGCGTGGGTAAAAGCCACCTCTATGTCCTCACCCTTCATGTGTATGATTTCGTAGAGCCCCTCGTTGGTCATGTTGTCTGTCAGGAGGTCCTGCAGGCCGTGGCGGCTCAGGATGCGCCGTCCGTTGTGCATGATGGTAAGACCCGTATTGAGGTAGGTATAGTTGCGCAGCATGGTCTCCACGATGTCATCGTGGAAGGAATAGTTCTTGAAGAGCGTATTGTCCGGTTCGAAGAAGATGTAAGTACCGTTCTCGTCCTCGGTAGGCTCCGTGTTGTCGCTCAGCAGATTTCCCTTCTCGAAGACAAGATGGCGCACCTTGCCCTCACGGAACGACTTCACCTCGAAGTGGGAACTGAGGGCATTGACCGCCTTCACACCCACACCGTTCAGTCCGACACTCTTCTTGAATGCCTTGCTGTCGTACTTGCCACCCGTATTGAGCACGCTCACGGCCTCCTTCAGCTTTCCTTGCGGAATGCCTCGGCCATAGTCGCGCACGCTGACACGCAGGTTGTCCTCAATATCAATCTCGAGGCGCGTACCTGCCCCCATCTTAAACTCGTCGATAGAGTTGTCCACCACCTCTTTCAGGAGCACATAGATACCGTCTTCGGGCAGGTTACCATCGCCCAGACGGCCAATGTACATACCCGGACGGGTGCGCACATGCTCCATATCGCTGAGATGACGGATGTTGTCATCGGTATACTCCACAGGTTGCTGCTGAGGGGCATTGAAAAGCCCGTCGGCAGCATTCAGTTCGTTATTGTTTATTTCTTCAGACATAAATTCCTCCAGCTTATTAAAGGTAAAAGGGTAGAAAATAAAAAAGCAAAAGGGCAAAAAGAGGCTGGCGCCACAAAGGCTGTTGTCCCTTAACTTCCCTCTAACTTCTCTTAACTCCCTTCTAACTTCCCATAACTCCTTTTTAATTCCCTTCCCTTAAATTCCCTCTAACTTCTCTGTTCAACACCTTAGTTAATAATCTTCTTGTAGCACTTGCGGCGTTTGTGCAGGATAGGGTCCAGTACGCCCCACTGACCTTGCACCCCGGCGTTGCCCTCCATTTCCACCTGCGTCTCGCCCCACTCTATGCCATACTTCTGGTAACGCGGTATGAGGTCGGAGAAAAGCAAGGCATTGGCTCCCTTGGCTCTGTATTCGGGCAAGATACCCACCAGCAGGAGGTCCACGATGTTGGTCTTGTGGAACTTGATGGCCTTCAGCACATGCCACCAGCCGAAGGGGAACAGTCTGCCGCGCCTACACTTCTGCAAAGCACGCGAGAGAGACGGAATGGTAATGCCCATGCCCACCATCTTGTGGTCGGGCGTATTCCAGTCTTCGATAATGACCACCAGGTTAAGGTCCAGATAGTTGAAATAACTCTTCAGGTACTGCTGTATCTGCCGTTCCGTCAGTTCGGAAAAGCCATAGAGGTCGCTGTAGGTAGCGTTTACCATCTCGAGCACCTTGCGCCCGTAACCGCCGGCCATCACGTCGCGTCTCTTCAACTTGTGTACGTGCAGGTTGTAGCGCTTCTCTATCATCTGTGCTATCTTGGTGTACTTCTCGGGTATCTTGTCGGGCACTATCAGCTTGTACTCCACATACTTGTTGTCTACCACCATGCCCTCCATCGCCTCGAGGTGCTCGGGATAGTAAGGGAAGTTGTAGATGGTGGCCATAGTGCCCAACTGGTCGAAACCATCCGTGAGCATACCCTCGGGGTCCATGTCTGTAAACCCAAGGGGACCGATCATCTCCTCCATACCTTTCCTGCGTCCGAAGTCTTCAACGGCAGCGAGCAGAGCATCCGACACCTCGCGGTCGTCCACGAAGTCTATCCAGCCGAAGCGTACCGACTTGCGGTTCCAGCGCTCGTTGGCTCTATAGTTTACGATGGCGGCAACACGCCCCACTACCCTTCCCTCCTTGTAGGCCAGGTAATACTCCGCCTCGCAGAAGTCGAAAGCGGCATTCTTATCCTTGTCGAGCGTATTCATCTCGTCGGAAAAAAGGTTGGGCACGTCATACGGATCGCCCTTGTACAGGTCGTAGTGGAAGTCGACAAACGTCTTGAGTTGCTTTCGGTTTTCGACCTTTTTTATGATAATAGATGGCATAATTTTCTTACTGATAAATCGCTTTAAGCACACAAAAATAGAAATATTTAGCCAAATAGCCAAATGTTGCTGCCTTTTTTGCAGTTTTTTAGGGTTTTAAGTCCACTATTCTGCCCCTACAAACCACCATACTGCCCGTCACCTTCACAATCATGACGATGTTTATGCCCGCCCCCTATTCTGCAAACACAACAAGCCTTACACTGCCAGCTGGAAACAGAAAGTCCCCAAAGCGCAACGGCCTGCCGTTACACCTTGGAGACTTCTGCATACGCACTACCGTTTCTGCTTTCTACAGTGAGACAAGCGCATACCGTATGGCTTATTTTATCAGATGAGCCTTGATCCACTCCATCTGCTGCCGGTTGGTATCGTCCGATGTCCAGTGCTCGTTAATAGGGGTAAGGAGCGACTCCTTGGGGCACTGCAGGGTGTTCCATACCGCATACGAGGTGGTAGGCGGACAGGTATTGTCGTTGTATCCCCATGTAAGGTAGGTATTTGCCTTGATGTGACGGGCAAAGTTTACCACGTCAAAGTAGGGCAATGTCGCGAGGCAGTCTTTGTTGCCCAACACCTGCGGCAGTTTGTTGAAGTGTGGATAACCGCCCGTTCTTCCCTTCTCGGTGTAAGCAGCCATATCGGAGAGCGCCGGATGGTTGGCAACACACTGGGTTACACGCTTGTCGAGGGCGGCAGCCACCAATGCCAGCGCGCCTCCCTGACTTCCTCCCTGTACTGCAACATTCTTGCCGTCCCACTCGGGCAGGGAGGTAAGGAAATCGATGCAACGCACCAGTCCACAGTACACATGCTTCATGTAATAAATATCCCTGTTCTCCAGACCGTTTGCCAGATAACCGCCGTTCCCGTCATTGAAGGCATTGCTAATTTCCTTGAACGTATCGGCAGAGAGTCGCGGATCAAGTCCGTGAATCTCTATCTCGAAGCGGACAAATCCGTTCTCGGCATAATACTTGTTGCGCAGAGGTTCCTTGATGGTCTTGATGCCGGCACCCGGAGGAGTGAGCACCACAGGGTGGGCACCGGGCTTGGCATTCTTGGGCACGAAGAGGTAACCGTACATGGAGTGTCCGGCCTTGTCTATCTGGAGTTTTACCAAATAGCAGTCCATCTTGTCGGTACAATATTCCTTGGCCAGTTCCCTGGTATAGTTCATCGGCACCCGCTTCAAGTCATCCAGGTTCTTCTGCCAGAAGCTCTCAAAGTCATTAGGCTCCTGCGTGTAAGGCCGTATCTTGTCTACCGAGAAGCCCACCTTTACATGGTGCTGATACTTCTTGCCGTCAAGACTGAAGGTAAGGCGCAGGTCGCGGAACCCCGGCGTCTTGCGCGTACCCATCGTGATGACGGCGCGGCCGTTCTTCAGCACCACACTGCCCTGCTTGTCGGCAGGCAGCATGTCGTTGCCTATCTCATACTTCACCTCGCCGTCGCGTGGCACGCCATACTTACAGAAACATACCTCCACCTTGGCCTGTTCGCCCGTCTGGTAAAGCCAGTCGGCATGGTCGGGCAAGGTAAGCCAGAGGCAGTCGCTGCGATAAGGATAGTTTTCGGCCTGCACAGCCAGGGCCACCCACAACAGGAGCGCCGTCAAGATACTTTTTACTCTCATTATTCTGATTTGTTTATAGTTATTACAAAAAGGTGTTTGTCCCCGTAAGCATACTTACCTAACGGAACAAACACCTTTTTATTATAAGCGTGTCCTAAAAATTGCACGCATAGTCAAACGTATTCTTTACGCGGATTGCTCTTTGCCAAACGTCTTCTTTAGACGGATAGTTCTTTGCCTATCTTCGGTTTTAATAGTTTACCTTTACTACTTTCCTGCTTCCGTCGGCCATCGTGTCTATGCGGATGGTCACGCCGTGGGCTGGAGCGGAGATGTGCTGGCCCTGCGCGTTGTAGTAAGCTGAAGACGACACTGCCGTCTCGGCAATAGCATTGTCGGCAATGCCTACCCCCGTACCAGCCTCTGCAGCCTCACCAAGACCGCCCATGGCATTGGCAGCCGCAACGGCGTACTTGGCACCAGCAGTGGCAGGCACTTCGAATGTGGTTTCTGTAGTATTGCCCAAGTATTCACCGTCCTTGTAGATGACGTAGCCCAAAGCATTCTCTACGCTGTTCCAAGAGAGTGTATTACCAGAAAGAGCGACCGTAGGTGCAGCCATCTGTACGGTCATTTTGGCAGGCTCCCATCCGTCTTCGCCACCGAGGATGTTGTGAACATTGAACTCGGCAGCCTCAGCGTCGGTAAGGATTGGCGAATAAGTATTCAAACTGGACGGACTGTTGCCGCGCTTGCTCAGGTCGAGTTTGTTGCCGTCCTTGTCCATGGAGTTGTACTCATAGAAATGGGTTATGAGATCACCCATGCCTCTCCAACCCAAGTCGGCCGGCAGAATCTCCATAGTGGTATTTAGCCAGTAGCAGCGCGGTTCTCCCTGCCAGGGGCGTGCGAGCGAATAGCCCTCGTACGTCACACCAGCCTCTGGATAGCAGGCATTGCCTGCCTTGATGGTACATGCGTCGAACACGAGTCCCCACTGCTGTGAGGTATTGGTAGCCGGAGCACCTATCACGCCGCCGTTCTCCATGACAATGGTGTTGTTCTGGAAGAGGTTGTCGCCACCGGCGTAAATGAAGTCTACCGTACCGTGGATGGTGCAGTCCTCATGGTAGCCGAGATGTCCGCAGAGGTAAGTGTCCTGGTTGCTCTGGAGCGTGACGTGCTTCATCACGGTCTTCTGACCGCCGTTCACATATACGGCGAGCAGACGACCGTAGGATGTATTGTCGGTAAGGAACTGCTCCGTACGGAAGTCAGCAGTACGCAGGGTGAGGTCCTGCAGATAGGTGTTCTGTCCCTTCACTTCGAGTACCGCCGTTCCCTGACCATCGTTGGTACAGAGACTGCGCAGCACGACACCGTCCTCCGACTGTCCGACGATGGACACATTGTGTGCCGTGAGCGTAACAGCAGCCTTTCCCTGTCCGTTCTCATACTTCACGGTAGTATCGAGCACATAGTCGCCGTTCTTGACGAAGATGCGCTTGCGGGGAGAATCTACGGCTGTGTTACTTGCGTTCACTGCCTCAACGGCAGTATGCAGTTCGTCGGCGCTGGCTACCACATAGTCGTACTCCGACATCTCTACTGCCTGGACGGCAGCAGTCTGGAACGTAACGGCAATGTCCTTGTCATACGTATTCTTGAAGACATCTTCCACCGAGTTGGCAGCAAGCGTCAGGGTATGAGAGGCCGACGGAGTCAAGTCCCAGTAGTAAGCAACGAGGGAAGAGCCTTTGACCTGATAGCGTACCGGCTGGTTGTCTATGGTAACCTTTGCCGTACTGGTGGCAGACACCTCACGGTCGAAGGCAAGCGTCAGCGTACCCGACACGTTCTTCACTTCGCCCTCGGCAGTATTGGCACCGATGTAACCAAGTGTATGGTCGTTAATCTGCGAATAGGCGATAATGATTTTCTCGAATGCCGTCTGTGCACACTTCTTCACGGAGAATTCGATAGGGGTACCCGCCTGATGGTTGGCAAAGGTTACCTTGATGTCACGCAAGGTGGTGATGGAAGCGTCTCCGTTCTCGAATGTTCCGGCTGTGCCGCCCGATGTTACGGGGTTCCACTCCGAGTCGGTATTGGCATTGGTGTCCTTGTTGTAGTAGTTCTCATAGCATGAGGCGAAGGTTACCGACTCCACCTTGGCATTGGCCGGCACGAGGAGTGCATATTTCTCGCCGGTCTTTATCTTGAAGCGGCTGTCGGAGTAGACATTGGTTGCACCCAGGATACTGAATGCAGCATTGGAAGTTGCCGTACGCTTGGCACGGTATGTTCCGTCGCTGCTGACATAGGTTTGGTCGGTGGTTCCGTCGCCCGTAGTCCACGTAAAACTGTAACCCGTGGCCACACCTACATACACATACTTTACAGTATAGATCTTGAGTAGTTCGTGTCCGTCCTTCTTATAAAGTTTTACGGTGGCGGTCATGTTTCCCGTCGTAGCCTGTTCCACCTCGGCCTCGGCCAGTTCGTTGGCAGTAGCTGCCACCTCGGGCAACGGGTTGCCCTCGGGTACATTTATCGTGTAAGTATCGTTGGCGTCCATATCGTCAAGAATGTCCTTGCCACCCAGGGTGAGGGCAGAAAGGGCTGGCGATGGTGGATAGGTGCGGTAGACTTTCAGACCGTCTAAATTGCCGCAGTAGCTACTGCCTCCGAACGTTATTTTAACGCAGTTCAAACCCTGTTTCAGTGTCATGGTAACAGGGAGGGAGAGCCTGGCGTGCCAGTTGCCGTTGCCGTTAGGAATACTCAGTGTCTCCACATCGGTGTAGGCTATGTTTTCGTCTGTCTCGCCCATGGTTGACAGTTCGTCAGCCGACTGTGCTACGGCGAGCGTATGGTTGCCATCCTTGGCATGGGCGGCAGCAAACTCAAACTTGTACAAGCCTGCCTCTGGAGCGTTGACGGCAAAGGTCCAGTAGTCACCGTTGTAAGAACCTCCTATCTTCAGGTCTGTGATCGTGTTGTCGAAGGTGGCGGCATCGGGCACAGTGTTCTTGTTGCCGTTGGGGAACTCGCGCCTGTTGGAGTAACAGAGCACGTTACCTACTGTTGCCTCCGCGCCCGCCTTGTCCACGGTCAACTGGAGCGGGGCAGCGTAATAAGGGCTCGCAGTTTGCGCCTGCACAAGGGCGCAGAAGAGCAAAACAGTCCATAGACAGACTGTCCTAAATAAAGGTTGTCTCATAATGTAATGTTTTTGGGTTATAGTTTCATCAAACAAGACACGTACGTGCGACGGCCTACGAATATACGTAACAAAGCCGATGCACGTACGTGCGTTTATTTTTACTTAATCCAGCGTGTGTCGCCCGCACGGTTGGTGTAGATGGGCGAACTGGTGTCCTTTACGGTGTAGTCACCGTTCTCCGGGTCGGCGAAGATATCGGCTGCCGAGACATCAAGGTCTGTAGCATTCATCTTCGAACCACCCAACTTATAGTCGGTGGTGGTGTAGTTGTTGGAGAACTTGGTGGTTCCCGAGCCCATGCGGTACAGTTCGCCTGCCGGCGAAGCCATTACCACACCTTCCATGATAAGCTCAGAACCTGCCGCATTGGTTAGGTCGATGAGGCGGTTGTTGACGCAGAAGTCGTAGAAGGTGACATTCTTTATCTCGAGGTGCATAGGGCAGTCGGAAGTACTCATGTTGACGAGGTTACCCCATCCGTAGCCTGTATTCTCCTTGTATCCGCCACGACTGAAGGTACAGTTCTTGATAATGAGGCGGTCTATCTCGTCGTTGGAAGCCACCGAATTCTTGGCAGCGGAACCGAAGGCGAAGGTACCATAGCTACCCGTCTGCCATCCGCACTTGTCGAAGCGGCAGCCCTCAAACTCCATGCTCATGATGTGCTTCTTGTTCTCGCCCTGATGACGCCAGAAACCACGCATGATGTTGACGAAGTCGACATTTACGAAGCTGGCACTCTCGAGGGTGAACGGATTACCGCAGTTGAAGAAGTACTGGCCTGTAGCGGCATTCTGCACTTCCACATTCTGGAACTCGATGCTCTGGATATAGGCACCCGACTCAAACTTCCATGAGCCGTTAACGATAATCTTTGCCTTGTGGTCGCCTGTGGCACCCACTATGCGGAATCCCTTCTTGATGCCGAAGGTGGAAATGGTGAAGGTACTGCCTGCGGGTAAGTAGTACTCGGTGCCCTCGGGTATTTCGGGGTCTTCGTTGTTGTCGGCGAGGATAGCGGATAGGTCGTCTGTTACGCCTATCTGTATAGACTGCGCCGCCGGACCTGCCGTACGGAAGGTTACCTCGTTATAGGGCTTGTCGTACTTGCGTGGCTTGGACGTATCGTAGAGGTTGACAGTATAGAGTGTATTCTTGGTCAGTCCGTCTATCTCTGCCCATCCTTTTGCCTTCTCCTCATCTGTAAGGTAGCGCGTAACAGTCTCTATCGTATTGTCCATCTTGGGAGCCACGCAGATACTGTCTGCTGGGTTGGCAGGGTCTACGGTCCAGCGTACCACTGCCGAACTTTCGGTTATTTCGGTCTTCGACACGTCCTGTACAATCTCTGCATACTCAGGACGCTTCTCGGTGGTGGCACTGACACTTGCCCACTGCGAATTGTGTACAGCCTCAGCAGCATTGCACCTCACCTTTATATAATAGGTAGTGGCATAAGGTATGTCGTCTAACACGACGCTGGGGTCTTTCACGTCCATCTCGGTAAAGAGGTTGGTGTAATAGTTGTCGGTAAAGACCTGGACGGTATACGACTTGGCGTCATTGACCTGATACCAGACGAGCTTGATGGTGTTGCCCTCCACGACGGGGTCCTGTGCGAAGCGTGGCTGGAAGAGGTCGCCGCGACTGGTATATTCGTCTTCCTTACAGCCCTGGAGCGACATGCCGCAAACACACATCACCATCATGGCCAACAAGAAATCATATATTATCTTTTTCATGTCTGTTAGGTGTTTAGTATCCATAATAGTTCTTGATCATCCCCCTGTGGTCGGTAATGACCTTAGAGGGGTAAGGACAGAGGTAACGCACGGGCGAGTTTGCCGTAACGGAAGCCTCGTTGCCTGGGGTAATAAATCCACGGAAACTCCACTGTATCTGGGTAGAGAGTTCCCACTCGCCCGTTTCCTTGTCGAGGACGAGCCATCCGGCTGCAAAGTCTTCCGTCTTCCATCCCTTAGGCTGGCTCACGCCGTCGCCATAGGCATCGATACCGCTAAACACCAGTTCCTTGCGTCCTTCAGCATTGGTCTCCCAGGTGTAGTAGATGTGTGCAGGCACTGAGTCGAGCCCCACGACATACTGTCCCTGGGCAGCCTTCGCCCAATTGGCAAACTCGTGGTAGAGGTTGTAGATAACCTCGCCGTACTTGTTCCAGCGTGCCAGGTCGTACTTACGGATACCTTCGCCGCCAAACTCCCACTTGCGCTCGTCCATGATTGCCTTGAAGAAACTTTCCTTGTCGGTCAACTTGTCGACGTAAGCATCTACCATCTCCGAACGGTCGGCAGCGGCAAAGGCGCGGTTGCGCACCTGCTTCAGGGCAGCCTTTGCCTCGTCGGTAGGCCCATTGTTCACCTCGTTGAGCGCCTCAGCATACATTAGCAGCACGTCAGCATAACGCATACGGATACTGTTGATGCCCGTACCGCCGCCACTGTTGCTGCCAAGCGGACTCTCCATCTTCATCTTCGACCATTTGGCTGCACCGAAGCCGTTGATGTTCTTGTATGAGAAGTCTATCTGCTGGTCCAGGTTCTTGTCGTACTTCAGGAACGACACAGTCTCGTCGCGGCGCAGGTCGCGCTTGTCGAAGGAGAATGGATAAGTGCCGGCAAACTTGAGATAGTTCTTTGCCTCGCCATAAGAATGGCTGCCGCTCTCCACGGTTACACCGATACGGTACCCCAACTGAGAGGTAACATTCTTCAGTTCGGGCACCTCGAAGATAACATCGTCATCGTCCGCCACCTTCCAGTTGCACTCGTTGTACCAGAGGTCGTGGAAGCTCTGCTTCAGCGTATGCTTGCCTCCGTTTACCACCTTGCCGAGATATTCCACTGCCGTATTATAATAGGTAAGGTAATCGTCGGCACGTTTCATCACGCCCTGCGTGGTGCCCTGCTGCGGATAGAGGGCGTAGCCGCCACGATAGAGCGCCAACTGTCCGATGAGTGCCTGGCAGTATTCGCGCGAAGCACGCTCCACGCCCTCGTCCATCTGACTGGCGTACTTCATCATGGGCTCTACGGTCTTCAGGTCGTTGATAAGACTGGTGAGGATTTCGTTGCGGTCGGTAGTGCCGGTATGGAAGAAGTCGTCCTCGGTAGTGGTGGGAGTGGTGGTGAACACCACGTCGCCCCAAGTACGAATCAAGTCGAGGTAGAACAATGCGCGCAAGGTCTTTACCTCGCCGTACATCTGCTGGGCAGCAGTAGGTCCATTTTCTGCCACCTGTGTAGAGAAGATGGAGCTTTTCTCGCAGTTGGCGATGAAGTCGTTGGCTATATTGATGGCATTGTAGAGGTTGTTCCACGTACTGTTGAGCGTTCCCCATGTGGGTTTGGCGTCAAAGCAACCTATGTCTCCACCCTTGGCATCGGCTATCTCGCTGCTGTAGGTAGACATCTCCACGTCGGTGTTGGTATTGAGACCGTAGATGAGCGTAGAGCCATAGAGGCCGTCGGTGGTCATGAGCGAGTACAGTTCGGTAAGGAGCGACTTCATGTCGGTCTCGTTAGAGAATACCTTCTCCACACTGTATCCGTCGGCGGGGTCGTTTTCAAGGAAATCGTTGCACGAGGTCGTTGCCAACGCCGAGCATATCATCATTGCATATAATAGTTTCTTTTTCATGTCTTGCTATGGTTAAGAGTCATTACAATGTCAACTGCACACCGAAGGTATAGGTGCGGCTACGCGGGTAGCGGTTGTTGTCGATGTTAGGTGTCAAGCCTGTGGCGATGTCCACCTCGGGGTCGTAGCCTGAGTAGCCTGTGATGGTAAGCAGGTTGTAACCCGTAACGTAGAAACGGCACTTCTGGAAACCTATTGCCTTCATCCAGCTCTTGGGCAGCGAGTAGCCCAGCGTAAGGTTGTTAAGGCGGAGGAACGAACCGTCCTCTACGGCGTACGACATGGTGACGGCACTGGTCAGCGAGGTGGGGTTCCACATGGTGGCATTCTTGTTAAATTCGGCCAGCACCTCCGGGTTATAGCGTATCTCGTTACCCATATCGTCGAAGTTGCGCCAGCGCTTGTCAAGTCCTACCTCGGTAGAGAAGTTGTTGTACGTGTTGTTTACCCATGAGGTGAGCACTATCTTGTTGTAGTTGTACACGTCGAATCCGCACATATAGCTAAAGAACACGCTTGCATCGAAACCCTTCCAGGTGGCGTTCAGTCCGAAACCGCCCGAGCACTTGGGGGTGGTGTTTCCCAGCACCGTACGGTCGGCGGAGGTGAGCACGTTGGTTCCGTCGTCGGTAAGTTTCTTGAACTTGGCGTTACCGGGGCGCGGTGTGCCGCTGAGGATAGAGCAGTCTACCACGCCTTCCTTGAGGTGCCAGGTGCGCGACTTGTCGTCAAAGTAGTCGAAGTCTTCTACCTTATAGAATCCGTCGTTGACGTATCCGTAGATAAGACCGGTAGAACCGCCCACATAGGCACGGTAGTCGTCCTCGTTGCTGAGGTTCTTCAGTCCCGACTGCAGTATCCACTCCGTCTCGCCGCTTGCCAGCTTGTCAATCTTGTTCTTGTTGTGGCCGATATTGAAGTTGGCACTGAGCGAGAAGTCCTTCTTCTCGATGATGTAGGCATTGAGCGAAAGCTCGATACCCTTGTTGGAAGTCTGCCCCACATTGGTCATCATCTTGGTAAAGCCAGAGTAGCCGGGGATGTCCGACGGCACGAGCAGGTCTTTTACCGTGTTCCAGTACACCTCCACGGTACCGCTCAGGCGCTCGTGGAAGAGGCCGAAGTCCAAACCTACGTTACGGGTAACGGTGGTCTCCCACTTCACGTTGGGGTTGACAGGATAGGTGGTGTTGTAAAACTTATAATAGAAGCGGCTTTCCTCGCCCCATCCTGCAGGACGGCTGCTGCTGATGCCGTAGAGCGGGTTGTAGAGATTGGCAGAGATGCGGTCGTTACCCGACTCACCCCAGGAGAGACGCAGCTTCAGGTTGGAGAGCCACTTCACGTCCTTGAGGAACTTCTCCTGCGAGGCTCGCCACGCCAGCGCCACAGCGGGGAAGACACCCCAGCGGTTGTTCTTGGAGAACTTGGAGCTGCCGTCGGCACGCAGGGTAAAGGTGGCGAGGTAGCGGTCGTCGTAGGCATAGTTTACACGTCCGAAGAAGGAAGAAATCCTCGTGGGCGATCCGTACGACGAACTGTTCTCGTAAGGAGTACCGAGCGCCAGGTTGTCGAATGCCTGCGACGAGGTAGTGCCCTCGGGGAAGTAGCGTGTGGAGAATGTGCGGCTCTTGCTCTCGCTGCTCTTTATCTCCTGTCCCAGCATGGCCTGGATGTCGTGGCGGCCAAGGGTAAAGTTATAGTTCAGCACATTGGTAAGCTGCCACTTCTTGCCTTCGCTTTCGCTCTGCGTTACCATGGGCAGGTTGCCGTTGTTCTTGTAGTTGCTGGTACCCTTGCCGTAATAGCGCTTGGTGGTCTGGGTATTCTCCTCGTAGCCGAACTCGTTGCGGAGCGTAAGTCCCTTGGCTATCTTCCAGGTGAGTGCCACCTGCGTGTTGAGGAACTTGTTCTTGCGGTTCTTGTAGTTCATCTCGTTCTCCTCGATGGGGTTGAAGCGTGTCACCTCGCTCAGCGTGGAGGGGTCGAAATAGTCGTTGTCCTTAGGCACCTGCATATAGTCGTCCAAGCCCTCGGTAGGAGCCTGGCGCAGCGCACTGAGAAGGCTCACGCCATCGGTACCGGCACCGTTCACGGTCTTGTTCATGTAGCGTGTGCGGTACTCCAGGTCGAGGAACTTCAGGAGCTTGACGTTGAGCTGGCCGTTGATGTTGTTCTGGCGCAGGCCGTTGCCCTGCATTACAGAGGGCTGGTCCTGGTGGATGAAAGCCAACTTGTATTTTACCTTGTCATTACCGCCGCTTACCGACACGTCGGTGTAGTTGGAGATGGGATGCGAACCGAAGATTTCGTCCTGCCAGTCGTACCCCGCCTCGCCCTGATAGATGTAGTACTCGCTCGCCTTGCCATACTTGTTGAAGAAGGCGGTGGGGTTGCTGCTCTTCTGGCGTGCATACTCGTACTGCATCATCACGTACTCGTAGGGGTCCATGACGTCGAGCTTGTTGGACAGTTCCTTGGTCTGGATGTACGAGTTGACATTGATGGTAAGCTTGCCCTCGCTGGGGCGTTTGGTGGTAACGAGCACCACACCGTTGGCACCGCGTGCACCATAGATGGCGGTAGAGGCGGCGTCCTTGAGCACGTCTATGCTCTCCACATCCGTCGGGGGGATGTCGTTCAGACTGCTCACCTCAAAACCGTCGACGATGATGAGCGGGTTGTTGTCCTGTGTAATGGAACCGCCACCACGCACACGGATGGTCTGCTCGGCATCGGGCGAACCGTCGGCTGTGGTAATCTGCACACCGGGCAGACGGCCCACAAGGGCTTCACCCACACTGGCGGTAGGCACCTTCTCGAGGCTCTTGCCAGCCACGGAGGCTACGGCACCGGTGAGGTTGACACGCTTCTGCGTGCCATAACCCACCACGACAACCTCGTTGAGCTGTCCCATGCTCTCCTTCATGACGATGTTGATGCCCGAAGTGCGCCCTTTGAGGGGCTCCTTGAAGTCTTCCATGCCCACATAGCTTACCTGGAGCACAGCCTTGTCGGCATTCTTCACGTTGTTCAACTTGAAGTTGCCGTCCATATCGGTAACTGCCATGTTGGAGGTGCCGGCAATCTTTACCGTAGCACCGATGATAGGCCCCATGTTGTCGGACACATTGCCCGACACTGTGCCGCTCTGAGCCATTGCGCCTGTGGTAATCATCAGGGCGGCCACTGTACCTAATATATGTTTGTTCATATGATAGTGTCTTTATTAAAAAACTTGGTTTATGATAGAGGGGGTTACTGTAGGGTTAGCGCCAGCGGCTGTCGCCGATGCCATTCGTATAGACTACAGACGACTTGTCCTTGACGGTAAGGTTACCGGAGGCTGCATCCTCAAAGAGCTCGTCCATGGTGTCGGAGAGTTCGGTAGGCTCCTTGCCTTCCTCTACACCCCAACTGTTTACGGTGTAACCCTTGGTAAAGTAGTTGTCGGAGAGGGTCTGCGTATCGGTCATCGTGAGGCTGAACACGGTAGGTGTGCCGCCGCCCTTGCCACTAAATACGTTCTTGCGTGCCGTGAAGAGGAAGGAGTCGGTCTGGTCGCCCTTAAACTCGAACCATGAGGTGCTGGAACCTGCCATGTCTACGAAGGTACAGTTCTCTATGTCTACGGTCATCGTCTTGTCTGTCTTGCCGGTGTTGTTGACCAGCGGCTTGCCGAAGGACACGACATGGAAGGTAGAGTTGCGGAATACCCAGTTGTACACGGGAGCCACCTTCTTGTTGCTCAGACCGAAGAGGGCACTCTTGCCCAAGGTGAGACTGGTAAAGCGGGTGTTCTCGAAGCGTACGCAGTCTACCACCTGCTGGTGGTCGGCATTGGTTTCCTGGTACCACAGGGTGCCGTTGAAGCTGTTGAAGTCGCAGTTGACGAAAGCTATCTCGCCCACATGGAACTCCTGGTTCTTCAACTTGAAGAAGCGGTCGTTGCCATCCACGATGATGTTCTCGAAGTGAACGGCACTCATGTCGCCCGTCATGCTGATGTTGCCCGTAAAGGACACGGTGGCCTTCTGCTTGCCAGCCTTGGGTGTCTGGGCTGCGATGTACAGAGCCTTTGGACAGTCGTTGAGCGTCTTGCTGCCGAAGGTGTATGTTTCGCCAGCCTTCAGGTAGAGCTTTATCTCGTCTACGTCGGCATCCGCCTTGAGGTTGTTGAACACATCGTCGATATTGTCCTTCGGACTGACATAAGTGTATCCGTCGGGCACCACTACGGGTGCACCCGGATTTATTTCCTCGTCCTGCCATCCCTCGGAAGCTATCTGCACGGTGTAGCTCTGTATCATAGGCTCGTCGGCATTGTTCAGCGCGAAGGAAATCTGCGTGGTGTCGTTGGGATTGACAGGGAAGGTGCCGCTGATGGGCTTGGACTGTATGACGTTGCCCTGACTGTCCAGATAGTCGATGCGCACGCCCACCTGCTTGCCTGCCGTCTTGGTTTCGATCAGCACGAAGTCGTCGGCGTAGCTTACACCGCCGCTGTTGGTAGCCTTGTCGTGGGTAAGCACGGTTTCGCCCTCTACAAAGGAGGCGTCAGCAACCTTATAGGCGGAGATGGGGGTGGTTACTACGGCACGCACCGTGGAGTAACGCTTGTCGGCCTTGGTGTCTGTTGCCTTGAGGCGCAGCAGGCCCGTACGGGTAAACATGTCGAGCTGGAGGGCATCGCCTGCCGAGTAAGCCACGGGGGCGGAGATGGCAAAGGTCTGTTTCGCCAAAGTGTCTTGCTTGATGACGAGTTCGTCCAAGCGCTGCATCTTCGCGGTCAACTGGTCTGAAATCAATGCCGACTCGGTGGTGGCAAGGATACGGTAGTTGCCGTTGTTCAACTGGAAGGGATAAAGCGAAGAGTAATTGGCAAGATAACCGCCGTCGTCGCCGAAGATAAACAACGGCTTGTTGCTTGTACCGAAATAGATAGACCAGTCGGTGCCGTCCTTCGTTATCTGATAGTTCTTTACGACAGAGGAGTCGTAGGCTTCCTCGTTGGAACAGGAACACAGTCCGCCCAAGAGTGCCATCACTGCCGAAATATATAATATGTTCTTTTTCATGCTCTGTGAATCTTTAGAATTGGGTAACTGTCACGCTCACGGGCTTAGCGGAAACTGATGCCTTGCCGCGTACAGAAGCCTTCGCCGATGTGCTCCATGCCGACTCGAGGTACTCCTCGTCGGTGAGCGGTATGTTCACGGTGTAGCGCTTGGACGGCTCGAAGATGATACCTGCATCGACAAGGGCTGCCGTCTGATTGACAAAGGCGCCTGCCTGATACATCTTGTAGGTGAGGCCTGTAGATGTTCCTGCCGAAGTGGTGGCAAAGGAGTATGCCTGGGTCTTGAAACCCTTGGAGAGGTCGGTAGAGAGGGTAACGTCGCTGGTTACCACCTCGCCCGACTGCACCTTGTAGGCTGTAGCCATATTGGTAAAGGTAACGTCCACGCGGTCGAACTTGCCGAATGAGCTGAGTGTGGCAAGGTCCTCTACGGGCTGGAACACGACCTGTCCCACCAGGCGATGCAGCGTAACGGCTACGTTCTGCGTGGTATAGTCGCTCTTGAAGCTCACAATGTCACTGATGTACACCTCGTTGCTGCAATCGGCATCGAGGTTGACGGTAACGGTGGCAAGACTGTCGGTATCGGTTACCGAGGCGGCATTTGCCACAACAAATGTCTGGAGGTTCTCGCCCAGCGGCAGCTCTACCGTAAGGTTGCCGTCGCCCAGCTGGAGGGTCTTGGCGTAGACTAAGGAGTCTACCTTGCGCTCCACCTGATAAACATAGATACTTACTTCGCTGATGTCGGCCTGCGGGGCAGTGGCATCGTCGGAAGAACGTGTCAGACTTAATGTCACCGTACGCTTCTGGCTTGCGCCCTGCGTCTGCCCCTGGCTCTGTCCTCCCGCCAACTCGTCGGCAGCCGGCGAACAAGACGCAAGAAGCAGCAGTGACACTGCAAACAATGTCAGTAGTTTCTTCATTTTGTTTGTTTTTAATATTAGGTTTTTGTTTCTTGTTTTTAGTTATCGATGGCAAAGTTATCGACTTCTTCGCGGAATACAGGGGGTATATCTGTCGCAAAGAGGGGAAAAACTGCCAAATACCCTACCTTACAGGGCATATTGACTTTATTAGGAGGTACGGCGCTTATGAATGTAAGGGCTGCATTTTGTTTGTGTGCAGCGAGGACGCTGCACCTACTACAGCAAGCTGTCCCCCACTTCGTAGAGTATGCAAGCTATCTGTATCCCTGCTCCGCTGATTACGCAAGCTATCTGTAGTAGTGCGGAGCGTCCTCGCTCCGCTCACCATGAATCTGCCAAGACAGGAATGACTGAGTAATTGCAGAAAACGGAGGGTGTGCAGCGAGGACGCTGCACCTACTAAAAAAGCCCTGAACAGACCCTCCTAACGAAGGCCTTTGTATAGCCCCGAAAAAACGGAGGTATTAACCTCGCGCGGTTGAGGTCTTAACCTTGCGCGGTTGAGGTCTTAACCTATGGTTTTTTACTTGAGGTTCGAACCTTGCGTGCTTGAGGTTCGAACCTTGCGCGGTTAAGGTTCGAACCTCGAAGAAAACAGGGTCATCCGATGAAGCCATTTTTGCCACCGTATGGCGTGCCGGGTTATGGGCTTTGTTCGGGATGCGTTCGGGATGCGTTCGGGATGCACCGTACCTCCTAAGGAATTTGCAGAACCCGCCTATAGCTTTGTCTCTATCGTCTTGAGGTCTGATGCCTGGCTCGATGTTCCTACCATGAGCTGATATTTCTTGCCCGGCACCACACGCATGGTGTTGGTCTGGGCGTCCCATGTAGCGAAGTCATCGAGGGGCATGACGATTTCCACCGTCTTTGCCTCGCCAGCCTTCAAGTCTACACGCTGGAAGGCACGCAGGGTCTTGAGCGGGCCGTCTACATCGTCGGTGCGCTTCAGATAAACCTGCACCACCTCGGTGCCGTCCTTCTGTCCTGTGTTCCTGACAAGTGCTGTTACCTTGCGGTTCTTCTTGTCAAACTTGGGTTTGCCTACCTCGAAGGTGGTGTAGCTCAGGCCGTAGCCGAAGGGGTAGAGAGGTTCGCCCTTGAAGTAACGGTAGGTGTGGCCTGCCATGCGATAGTCCTCATAGTCGGGCAACTGGTCTGTACTCTTGTAGAAGGTAATGGGCAACTTGCCGCTGGGGTTGACATCGCCGAAGAGCACCTCTGCCACGGCCTGTCCGCCCTTCTCGCCACCATACCATGCCTGCAGAATGGCGTCGGTGTGTTCTGCCTCGGGAACAAGCGCCACGGCACTGCCCGAACAGTTGACGTACACCACCTTCTTGCCGGCAGCGTGCAGGGCGGCAATGGCGTTGCGCTGCGCATCGGGCAACTCGATGGAGGTGCGGTCGCCGCCACGGAAACCGGGTTCCTTGACGCTCATCTCCTCGCCCTCAAGGCGCGGCGAAATACCGCCTACGAAGACCACCACGTCGGCATCGCCCACCTTGGCAACCAACTGCTGGGGCGTCATGGGCACCAGTCGGCCCAGGTCGAACTGCAGCACGGCCATGTCGTTCTGCTGTACATAGTCTATCTGGATGCGGTATTCCTTGCCGGCTTCCACCTTATATTTCTTGTTGGACACATTGACACGGTTGCGTGCCTTCCAACTGTTGATGACCGTATCGCCGTTGATGACAAGGCGCGCCAGGTCGTCGCTGGCAAGTTGCAACTGCAGTTCCTCGCTTACTTGAGGACGGAACACGCCCTCGAGGCGGGCAGAGAAATGCTCCAGGTTGACGCCCGGTGCAAAGACCGTCGCGCCGCCGTTGCTGAGGTTGACAGGCTCGCTGAGGTTCTGCGTAGCGACAGGGGTACCCTCCATCTTCTCGTTGTTCCAGTAGGTAACCTGCAGACCTGCCTTTCCGTCGGCCGTTGAAATGGCATTATAACGGCTGTAGAACTCCTCGCTGCGGGTATGTCCGCAGCCGCCTACATAGCGCACGTCAGCAGCCAAGCGGCGGATGCCCTGCAGTATGGTGACGGTCTCTGTGGGATAGCCGTTGTAGTTGCCCCACATCATGGTGGAGTCGGCAGCATTGGGGCCCACCACCACTATCTTCTGCCCCGTCTTGCGGAGCGGCAGGATGCCGTCGTTCTTGAGCAACACCATCGACTGGCGTGCCATCTCGAGCGCCAACTGCTTGTGCTCCTTAGAGGCGATGACTTCGGGGGCAATGCGTTTCCAGGGCACAAGCGTCTCGTCGTCGAAGTCGCCCAACTCGAAGCGTTCTTTCAGCAAACGCTTTACGCTCACGTCTATCTGTGCTTCGGTTATCTTACCAGCCTCGACGGCACGGGGCAAGGCGTCATAGTTTCCGCCACACTCCACATCCGTACCGGCAAGCACCGCCTTGGCAGACGCATCGCTGGCAGACGTGGACACCCCATGGCGGCCGGGACGGAAGAAGTCGCCGATGGCTCCGCAGTCGCTGCACACCAGTCCCTGAAAGCCCCAGTCGTTACGCAGTATCTGCTGCAGATAGCGGTTGTTGCCGCAACAGGGCTGGCCGTCTATGCGCTGGTAGGCACACATTACCTGTGCCACGTGGCCCTGCTGCACGGCAGCCTTGAAGGCAGGCATGTAGGTTTCCCAAAGGTCACGCTCGGGCAGGTTCTCCAGGTTGAACGAATGGCGGTTCCACTCCGGACCGCTGTGTACGGCAAAGTGCTTGGCACACGCCGAGAGTTTGCGGTAACGGGAGTTGGTGGTTCCCTGCAGACCGCGTATCACGGCCAGTCCCATGCGGGTAGTGAGGTAAGGGTCTTCGCCATAGGTCTCCTGCCCACGTCCCCAACGGGGGTCGCGGAAGATATTGATGTTGGGCGTCCAGATGGAGATGCCCTGGTACTTCTTGATGTTGCCGCTATGGCGGGCGATGTTGTTCTTGGCACGCACCTCGTCGCTCACCGCCTCGAACACGCGCTGCAGCAGGGCGTCGTTAAAGGAAGAGGCCATACCGGTGGTATTGGTAAAGACGGTAGCGAACCCATTGCGCGCAGCACCGTGCAGCGCCTCGCTCCACCACTCGAACTGAGGAACACCCAAACGCTGGATGGCGGGAGAACCATTGCGCATGATGTCCGCCTTCTCGTCGAGCGTAAGTCGGGAACACAGGTCGGCAGCACGCTCCTCGGCAGAGAGGGCGGGATTCTGGTAAGGCAGCATCTGCGCCGAGCCTTGCAGGGCGATAAACGCAGACACAAAGACTGTCATGAGTCGTCTGTTCATATCTTCTTATAATGTAAAGGTTAATAATCGTCACTGTCGCCAAAAAGCAAAAGGGATAAAGAAAGCCAGCGCCCACATTCTCCCTCGCCGGGGAGTGGGAGGAAACCGATATTGTCTCGACGCCATCTGCTCCTCACCACTATCCTACTGCAAAAGTAACACATCTATTACACAACATAGGGGAATATTTGCGCCAAACATTCGCCTATGGCAATTTATACCCTATCTTGCGCCAATTATTTGCCTATACGCACCCCTATACGACAAGAACCCTGAAGAGAAATTTCCAGACGTATCTCTTGCTCATGCCAAATGTTTTGGTTACTTTTGTAGCCGAAACCACACATGCCTATTCTACACACAGAAACCTACTATATATGAAAACGAAGCTAACCACCATCATCTCCATACTGCTCTGCACTACCGCCCTCTGGGCACAACCCTACTGTACGGTAAGGACATTCAACATACGCGACGGACTCGCCGCCAACACCATCTCGGGCATAGGACAGGACAACCGCCAGCTGATGTGGTTCAGCACCTGGAACGGTCTGAGCTGCTTTGACGGATACCGCTTTACTACCTTCCGGGATGCCCACGGCACGGACGAGGTGCTCACCACCAACCGTCTGCTCATGACTACCCCCAACTCGAACGGAAACATCTGGTTCGCCACATACGACAAACGGCCCTATGTGTTCGACACGCACCTGTGCAAGTTTGTTGACATTGCCAAACTCGTCAAGGAGAAGTACGGCATACAGTTGCGCGCCCGCAAGTTCTACACGCTCGGGGACGGCACGACATGGATAGCCGGACTGGACGAGTACAACATACGCATCAAGGACCGTGCCGACGGCGACCACTACGACATGCAGCTCATAGGCAAGGACACCCGCCCCATAAGATGCAACAAGATAAGGAAAGTAATGGCCGACGGCAAGGGAAGGGAATGGGTCGTGACGGAAAAGGGCACAGAGGTGTTCGGACAGAAGACGGCAAGCCCATACCAGTTCGAAATACTGACCCTATGCCGAGGCAGGGTGTACCTGGCAAGCAGAGACGGCCAACTTGCCTACTACGACGAGGGCGCCAAGACGCTGAAGAGCCTCCACCTGCCCGCCGGCATTAGCCTCATCAGCAGCATGACAGCCATCGGCAACAGACTGGTAGCCTTGGGCACAGACAGGGGCATCGTCATCGTCAATGCGGCAAACCACCAGCCTACCCTGCTCACGGTACAGAACCCCTCGCAACCCTCACCCGAAGTAACCGACCTGTACGTGGACAGCAGAAAGAGACTGTGGGCTTTCGGTTCGGGACTCGGCGCTTGCCTCGTCAATACCGACAACATGACCGTAACATGGGTGCCCGAACTGCAGCCCGACTCACCATACGCCACCACCAGCAAGAAGACGATATGGGTGGAAGACAAGGAGCGTACCGTATGGATTACACCCAAGGACGGATACTTCGGCTACTATGACGAACAGACCCGTACCATACACCCCTACATACTGAGCGGAAAGGACAACAACCATACGTACATAGACAATATCAGCAAGTGGTACGTGGACAACCAGAAGAACCTCTGGCTTACCAGTGCGCACGACCTGACACTCGTCAATCTGCGCACACGCAAATTCAAGACCATACCGCAGGAGAGAAGCAAGGAGACGCGCTCTGCCTGCAGCGACGCATACGGATACCGCTACTTCGGCACCACGACGGGCAACGTGCTCGTCTACGACAAGACATGGACTTTCCGTGGCTACCTCTCGCCCACGGGCAAACTGTCGCCCACACCCGCCCCGCTCGAAGGCAAGGTGTATGCGCTGCTTGCCGACAGGCAGAACCGACTGTGGATAGGCAGCAAGGGAGGCGGACTGTACGTGCGCTTTGCCGACGGGGAGATGCACCACTATGTGCCCGACGCAGCAAATAAGTTATCCATCAACTCGGACGAAATATACGCCATAGACCAAGACAACAGCGGCAACATCTGGATAGGAACCTATACCAAGGGACTGAACCTCGCCACCGTACATGCTGACAGGAGCATCAGCTTCCTGAACAGCAACAACGGCATGAACCGGCCTGCCCGCAACAGCTACTTCAGCATACGCCGCATCACACACACGGCGGACGGCATCATCATCCTGTCGACCACCGACGGACTGGTTTCTTTCAGCAACCGCTTCAAGTCGCCCGGCGACATACGTTTCTACACCAATACGCATGTGCAGGGCAGTACGACGACGCTGGCTGGCAGCGACGTGACACAGGCGCTCGTTAGCAAGAGCGGAAAGGTGTACGTCGCCACCATGTCGGGCGGACTGCAGGAGGCCGACGGCGGAAAGAGCCTGCTGTCCGACAACATCAAGTTCAGAGCCGTAGACCTGCCCACCGAGGAGGAAGGCATCATACAGTCGCTCACCGAAGACAGGAAAGGCAACATCTGGATAACGCGCGAAAGCAGTATAGACATGTACAGTCCGCACAACGGCGGCATACAACTGTTCGGGCCCAATGACTTCGGCGAGCATACGGAGTTCAGCGAGGCGCTGTCGGCCACTGCCATGGGCGGCGAAATCATGCTTGCTGCCATGGGCGGTGCCATAGCCTTCAACCCCGCCAACATCAGGAAGAGCAACTACAAGCCCAACATCGTATTCTCTGCCATACAGTACCAGGGCGAAACCACGCCCCACCCCATCCTCTATACCGACCGGCTGGAGATACCCTCGGACAAACGCAGCTTTACCATCAACTTTGCCGCCCTCGACTATCAGGACAACAGCACCGTGAAGTACGCCTACAGGCTACAGGGCATAGACAAGGAGTGGAACTACCTCAGCAACAAGGAGCACAGCGTGTCGTACAGCCACTTCCCGGCAGGCAAGTACACGCTGCTGGTAAGGAGCACCAACACCGACGGCGTGTGGGTGGAGAACGTAAAGAAGCTCGCCATCTACGCACAGCCCACCTTCTGGGAAACCGTCTGGGCAAAGCTGCTCTACCTGCTCATAGCCATCGCCGTGGTGTATGCGGGCATACGCTACTACGTGCTGAAGCACAAGGCGCAGATGGAGCACGACATGACGGAGATGAAGACGCGCTTCTTTACCGAGATAGGTCACAAACTGCGCACGCCGCTCACGCTGATAGGCGGTCCGGTAACAGAAGTGATAGAGAAAGAAAGCCTCAGCAAACAGGGAAGGGAGCAGATGGAGATGGTACAGCGCAACTCGCGCAACATGCTGGAGCTCGTCAACCAGATGCTGACACACAACAATACGCAGAACTACTTTGTGGACGATGACAGCGCACCCGTGTTCAAGAAAGCACTCGAGGAAGAGCTATCCGACTCCGTAGCGGACAAGCACACACCGACAGACACGGAGAGGAATACCAAGCTCCTCATCGTGGAGGACAACGACGACCTGCGCAGCTTCCTCGTCAGCATCCTGAGCGACCGTTACATCGTGCTGCAGGCCGAGAACGGCAAGAAGGGTCTGGAGACTACCATCAAGGAGATGCCCGACTTCATCATCACCGACGTAATGATGCCCGTCATGGACGGACTGACCATGGTGCACCAGATAAAGCAGAACAAGGACATCTGCCATATTCCCATCATCGTACTCTCCGCCAAGGCTTCGCTCGACGACAGGCTGCAGGGGCTTAACGAGGGCATAGACGACTACATTACCAAGCCCTTCTCCGCCACATACCTGCGCCACCGCGTGGAGAACATCATAGCTCAGCGCAAGATGCTACAGCAGAATTACCTCGACCAACTGGTGCCCACTACCAATGGTGACAGCCAGGACAGCCAGCAGGAATACCGTCTTGAGGCCGTGCAGATAGTGGATACAGACCAACTGATGATGGACAGGCTGATGGCTTTCCTCGAAGAGAACATCGGCAATGCCGAACTGAAGATAGAGGACCTTGCCAATGCCGTCAATCTGGGGCGCACCGTGTTCTATGAGAAGATGAAGAGCATCGTGGGCATGTCGCCCATTGACTTCCTACGCCACATCCGCTTGCAAAGAGCGGAAGAACTGGTAGCCAAGAGCACCGATACCTTCTCGCAGATAGCATACAGCGTAGGCTTCACCGACCCGAAATACTTCGGCAAGTGCTTCAAGAAGGCTACGGGCATGACGCCGTCAGAATACCGGGAGAAGGCAAAGGCAGAGAAAGAATAAAATCCTTACTTCCATCGTATGGGAATGTAAACATCCTTCCATCTTAAGGAAGCCAACGGATATGAAAACAAGACGAAGGGGATGTCGCAAATCGCTGCGGCATCCCCTCCTTGTTTCTTTACTAATCTACTAAACTAATTACGTTTCGCATCACCTGAAAACATTCTATAAAACCTAACAAAAAATCTGAATCTATTTTATAAACCTAAAAGACTGTATCTCAAAATTGTCCTCGGAAGACTCGACTACGAAGTAGAGTGGCGTAGCTTTCTTAGCTTTAAGAGCCTTTGACGAAGCAGCATCCAAATTGATGGTTTGCCATAGTCTTTCTCCCGAAGCATCCAGTGTTAAGGTAGCCAAGACTTTACCGTTCTTGCGTCCCTCACGAAGTGTTATACGCCCCTCTCCAGTGGAAAGCACCTGCATCTGGCGTGGTTTCTTGCCAAACTCCAGGTTATTGAATCGCAACCAGTCTCCTGCTTTCATCTCCGTGATGTACTGGGCAGGGCGCTTGCCCTGGATGCGAACGAGTCTCATGCCCTCACGGTCATCATACTGGGTGAAATCTACGGTATCAAAAGCATCGTAGTGATTGCCTCGCACCTTACTCGTCAATAGGAAAGAATCGAAGTCTGCATATCCACCATTCGTTCCATCGAGGTTGTAATGGCAAAGAGTATGGCGAATACCCAAAAAGCCCCAGAAACCAGACTCCTCTTCTCCGCCAAAACGATTGAATTGCTTACCATTTAAGCTATAAGAGAACAAGAGCGTACCTCGGCGAGTGACCTCTACACGAAGATAGACACGGTCAGCTTGCATGACACCTTGCTTATTCTTCTTGCCGATAGCCAAAGCGACCTTGGCAACCTCAGGCTTTTCACGATAACCAGCACGCAACTGCAAAGAATCTCCTTGTGTCGTACGCAAAACACCCAGCTGGAAGAGATTGCTTCCCATGATGCCTGTACCCGCAAAATCGCCCTTCTGCAAGCCCTTCAAGTCGAGAGCCACAGTTACAGTACTTGAAGGTCCAGAAGCTTTCTGTGTGAGCGAGTTTCTTGCCCAATAGAACCCTGCTGCTGGGATGGAGTGCAAACGAAGATAACCAGAACGCTCTGTTAGGCTCCATTTATCCTTGACAGGAACATGATTGAACTCCCATACCAAAGACAACTCCTCGCTGGAGAAGTCATCGCTATGCTGAGGGAAAGAAAGCGGTTGGACAGGGAGATTAGGCTTTCGATAAGTCACCACACCTTTACCAGGTTTCCCTTCTGGTCCGACAACAGGCCAATCATCTACCCATCGCATAGGATAGAGCATGAGGTCACGCCCCATATAGTCTCTGTCTTGGAAAGTGAATGCCCAAGACTCGCCATTTTGTGTTTCTACATAACCACCTTGATGCACACCAGCACCCGCATAGTTGATGTCATCCTTGATAAGCACCTTGGTCTCGTATGGACCGTAGATATTCTTGGAGCGACTTATCATCTGCACGCCATCATAACCCAAGGCTGGATTGAAAATGTAATAATAGCCATTGCGCTTATACATGTGGCAGCCCTCAAAGAGATGACCATAACCTTCAGGTGCTTTGATGATGAGCTTGTCCTCTGCATCAGAATCTACACCAGTGGCATCATCCTTGACACGAGTCAGGTAAATCTTCGTCTTGCCATGGGTGACATACTTCTTGCCATCATCATCGATGAAGAATCCTGGGTCATAGAGGGTCTTGTTGTATTTATACATCTTATAAGGTCCCTCAGGACGATCGCTCTTATACATCACGAAACCATCATCCTTGATGTTGACACCGATGTAATAAACACCATCTTTGTATTTGAAGGAAGGAGCCCAACAGATGCGGCTATAAGCTGTCTTGCCTCCCTCCATACGATACTGCGGTTGGAAGTTGATGGAATCGTAGGCATGGCCGATAATCTTCCAGTTGATCAAGTCCTTGGAATGACAGATTGGAATACCTGGCATACATACGAAAGACGAACTCACCAGATAGTAATCCTCCCCCACACGAATGATGTCGGGATCAGGATAATCGGCATGGATAACCGGATTGGTAAACGTGCCATCACCATTGTCAGAAGACATGCGAGCGTTATCGTTCTCGACTCCTCGCCCCTTGTCTTGCGCAGCGAAGGCACAAGACAAGGACATCAACGCTACATAAACTAACAATTTTCTCATCAACAACTACTAAAGTAAAAACTATTAATTAATAAAAACCAAAACGTCTTACTTGATAACCACCTTCTTGCCGTCCACGATGTAGATGCCTTTCTGCAGACGGGAAGAGTTGACCTTCATGCCGCTGAGGGTATAAATCTGCGCCTCCTTGGCGGTGGCGGCGTTTACCTCGACAATGCCCGTAGACGACTTCGGTGTAAACTTGATGTTACCCACGTTGAAGGTGTACTTCGTTCCTTGGAAGTTGAGGATGAGGTAACGCAGTCCTGCAGGCAAAACATCGGTATCGATGCTGTGCTCCACAAACTTGCTCCAGTTACCGGTATTCGTTATAGCTACTGTGCCTGTCCAGTCCTTGTTGCCGTCTCCATCGGTAACGTCGAGTACCAGACTCGGCTCGCTGTTCTTTGCCGCAGCCTGGAACGTGATGGTGTAAGCCTGCTCCTTGGCATTGTCGATAACGAAGCTCCAGTACTGGCCGTTGCGTACATTGTCTATGGTGGCCATACCGTTCACGTCCTTGATGGAACCGCCCGTATGGGTACCCTTGGTCAAGTCGAAATAATCCTCGTTAGGGATAGAGATGGCATTGGTGGCATCTATCGCTGTAGGAGTAAGAGGACCCGTCGTGGCTATGTCCTCTCCTGTCATTTCGCCATCAGCATACTGTGCCTCGGTGATGTCGGCAACCAGCGAGTTGATGTAATTCTCAAGGTTGGTGTACCCGTTGGCGGCCACCTTTGCACCGTCCGCTGCATCGTTGGGGTCCAGGCCGTTGGCTGTCTCCCAAGCATCGGGCATTCCGTCGCCGTCAGTATCTACAGGTGCAGACGTGCTGTTCAACCTTGGCCAAGCATCGTCACCATCGGTCTTGGCATCATCCTGTGTGTCTATAATGCCCGGACGACCCGACTCGTTGGCTCCCGTAAAGGTAGTAATGCCGTTCTGCGCATCGGAGGCAATAGCCTGGTCGAGGGCATCGCGGTGAAGGCTGGCACCGGCATAAGCTACCACCTTTTCGAACGCCTTGTCGGCGGTATGCGTAGTGACAAGGGCAAAAGGCATGGCGGCCTCAGCCTTGATGGTGTCGCGGGTTACCTTGCTCCAGCCGTATTCAGCACCGTCGCTTATCTGGTCTGTAACGCCAATCTTCCAGTTGTCTGCTGTTACGTCCGCCCACTTGGTGTTCTTGTTGCCTGCCACGTAGTAGTGTCCCCATACGTATGCCTCCACCTCACTGGTATTGTTGCCCTGGGCATCCTTTACATAGTGTGTGCCGTGGCTGGTACCGAGGATGCGTTTCTGCACGTTGTCGGGGCGCTTCTCGGTCAAGGGACCGGGCTTGTAATAGTTGTTCACGATGTTGATATTCATCTCCTCGCCGCCATATGCGCCGTTGCCTCCCCAGTTGTAGACGACGTTGTTGCGCCAGTCGGTGGGGTGCTCCTTCGACGTGTCGTCTCCACTGCGGAATACGTAGCGCGGCGTACGCGAGTCGTGGTGGGCTATGAGGTTATGGTGATAGGTGGTACGTCCGCCGCCCATCATGGCGCCGTAGCCGTGTGCGCCCTTGGAGTGGCCCGCCTCACGCAGACTCTGGTACGCCATGCACCACTGTACGGTGGTATTGCGGTTGCCGTAGACGGCGAGACACTCGTCTATGCTCCAGCTTACGGTGCAGTGGTCAATGATGATGTTGGCACCGTCGAAGCCACCCAGTCCGTCGCCCTCATGTCCGCCATCGCCGTCGGTACGGCTCACGTTGCGGTTGCCGCAGCGGAAACGCAGATAGCGCAGTATGACATTAGGTCCCTTGATGACGAAAGGCCAGTCGGCTATGCAGATGCCGTCACCGGGCGCTGTCTGTCCGGCGATGGTCACGTCGCCGCTGGTAAGATTGAGCTGACTTTTGAGGAATATGGTGCCAGAGACGTCGAAGACGATGGTACGCGCACCCTTCTGGTTGCAGGCATAACGGAAGGAGCCTTTCTCGCCCGTATCCTCGAGCGTGGTAACATGATAGACTGCTCCGCCTCGGCCTCCGGTAACGTACATGCCGTAGCCCTGTGCTCCGGGGAAAGAGGGAACTTTACCGCTGGTCTGTGCCGTCACGGCGGAAGAAGAAAGGAGCATACCGCCAACGAGCATGCTACCAAAAAGATTGCTGAGTAGTGTCTGTTTCATAAGGTTTGTAGTTTTTAGTTGTCAAGACCGGAGGAGAGACCATTTACTGGTTCTATTATAAGTAACAGGATACTTTATTATATAAGCAACAGGCCCTATACATTATATATATATTATACACCTCCGTGACGGAAAGGTCTTCTTCCGTCATCTGCTTGCAAAGTTACAGAAAGAATGATACACAGCGGGGGTATATCTGTCGCTATAGGGGGAGAAAACGTCAGTGGCGTGCCTCTCTGACGGTTTTTACCCGCCTTTCCGTACTATCTTCACCCATGCTCTGCCGTATCTTTCGTACCTTTGCCATACAAACGAACTGTAAACCTTTAGCGTCATGAACAACAACTACCAACTGATACAAGACTACTATACAGTCAACCAGCCGAGACTTGTATGCTATGCACAGAAGTGCGGCATGGGCAGGGAGGATGCCGAAGACATCGTACAGGATGCCTTCCTGCGCCTGATGACAGGCGAGCGCATCATCAACGACCAGACACTACCGGCCTTGATGCGCAGTATGGTGGCGAATAGGATAAAGGACCATTGGCGGCACCAGACCTACATAGAACAACACGAGAGGTACATCAAGAAACGGGGAAACGGCAGCGAAGACGGCATGAGTATTATCTCCATGCACGAAACGGAACTGTGGCTGCAGAAGAGCATAGCACGGCTGGACAACAAGAACTGCCGCATCTACCGCATGAATGTGGAAGAAGGAAAGAAGGTGGCAGAAATAGCCTCCTGTCTGAACATAAAATACAAGACTGTGGAAAACCGGCTCAGCATGGCACGGAAAGAGGTGAGGCGCTACATGGCAGCTATGTGCCTGTAAAAAGCATCAAGAAACACCTCCCCCCCTGGGCATTATACACCGCCTTACCGACAACTCTGGCAGAGGAAGAGTACATGGGAACCATCGGCCAACGTAGTGGCAAAAAGGTAGGTATCTCCGCCGTCTTTCAGTTTGAGGCGCTTGCGGAGTTCGGGCACCGACAAGGGGAAATTACGGGTAGCAATATTGGCATGGGTAACACCGGAAAGATGGCGTTTCACTTCCTTCTTGTTAAGCGTACACACCATCTGGACCGAGAAACGGCGGCCGGGGAAATCATCCACGGGGGATGCGCTTACAAAGAGGTGGGAGTTGGGGGCAAGCATCGCGACACCATACCTTTCGGAAAGGAGACCGAAACAGCCGGCCTTCATCAGCGAGGCATTAGGTTCGTAGAGCCAGCGCATGCCCTCTACAGCCGTGGGGGCGATACGCACGCTGGCGAGCTCCATCTGCAGCATGTCGCAAGAGAGCGCCTGGGCGTCGTTGACACAGTAGAGCCGAGGATAGGGTTCCGCCACAACGTCTCCTGCGGGCATAGCGGCGGAAAGGACGAGAAGGAGTTCCTTACACTCGTTGCCCTTTGACACGATGTGCACTTCCCTTACGTTCTTCAGCTCGCTCATGGCACGGTGCCAGTCGAGCATGGGCGACAGCTTAACGATGACAAAGTCGGCCTTGGCAAGCATCTCATCCTGAAAGCGGGTAACGTCGGGGGTACAGTCTTGTAGTGAAACCACCTTGCGCCCGGCATCATCGCGACGGGCGGGGTCGACAAAGATGAGCTTGAGATGCTGAAGCGTATGGAGTACCTCTATACCGTCACCGTTTACCACTACGGCACTGTCCAACCCCAAGAGGGAAAAGTTCTCCCTTGCCGCCTCGCAGAGACGGGCTTGCCGCTCCACATACATAGCCTTTACACCGAGGCGGGCAGCGATATAGGAAAAATCTACGCCGAAGCCGCCAGTAAGGTCGGCAAAGGAAACTTCGTCATTTTGGGCGAATGTGGGAGCGGCCGCACCCTTGGCCGCAAATTCGCAAATTTCAGCATTCTGCTGTCCGAGCAGTCTTGCCGCCAGTTCTGCCTTGTAAAGTGCAGTCTGCTCTGACGAGCATTGCTCCATGGAGATATGAGGGGGATAGACAATGCCGTCGAGAGCTGCCCAGCGGGGCAACTTGTCCTTCGCCATCTGGCGACCGCGTATCTGGTCGAGGGCAAACGGCAGGTCTACCCCGGGGTATTTGTCCCCGAGGAAAGCCAAGGTTCGCACGTCCTCGTCCCGATGCAAGCTGATAAAGTCGCGGGTGGTCTGGTTCATGATACTGGAATAGAAACAAGTAGCGGAAGAACTCATCATTCGGAACAGACGAATCAGATAAACTCTTCGCCTTTCTTGATCTGTACCTCGTTGACGTACTTCCTGATGAGAGCAGAGGAGTCTTGCTTGCGGCAGATGAGGAGCACGTTGTCCTTCTCCGCCACGATAAATCCGTCAAGCCCATTGAGTACAGCAAGCTTTCCCTTCGGTATCTTGACGATATTGTTGTGGCAGTCTTCCATGAGCACATCACTGTCTATCACGACGTTGTCTGTCTCGCTTTTCTTCATTCCCTCGTATATACTGTGCCAGGTTCCAAGGTCAGCCCATCCGAAGTCGCACTTCATCACCACCACATCGGCAGACTTCTCGAGTATGCCGAGGTCTATGGAGATGTTGGGATAAGACGGGAAATTCTCCTGCATATATGCATTCTCGGTCTCGATGTCGAAAACAGGGTGCTCCTCATCGAAGTTGCGGAGCACGGTGGGAAGCAACCGCGAGAAACACTTGCTCAAATGGCGTGTGTTGGAAAGGAAAAGTCCGGTGTTCCAGTAGAACTCGCCGCTCTCCACGAACATCTGGGCAAACTCGCGCTCGGGCTTCTCCGTAAACGACTGCACCTTGTAGAAGTTGCCGCCCATAGGGTCACCCAATTGTATGTAGCCATATCCCGGTTCGGGGCGGGTAGGTTTCACACCCATAGTAAGACAGCAGTCGTTTTCGGCCACAAAACGCAGTCCATCGAGCATGTTTTTGCTGAAAGCTTCCTCGTTGAACACGGCCTGGTCGGAGGGAGTAGCCACTATGCATGCATCGGGATTCTGCCTGCTGATGCGGTGGCAAGCCCATGCTGTACTGGGGGCCGTATTGCGGTGGATAGGTTCTACCAGGACGTGGGTGGAGTCTACACCAGGCAACTGCTCGCGCACAAGGTCGGCATAATCTTCGCTGGTACTGACATATATATGGTCGGCAGGTACTATTCGGACCATACGGTCAAACGTCTGCTGCAGCTGAGTACGCCCCATGCCGAAGAAGTCGACAAACTGCTTGGGACAGGCATTGCGGCTGCAGGGCCACAATCTTCTTCCTTTTCCGCCGGCAAGTATTACACAGTAATTGTTGTTTACACTGTTTGTCATGTCTTTTCTTATATGTTTTTGTTATGGTAGTTCTTTTGTCAGTGTAAAGGTATGAAATATCCTCGACCCTGCCAAGACATTTTCCATTATTTAATACTGCTGTAGAGAAATAAAACAATTATTTAGTTTTCCAGGGGCAAATCACGCCATTACCCGTATTCATCCCGTTGGTGTAACCGGCGTGAGGTGCAAGTTTTCAAGAGGGCGTTTTCTGCAGTTTTCAATACTTAATGAAGGCGACATGGGGCATACGGAACAGAAGGATGGGCACACAAAAGGGAGCGGAAAGCAACTTTTAGAAAAGTTTTCGCACAAAAAGTTTGTCAATTCAAATATTATTTGTACCTTTGCAACCGCTAATCGCCCAGATGGCGGAATCGGTAGACGCGCTGGTCTCAAACACCAGTGGGGCAACCCATCCCGGTTCGAGCCCGGGTCTGGGTACTAAGTCGGGATCTTCTTCAGAAGGTTCCGATTTTTTTATTTTATCACTTGGTACATTTTGCCCGACTGAGGTAAAGAATGTTGCATCCCTGAGCCTACAATTTTATTGTTGCGGATTTGAGGTTTATAGCGGAAAGGTAAGGCCCAACGAGTATATAGCCCTGGGCAAGCCGTAGTAGGTGCTGCGTCC
>CAVCGV010000005.1:0-43824 GCA_963601815.1 bacterium
GCGAGGGTAACGCATCCAGTTTAGTAATGTGTAAAAAATAACTTGAGCAGATTTGCCCTTTCAGCCCGTCGTTGGCACATTTCGCGAATCAAAAAAAACTGCTCAAGTTATTTTTTTGTATGTACACCCTGAAAGGGCGCCAGAGGCGTTAATATTCTCAACTTTATTTCGATATAACACAATGTAGCATAACGCTTTTGCCCTTACAGGGCGAGAACGAAAATGTTCTCCTTAAAAACCCAGGGTGTCGCTTCGCTTGCCCTGGGCTATGCGCTCGTTGGGCCTTCAGCCCGCCATGGTGTCTATAGTAGTGTGCAGCGTCCCCGCTGCACCTCCAGCAAAGAATCGTTGGGTTATGATGTAACGGGTGAGGCTGCAACTAATATTTCAAAATGTACGGCGAGGGCGCCGTACCTCCTAAGGGCGCATATACAAAAATGTACATTACTTAGCGCCCGCTATAAACAAATCGCACTTGGGTATGGATGCCATGAACTTGTTGCGGAGTTTCTCAAAGAAAGCCATTGTGTCGTTGGAGAAGCCGTGCCCTTTCCACGTGCTGGTGTTGGTAATGAGAATCCAACATTGGCCGTCGGGGTATTTCAGGACGAGCGCCGATGTGCCAGCCAGCGAACCGGTGCGTATCCAGGGACGTGTGTCGCTCTGGGGCGTGTAGTTCCAACCGATGGAATACTGGTGGTCGGGCTGCTCGGTAGTCATATATTTCACACTTTGTGGCGAGAGAATGTCCTTTACGCGGGGCAAACCGTCGATAGAGGCGATGAACCTTGCCAGTTCCACAGCCGAACCGCACCAAGCTCCTGCGCCAGAAAGACGTGGCAGATCCGTATCACCATAACATTTCTCCACCAGTCGGCCGCTGTTATTGTATTCGTATACAGGGTCGCTGCCGCTGTGCATGTAATACTTCGTCTCGTTGGGGCGACGGTCTTTCTGGTACGTGCCTGCTATGTGCATGTCGTAGCATCCGGCGGGGTGCAGCACGTGCTGCTGCATGAAGTCCTCGTATCTCATGCCGCTCTTCTTCTCAATGATCATAGAGAGAATCATGTACCCGAGGTTAGAGTAACACTTGCCCTCGCCTGGGGTGTAGCCTAAGTGTCGTTTCAGGAGTATGCGCAGTAGCGTGTTGTGGTCGGGTGGGGTGGTAAGGTGGTTTTGCATCATGATGTAGCGCGTGTTCGACACGGGGTCTCCGGCATAGTTGTTGAATCCCCCTTGGTGCCTTAGCAGTTGCTCCACCGTGATGGCGTAGTAGCGTTGGTCCTTGATGCTATTATTATATAAAGTGTCGCAGAGGATGCCTTTCTGTCCGAACACCTTCTCGTCCAGTCTCAGTTTGCCCATCTCCTGCAACTTCATGATACCCGTGGCGGTAATGAGCTTCGATACCGAGGCGAAGCGCATCAGCATGTTGGGCTGCATGGGGGTGGCGTTCTCTTTGTCGGCCCAGCCGAAACCGCGCGCATAGAGCAGCGAGTCGTTGCGCGTGATGACCAGTTGGGCACCGTTTATCTCCCATCTCTTCAGATAGCGCTCTACGATAGAGTCCATGTCGTGGTATGCTTTGCCAGACGATAGCGCGTTGGTTATCGAGTCGTTGAGGTGGGGAAGGGCGATGGAGTCGGGAATGCTGTCGTTGGTGTGCGAGCACCCCGATACACAACGGCGTGTAAGCATGGTGGTGCCTACTATCAGTACGAGGCAGATGATGCAGATGCGTTTCTTGCGAAGTCTTCTCTTCTTCATGCTGTCACATTCGTACGGTTTTGTTCATGAGGTAACAGTCGAGAACCACCATAGCAGCCATAGCCTCCACTACGGGTACTGCTCTGGGCAACACGCAGGGGTCGTGTC
Organism: bacterium; assembly: GCA_963601815.1. Lineage (GTDB taxonomy): Bacteria > Bacteroidota > Bacteroidia > Bacteroidales > Bacteroidaceae > Prevotella. Next base: position 1,879 of record CAVCGV010000005.1, read on the forward strand.
TGCCACGTGCCGTCAGGTGTGTGGCGTTGCCCTCGAGGTCTACCGTCTGCTGTTCTCTCAGTATGGTAGCCACAGGCTTGAAGGCTATGCGGCAGTAGATGTCCTGCCCGTTGCTGATGCCTCCCTGTATACCTCCGCTGTGGTTGGTAGCCGTAGTGAAGCCGGGCAAGAAGACGTCGTTCTGCTCGCTTCCGCGTGCCGTGACGCCTGCGAATCCCTCGCCGTACTCAAAACCTTTGACGGCATTGATGCCTAACATGGCAGCACCCAACTGAGCGTGCAGTTTGCCGAATTCCGGTTCGCCCAGGCCTACCGGGCAACCTTTAATCACACACGTAATGATGCCTCCGATGGTGTCGCCCTCGGCCTTCACCTGCGCTATGAGTTCTTCCATCTGCTTCGCCTTCTGCGGGTCGGGACATCTCACGATGTTCTCTTCTGCCTTCTGCAGGTCGTAGAGACGGTAGTCGCGTTCCAGGGCTATGTCGCCCACCTGCGAGGTGTATGCCGTGATGCTCACGCCTATCTGCTTCAGCGCCAACTTGGCAAGGGCGCCGCCCACACAGCGTGCTATGGTGATGCGTGCCGAGGAACGCCCGCCTCCGCGGTGGTCGCGTATGCCGTACTTGCTCTGGTAGGTATAGTCGGCATGCGACGGCCGGTAGAGACACCGCATATTCTCGTAGTCCTGCGAGTGCTGGTTGGTGTTGCGTACCTCGAAGCCTATGGGTGTTCCGGTACTCTTGCCTTCGAATATGCCGCTGAGGAACTCCACCTTGTCGGCCTCGTTGCGTGCCGTCGTGATGTGGCTCTGTCCGGGGCGTCGGCGGTTCAGTTCGTTTTGTACGAACTCCGTGTCTATCTCTATGCCGGCAGGCATACCGTCTATCACACCGCCTACGGCCGTGCCATGGCTCTCGCCGAAGGTAGTTAGTGTAAAGAGTTGACCGAATGTATTTCTCATCTGCTTCTTGTTGTGTTTTGTTTTTTAGAACTACGAGCGTGCAACTTATTCGCAGTTGCCGCAGCCACCCTTGCAGCCGCCTTCGCCACAACCGCCTTCACCACAGCCTCCTTCGCCGCAGTTGCCACTGCAGTGGCCGCATCCGCCACCTTCGCCGCTCATCAGCTTTGCCATGCCAGCCACCTCTTCAGCTGTAGCTTCACGGCTTTCGGTTATTGTGCCCTTAAAGTTGAGCGTCATTCCAGCCAGGGGGTGGTTGAGGTCTACCTTTACCTTAGTGTCGCTTATCTCCAGCACCACGCCGTTGAAACGGTTTCCGTCCTCGTTCTGCAGGGGGATGACGGCACCCTGCTGTACATGCTGTGCGTCAAACTTGCCGTTGATGCAGAAAATGCCTTTGTCCAGTTCGATGATGCGCTCCTCGTAGCGGTCGCCGTAGGCTTCTGCGGGCTGCAGGGTGAAGTCGAAAGACTCGCCCTTTGCCAGGGGGGCTATGTTCTGCTCGAAGGCGGGCAGGGTTACGCCCATGCCGCTTACGAAGATAAACTGGCGGTCGTCGGTGGTCTGCTCTATGAGTTCTGACTTCCCGTCGGTTACGTCATACAACTGGTATGATACGATGATGAATTTGTTGGATTCCATAGTCTGTTGTGTTGTTTGTTTATTTATTGTGTGTGCAAAGGTACGAAAAGCAATTGAGAAATACGAATGATTTTTCTAAATACCTTGGTATAGTTTTCCGTTTTCGGATCTTCTTGCCCTTTCTGGTCATGCATGCAAAACTTATAGGAGGTACAGCATTTCCTAACGCCCTGAAGGAGCAGATGCTCTTAGCCAAGGGCACCCCCCTGGGTAAAGAGCCCTTCAATTCTCCAGTGTGCCCAGTAAGGTAGGGTTCGGGATGCGTTCGGGATGCGTTCGGGATCTGGAGTCCCGCTTTTCTTGTTCACGAAGAAGAAAAGTTACAATATTCAGTTTTGGCTGTCGTGCAATATCTGATGCGATTTTGTTAGATAACGTGACTTATGAAGCACGAAAGGGGGACATCCCCAATCGGATGCCCCCCCTCTCTTAATTATAATGAATAGTGGTAGTCTGATTACTCAACAAAGACTTTGTCGTATTTGCCTTGTGCGTTCTTCATAATGTAGACGCCAGAGGCAAGTCCGTTGGTAGCATTGGAAACAGGTACGTTTGTACGGACGAGAGTGCCGCTCAGACTGTATACGTTGGTCAACCCGTTGTATGTCTTTGTGCCTGCACCTATCTCTTTTATGGCAGTAACGCTCTTGCCAAGGTAAGCGAATGCTGCCGTGATGTTGTCGGCGTCGCTCTTCTCGTAAGAGTTGAACTCCTGTGACTCCGTGTCAGCCTGGTCGGCATTGTCGTTCATGGAGAGGTCGTAGGGCAGGCAGTCCATACCCGACTTGCCCATGGTGGCGACAATCATGATGCCGAGGCCGCGCGACTCAATCTGAGAAGCCGAAGTGCCGAGTGTAGACAGAGGAATCGCCATGTAGTAGTGGAAATCGAGCGAGCTTGACTTGTGGCCCTTGGTGTTGAAGTCTACCCATGCCGCATTGCTTTCGTTGCCGCTCTTTATGTCGCCTACGACACGCCCGTTGTTTTCGCCGTAAGCACCGTTAATGCCATATACGGTAGACGACTTGATACCAAGGCCGAAGTTGCTGACCTTGAAATTGATGCCGCTTGTGGCAGCGTCGTAGATTTCTTTCTCGTTGATGAGCGTGCCATTGTTCTCGTAGACGTAAGGACCATTTGCCGCGTTGGTGGAGCACATTACCACACGGTTGACAATCGAAGGATACGTAATGCCCGTATTCCATATCGTGCTGCCTGCAGCATCGGTACAGCCGTTGCCGCCACCGTCCTGCGTGTCGAAGAGGAGCATGAAGGGCACATTCATAGTCTGGTAGAGAATACCCTGGCTCAAAGGATAGTCGTCGCTTGGCGCTACGACATCCTGCACGTTGGTCATGTCCCAGGCAAGGTAGAGGTTCGTGTCGTCGTAGGCTCCATAGAGGGCATACAAGTCGATGGGCACCTCGTACATCGAGTTAGGACGATACACGCGAGGGTCGTCGTTGGCCGCACCCTGGGCGATGATGTCGGAGAGGGTAAAGTCTGCATACGAACTTACGGTCTTCTTCTGACCATAGCCATTGGGGTTGGTCTTGTAGTAAGAAGCGAGGTCGCCCGTTGACGGGGGTGGGGTTGTAGCGTATGTATATGTTGCAGACTTCTCTGTCGTGCCAGACGCATTGGTAGCCGATACCTTGATGGTTGAGGTTTCATAGACAGGCACAGTAGTGCTGCCCGAGAACGATACCTGCGCGCCGCCGTTGACGGTGTAGTAAGCAGATGTGGCGTTTGTCACGGAGATGCTTGCGGCAAAAGGCTTTGTCGAGAAAGTCTGTGATTCAGGCATCGTGACAACAGGTTTCTGCGCTATAGGAGTCGGTGTGTAGTCAGTCCAGGATCTTGTACTGTTGTTGAAGAGTTTGGAAGTGCCGCTGTTGTCAAGCCCCTTCTCCATGTCGCCAGGATAACGGCCTGATGCGCTGTAGAAGATGCAGTATGCGTCTTCCAGGTCGTAGCTTGTAAGGTCGAGTGTATAGTAGCCGGTAGTGGCGTCAAGCGTCATCTTTGCGCCTGGCCAGGCACCCGTATTCCTTTTTTCATCCTTGCTGTAAGCATAGCAGTAGATAGGTTCTGCCCAGTTGGCGTCGTTTTTCAGGTAGACGTTTACGGTAGCCGTAGCATCTTGCTTGGTAAATGTGGCGGTGTTCTCGTTGATAGCCTCGCCGTCTGTGTTAGTGCCGCCATATGTAACGGTGACGCTTTCGCCATACGCCATGTCGGCACCGATTGTGAAGGAGACGGTAGAGCTGGTGGTGGTCTGCTTAGCGCCGTTGCCTATGGTGTAGTAGATACTCTTGGTGTCAGTACCCGTGAGGGTGACGGTTTGAGTGTCGGAGGTGAATGAACCGCCAGCGGGAGAGATGGCGATGCTGCCTTTTGAGATGGTGCCGCTGTAGATGACGGCGATGCCCGACTTGGAAATCTGACCAGTGATGTTAGAAGCAGTCACGGTAAAGGTACCGCCGCCCACCTTGTCGGTGTAAGTACCTGGTGCCAGCCAACTGCCGTTGCCGTTGGCGATGTTTACCGAACCGCTTTGTCCGCTGCCGAGCACGAAGACGGCGCCGGACTTGCGGAGCTGTGCGCCCACGCCGTTTTCATGCACGTAATAGTTGGCCTCGCCCGCACAGAGGTTGTGCATGTGGTTCACCTCAGCTACCTCAGGACTGGTATAGTGAGTACTGCCCTTGGTTCCCATCTTGATGGCATTCTTGTCCGTTGCGGATGGACGGGAGAAATAAAGGGAAGTAGCCTTGTTGTTGCCGGCGGCGATGGCGTACGCCTTGTCTATATTGTTCTGTGAGATGTACTTGGAAGAGCCACCGTCATTGCTATAGGTATCATGCGATTCGCCCCAGTAGACCAGACGGCTGTTGTCCACGCCTTTCTGGTTGAAACAGCCGATGGAAGAAGGCACGTTGCCGCTGTTGAAACTGCTTGCCATGCCGTCACCATAGACGTTGTCTGTGAAACAGATATACTTGGCGTATTCCTTCAGGAGCGTGCCGTCGTCACCGCTGTAAGGTGAGTCGAGTATCTCACCATAGTTGTACATGCTCGCGTCCGGCACGTTGGTCCAGAACTGGTCGCCCTCGGAAGGCAGGCCGATGTGCTTTGCCGCGTCCCAGCGAATACCATCAACACCGCACGCCTTGAGTTCGGCGATGTAGGTCTTGATAATGTTCTGCACGGTCGCATCCTCAGTCTTGAGGTCCCACATGCCTATTTTGCCGTGGGTAACCTGCCAGCGGTTGCTATAGTCAATGCCGCCGCTATAGTCATGGTAGAGGTTTGTGCTCTTCAGGCGGTCAGCCACATACGTCAGGTTGCCGTTGGTATGGTTGGCTACAACGTCGACGATGACCTTCACCCCATACTCGTGAGCTTTCGAGCAGAGGGCTGTAAGCGATTGCGTGGTGGCGATAGAGTTGCCGATGTGGTAGTCGTAAGGCTGATAAGCCATGTACCACGCACTGGTACCCTCTTTTTGGTGTACCGGGGAGAGCTGGACGGCAGTAAAGCCCGCTTGGGCAATGCTTGGGATTTCCTCTTGTATCTGAGCGGCAGTCCAGTCAAAGCAATGCAGAATGACACCATCTTGAATGTTGTCCTTCAGACCATAGGAATTGTCGGCAAAGGCAATGGCGCTTAGGCTGAGCAATAGCACCAATGCCCATGTACGAACACGTAGAAAGAATTTGTTCATAAAAAGTATAATTAGAGGTTATAAGATTCGTTTTTGCATGACGACCATTATAGTATGGCCATTGTCACGGGATTGATAACGTTTTCATCGTATGATTGTATGTTTAGGTTTGTTGTTATTAGTTGTTTGGGTCTGCGTTGGCAAAAGTAGCAAATAAAATGATGTGGAGGAATGTCGGAGGAAAGAAAAAACGGGATTTCAAAGTGCAATCGTTTACATGGTAGATATTGCAAGATGTTACATTTGTTTTACAGAAGTAAGCGTATATCTTTGATTTATGTCAAAAAACAAGCGTGAAGTAGATTTTTTATATCAAAACGTTTGTGTGGAAAGAAAAGTGTGCGTAACTTTGCAGCGTCTTAAAGAAAGACAGGTTAAAAGATTTAAGTAAGGATAATAGTAATTAAAGAAGAGAAAGGTAAAAAGATTATGAAGAAACTGATGATTTTGGCAGTAGCTTTGTTCAGTATGACAACTACTTTTGCAGCAGACGAGAACGCAAGTGCAACAACAGCCGCAGCAGCCTACAACATGAACTTCAACATGGGAAGCCTTGCCGACGTGCTGAGTCTTAACATCGACCAGGTAGAAGCAGTTTCGGACGTGCACAAGAGCTTTACCGCCGACATGATGAATGCAGCCGCTGCCCCCGCAGAAGAGCGTGGTGGAATGGTAGACAAGGCCATCGTAAAGGACCTGAAGTACATGCACGCCATCCTCTCGCAGACACAGTACCGCAAGTACGTCATGCTGCTCAACGCAACACTTGTAAACCGCGGTCTCAAGTAAGAGTCATAAGCAGAAGAGAACTAAGATATGGTTAGGGAAGTTATCTTCCCTTCCTTATAATATTGCGGAAGAGGGTGTGTCAAAACAGACACGCCCTCTTTTTTTTACGGACTTACAGCCCGTTATAAGGACACTTATTTGTATTGACACGCCTTTTTTTGTGTTGTCATAATAAATAGGTATTTGCGCCAAACCCCCATTTTTAGGTATTGCGGCATTGGGCAAAACGTCGTACCTTTGCAACCGTAAAAAGACAACAGCAACAACTGCATGATGCAGGAGTGGCAAAATGTAAAAATGTAACTAAAAGAAATATAATTATGAAAGCAACAGTTGTAATTTACGGTTCTTCTACAGGAACCTGCCAGAGCATAGCCGAAAACATAGCAGGCAAACTCGGTGTAGAGGCCATCGACGTGGCAAACCTTGACGCAGCCACAGTATCGGCTAACGACAACCTTATTCTCGGAACCTCTACATGGGGTGCTGGCGAACTGCAGGACGACTGGTACGACGGTATCAAGACACTCAAGGGTGCAGGACTTGCTGGCAAGACAGTAGCCCTCTTCGGATGTGGCGACGCCGAGTCTTATTCCGACACATTCTGCGGTGGCATGAAGGAACTTTACGATGCAGCTGTAGAGGCTGGCGCAACCGTATTGCCAGGTGTTTCCACAGACGGCTATACCTTCGATGACAGCGAGGCTGTGGCAGACGGCAACTTTGTGGGACTTGCCCTCGACGACGTAAACGAGGATGACAAGACCGACAGCCGTATAGACGCATGGCTCGAAGCCATCAAGTCTTCGCTGTAAACGCCTTGCATGCCGCAAGACAGAAAATAGATATAAATGAATTCTGATTAGAGGGCGGACCGACCCGTGTGTAAGCCCGCCTTTCTCTCTAAACCGTCAGTATATAAATAAAGAGAATGCAGCAGGAAAAAGCGATGCCGGTAGATATGAAGGTCTTGATGAACCACATCTATGAGTACAAGAAGGGTGTGCGCCGCATGGTGCTTTTCACCTTCAACAAGAGGTATGAGTCTTTCGCCATAACAAGACTCCAGCACCAGAACATAGACTACATCGTCCAGCCCGTGGGCAACGATCGTCTCAACCTCTTTTTCGGCAAGCGCGAATGTCTCGACGCTATACGACTGATGGTAAACAAGCCGCTCAGCAAGCTGACACCTGAAGAAGACTTCATACTCGGGGCGATGCTCGGCTATGACATCTGCGCACAATGTGAAAGGTATTGCGAGCGCAAGTGCCGTTCCGGTTGTTCGGTAGCCTGATGCCATACTGTGTGGTCCACACACGAACTGTTTTGAAACTTTTAGATAGATTAGTAAAGATAAGAAAGAAACAGAATCTTGTTCGCTAATAAAAATAATTCATAATGTTTTTGTATAAAAGACAAAGCCTGTCCGAGAGGATGGGCTTTGTTAATTGTGTATCAGATGGTTATATTACTATATTTGTGTGCGCTGTTGATTAACAGCACCCTTTCCAGTCATAGTGTTAGCCGCCGCCATCGCACCACTGAAAGCTCGGCTCTCAGTGGTCAAGCTATTCAGAGTCCCGGCGTGGAGCCTATAGCGCTGGAGATATTAGACATGGCAAAACCGACGTGATTAAGTTGGGACAAGTGTCATGCGTGGAAATAGCGGACAGACGGGATGGAAAATCGGCTTTTTCTGCATTTATTTGACATAAATATTGTAATTTTGCAGCAGAAAACTGGATAACACGGCATAGAAACAGGTATAGACGGGTTCTGATAGATGCAATAAAGAGCTGTCTGTCTAAAGCAGAAGTTTATCTATGCGTGCAATTTTTAGAACTCGCCTATAGCAAATGAAATCATTACGAGAACTTTACAGGGTGGGCAAGGGACCGTCGAGCAGCCATACGATGGGACCACAGCGTGCTGCCCGCATCTTTCAGGAGCGTTGCGGTAATGCCTCGCTTTATGAAGTGACCCTTTACGGCAGTCTGGCAGCTACCGGAAAGGGACACATGACGGACGTCGCCATCGAGGAGGTCTTCCGTCCCCACCATCAGGTGCATATTATATGGAAACCGCAGGTGTTCCTTCCTTTCCATCCCAACGGCATGACCTTTGTGGGCAAGGATGTGAACGGCGACATCATGGACAAGTGGACCGTATACAGCGTAGGTGGAGGAGCCCTTTCGGATGGCAAGACAGATACCGGCGAACTGGGTGCAAAGGATGTCTACGGACTTGATTCGCTGAGCGATATTCTGCAATGGTGCTACGACAGCGGACGGTCGTTGTGGGAATATGTCGATGCCTGCGAGGATAGTGACATCTGGGACTTCCTGGATATGATATGGCAAACCATGAAGGCATCCATACGCCGCGGACTGGATGCAGAAGGAGTGCTTCCCGGACCGCTCTGTCTGCCGCGCAAGGCAGCCAATTACTATACCAAGGCAAAGGGATACCGATCTTCGCTCCAGAGTCGCGGACTGGTTTATGCCTATGCCCTCGCTGTGAGCGAAGAGAATGCATCGGGCGGAACCATCGTAACGGCACCTACATGCGGAGCCTGCGGCGTGGTGCCTGCCGTACTCTACCACATGCACCAAGCCCACGAGATGAGCGAACGCCGCATATTGCGCGCGCTTGCCACGGCGGGCCTCGTGGGAAACGTGGTAAAGCACAATGCCTCTATCAGCGGTGCTGACGTAGGTTGCCAGGGCGAGGTGGGCGTAGCCTGTGCCATGGCCTCCGCCGCAGCCTGTCAGCTCTTTGGAGGAAGTCCGGCTCAGGTGGAGTATGCTGCCGAGATGGGACTGGAGCACCACTTAGGCATGACGTGCGACCCCGTGTGCGGACTGGTGCAGATTCCGTGTATAGAGCGTAACGCCTTTGCAGCAGCCAGAGCACTCGATGCCGACCTGTATGCCTCTTTCTCGGACGGGCACCACAGCGTGTCGTTTGACAAGGTGGTGGAAGTGATGCGGCAGACGGGGCACGACCTGCCTTCGCTCTACAAAGAGACCAGCGAGGGTGGACTTGCCAAAGGCCTGAGCAAGAAATATTCCATAAAAAGAGAACTTAGAGCGAAGTAAGTCCGAAAAAAAAACTTGGTACTTTTCTCATGTCAAGAATGAGAGAATTGAAGAATTTTTCTTTTCTCGGAATAAGTAAGAATTTCACGACTTTCGGCTTGACGAGTCAAGTATTCTCCCGTTATTCTGTATTTTCAGGACATATGGGAAATGGTTTAATTCTCTAATTCTTGACCAAATTATATTGAAGCAGAAGTTTACCCACTTTTTAGATTGTTACAAACTGACGACAGTAAGAAAAACAAACTCACATAAAAATGACTACAAAATCCAAGATTCACGAGGTACGCGACTACATACTTATAGCCGTTGCGATGATTATAGGTAGTGTGGGACTCAACCTTTTCCTCCTGCCCAACCATATCACCATGGGCGGTGTCGGAGGTATAGCCTCCATTCTCTATTGGGGATTCGGCATCCCCGTATCCGTATCGTATTTCGGCCTGAACATACTGTTGCTCGCCATTGCTTATCGTGCTTTGGGGTGGCGTTTCTGCGTTAAGACGGTTTATGCGGTAGGTGTATTTGCCGTGGTGACGAGGCTGATAGAGAGTCAGACGGGCGGCAACATCACGCTCCTTTCCGACCAGCCTTTTATGGCTACTGTGTTGGGAGCTTTCTTCATGGGCGGTAGTGCCGGACTGGGACTCTCCTGCAATGGGTCTACGGGCGGTAGTGATACCGTAGCTGCCATGATAAACAAGTACTACAACATCTCCTTGGGGCACGCCATCATGATATGTGACCTGCTCATCATCACCAGTTCTTACTTGGTTTTGCGCGATTGGGAAATGGTCATTTACGGTTATGTATGCCTCTTTGTGTCTTCACTCACAGTAGACCATGTGGTGGGGACGCTGCGCCGGTCGGTACAGTTCTTTATCGTTTCGGACAAGTATCTGGAACTGAGTGCCGCCATCAACGCCACGGCCGACCGCGGTTGTACTGTGATAGATGGTCATGGCGGCTACAGCGGCAAGGATGTTCACATGCTCTTTGTGCTGGCACGCCAGCGTGAGTCGCAGAAGATATTCCGACTTATTGACGAGATAGACCCCACGGCATTTGTCAGTCAGAGTGCCGTTATCGGAGTCTATGGCCTTGGTTTCGACCGATTCAAGGTGAAGAGGAAAAAGGTTCAGAAGAAATGATGTTCTGAAGGGGAGAATATTCTCTGAAGGGAAGGAGGTTCAGAAGAAATGATGAACGCTGGGAGTTTCCTGAAGCTGGGAGTTTCCCGATGCGTGAATGGAGACAGAAACACGCACACATACACACATACATACAACTGGGGCGTACCACCTTTATCGTGTGGTACGCCCCAGTTGTATGTATGTGTAATTTGGCGTAGTGTTACAGATCATCGAAATTGATGGCCTCCTCCTTGGGACGTGCCTTGGGCTTCTCGTGATGGGTAGCGTCCTCGCCCTGCTTGTTGCCATGCTCCAAGGTGGTGGCGGATTCGCCCAGTTCTGTTCCGGGTTCGCGTATGATGACGTTGCCGTCCTCGTCCACTTCCTCCATTGCAAGACTGTCTACGGCCGTAGTGTCCACTTTGGCATGGGGTACATAGCTGGCGCATTGGTACATGTCGCGTGTGATGTCATCATCGTGTGGCTTGTCGAACTTGCCGTGGTACTTCTGGTAGTTGGGGTCGGAGAACAACGTCTGCAGGAAGTATCCGCATACCGGGAGCGCCGTGCGTGAACCCTGTCCCAGGGCACCTGTACGGAAGTGGATGCAGCGGTATTCGCCACCCACCCATGCACCTACCACGAGTTTGGGGCTGACGCACATAAACCAGGCATCGGAGTGGTTGTTGGTAGTACCTGTCTTGCCGCCGAACTCCGTATCGCGGAAGTTGCCTACGTACCCCCAGAGGCTCTGCGACGTACCGCCCGGTTCGCGCATACCACCCTGGAGCAACTGCTGCATGAGGAAAGCCGACTTGTAGGGGATGACCTGCTCGTCGTCGGTAGGCGCAGTATATACTTCCTTACCGTCACGGTCTACGATGCGGGTGACAAGAACAGGGGCATGGTGTTTGCCTCCGGCAGCCACCGTGCTGTAGGCAGAAGCCATCTCCAGCAAGTTGACGTCGCTCGAGCCCAAAGCCAAAGACGGCGTGTCGTCGAGCGGACTCTTGATGCCCATCTTCTGTGCCGTCTCTATGATGCGCTTGATACCCATCTCCTGGCCCAGGCGTACAGCTACCGAATTTATACTCTTGGCAAATGCGCTCTTCAGAGGAATGGAGTCGCCGGAGAAAGAGCCGTTGGCATTAGAGGGCGTCCAGCGTACCATCTGGTGCTTCTGCTTGTCGTAAACCTCCATGGAGATGTATTCGTCGCGTCGTTTGTCGCAGGGTGTGAGACCCTGGTTCATCGCTTCGGTATAGACAAAGAGCTTGAAGGTGGAACCCGGCTGTCGCTGTGCCGTAACCTTGTCATATTTCCATGCATCAAAGTCGATGTCGCCTACCCATGCCTTTACGGCACCAGTCTCAGGCTCCATTGCCACAAAGGCACAATGCATGAAGGTGGTCATGTACTTGATGGAGTCTTCGGATGTCATCATCTTTGTTACCGAGCCCTTGTCGTAGTCGAACACCTTGACGGGGTGAACCCACTCGCGGTAGTAATAGGATACGGAGTCGGGGTTGTTGGGGAAGCGTGCCACGAGATTCTTGTAGAAGGGCTGCCGTTCGGCAATGCCCTGTATGAAGCCCGGTATTACCTGGTGCTTCTCGTCCTGCCACGGTTCCTGTTTCAGCCATCCCTTGTCCTGTTTGCGGTAGATGCCCCAATGGTTGTTGAAGTTCTGCTGCACCTGCTTCATCTGCTTGCGTGCTGCATCCTCAGCATATTTCTGCATGCGGGTGTCGATGGTGGTATAAATCTTCAGGCCGCTGGAATAGAGATCGTACCCTTCGTCGCGGCACCAGTCGGCAAGGTAGTCGGCCACGGCTTCGCGGAAGTACTTCGCCTGTCCGTCGTAGTTTTCCTCCACTTTGAAGTCGAGCTTGATGGGCAGTTGGCTCAGTTCGTTGTATTTTTCGCGACTCAAGTCGCCATGCGTCACCATGTTCATCAGCACCACGTTACGGCGTGCCAAACTGTGCTCGGGATTGCTCTTAGGGTTGTAGTAAGTAGTGGCTTTGAGCATTCCCACGAGTACAGCTGCCTGCTCGGTGGTCAATTGGTCGGGCGAAACATTGAAGTAGGTCTTGGCTGCAGTCTTGATGCCATACGAGTTGGAACCGAAGTCTACCGTATTGGCATACATGGTAATAATCTCTTTCTTGGAGTATATGGCTTCGAGCTTGGCAGCGATGATCCACTCCTTACTCTTTACGATGAGTATGCGCAGACCTGGCACTTTTCCGAGCAAACCCGTAGAGTATTGCGAGCGTACGCGAAACATGTTCTTAGCCAGCTGCTGGGTAATGGTGGATGCGCCACGGGCGTCATGATGGAGCAAGGCATCCTTTGCCGCACCGAACAGACCGATGGGGTCTATGCCGAGATGTTTGTAGAAACGCTCGTCCTCCGTGTCGACAAGCGCCTTGAAGAAGTCGGGCGCCACCTCCTCGTATTTTACGGGAGTACGGTTCTCGTTGAAGTATTTTCCTATCAGCTTTCCGTCGGCGCTGTATATTTCGGAAGCCTCGCTCGTCTGCGGGTTTCTGATGCCGGAGAAGAATCCGGGCGACTTACCGAAAAGCCAGAGGAAATTGATGTCTACGGCACCCAAGTACAGGATAAAAGCAATGATGCAGCTTGCGAGGGCTGCTACCGTCTTGATGTACCATGCCCTGCCGCGGTAAAGGTTGGCGTACCAAGTGCAGAAACTGCGTATCTTCCGCCATAGCCACAAGGGTAGTCTCTTGATGTTGCTCATGTTGTGTTATTTGTGATGTATATATTTTCGAAATGCGTTATGTTAGCCTTTTCAGAAAGTGCACATTTCAGCTACAAAGGTAAGTAAAATTATCTGTCTTGCAGCTGAGCGTCTACATATTTTATGATTTCTTTAATGTTGTCGGGGTGAAACCAGGCTATGTCCGTATCGCGCTTGAACCAGGTGAGCTGCTTGCGCATGTATTCGCGGCTATGCGACTGTATCTGTCGGATGGCTTCGTCGCGGTCTATCTCACCGTCAAAATAGGCGAACATCTCTTTGTAGCCTACCGTTCGGAGCGACGTGAGACCTCGTTTGGGGTAGACGCTGCGCGCCTCCTCCTCAAGTCCTTCGTCCATCATCTGCAGCACGCGCCTGTTGATGCGGTCGTACAATTCGGTACGGTCGCGGTTCAGTCCTATCTTGACGATGCGGAACGGCCGTTCCTTCTTGGCAGCTGTGCGGAAAGACGTGTAGGTCTTGCCCGTTTGGTGGCATATTTCGAGGGCATGTACCACACGCCGCGGATTCTTCTTGTCCACGATGGCCCAATGTTCGGGGTCCATCTCCTTCAGTTCTGCTACGAGCGCTTCCAGTCCTTCGTGTTCCAGGCGTTGCTTCATCCAGATTCGGATGTCGTCCGTAATGGTAGGAATGTCGTCTATGCCCTTGCATACGGCATCTATGTACATCATGCTGCCGCCCGTAAGCAAAGCAGCATCATGCTGCCGGAACAGGTCATCTTGCAATAACCTCATCACGTCCGCCTCGTATTGGGCGGCACTGTAATAATCCTCGAGGTGATGGTTGCCGACGAAATAATGCTTTACCTGTTGCAGCTGGGCCGCCGTAGGGGCGGCAGTACCGACGGGTATTTCTTCAAAAATCTGTCTGGAGTCGGCATTGACGATGGGTGTGCCCAGGTGTTGTGCCAGCGTGAGGCATAATTCCGTCTTGCCTACGCCAGTAGGGCCGAGTATGACAATGAGAGTCTTCATATATAGAAGTCAAGTAGTAAAGGCGTGTTCAGAAAAACTACGCGTAGGGTTAAACTTCATATTCTTTAGGCGGATAGTTTTTAGATGTATTTTGGGGAATCCGCCTTTAACAAAAAAGCATTCTTGCTTGGCCGCCAAGCCTAAACAAGAATGCTTCTGTTTCTTAGTGTAAAGGCGTGTTCTGTAAAGTCACGCCGTCAGTAAAAATCTTTCGACCTGTACGTTGAAACGGGCTGAAGGCTCAACGAGCGCATAGCCCAGGGCAAGCGAAGCGGTACCCTCGAGTATTCGTGCCCGCACATTTGTTAGCTGTAGTAGGTGCATTTATCGGATGATGCCACGTTTGGACGACTCCACGAAGTCGATGATGTACTGAATCTCGGGCGTAATCTGCAAGTTGTTCTTTATCTCCTGCAGTCCTTCCTTCAGAATACCTTTGGAGTAAAGAAGGCGATAGGCTTCGTGTATGTGCTGAATCAGTTCGTTGCTGAATCCGCGGCGGCGCAGTCCGACCAGGTTGAGACCAGCAAATCGTGTCGGCTCTTTACCCGCGATGACATAGGGAGGAATGTCGAGCGAGAAGCGGCAACCGCCCTGTATCATGACGTATCCGCCTATGTGGCAGAACTGGTGTGTAAGCACGGCAGCGCTGACAATGGCGTTGTCGTCGACAGTAACCTCACCTGCAAACTTTGTCGAGTTGCCGATAATGAGATTGTTGCCCAGAACGCAGTCGTGTGCCACATGCATGTTCTCCATGAGGAGGCAGTTGCTTCCCACCACAGTCTTTCCCCTTGAGGCAGTCCCGCGTGAGATGGTTACATTCTCGCGTATGCTGTTGTTGTCGCCTATCTCGCATGTGCTTTCCTCACCGCGGAACTTCAGGTCTTGCGGTTTGGTGGAGATGCTGGCACCCGGGAAAATCTCGTTTCCGTTGCCAAGACGTGTTCCTACGTTGAGGGTTACGCTGTTTTGCAGTACGTTGTTGTCGCCGATTACCGTGTCCTTGTCAATATAACAGAAAGGACCGATGATATTGCCGTCACCCAGTTTTGCTTCCGGGTGTACGTATGCCAAAGGACTTATCTGGTTCATATATTATTTTATTATTTGTTCTTTACAATTTGTGCCGTGAAAGTGGCTTCTGCCACCACCTGGTCGCCCACAAACATGTAGCCCTTCATCGAGCTGATGCCGTGTCTTACGGGAGCGAGCAACTCGACGCGGAAGAGGAGCGTGTCTCCCGGCACCACCTTTTTGCGGAATTTCACGTCATCGAGCTTCATGAAGTAAGTGCTCCAGCGTTCCGGCTCCTCCAGTTGGTTGAGCACCAGCAATCCGCCGCATTGTGCCATCGCCTCTACCTGCATTACGCCCGGCATGACCGGTTCTTCGGGGAAATGGCCCTGGAAGAAAGGTTCGTTGCTTGTAACGTTCTTGATGCCCACGATGCTTGTGGGGCCCATAGAGATGACCTTGTCTACCAGCTGCATGGGGTATCTGTGGGGCAGGAGTTGGCGTATGCGTATGTTGTCCATTACGGGAGCTTCGTTGGGGTCGTAGATGGGCGCCTGAATCTCGTGCTTCCTTATCTCCTTGCGCATGAGGCGTGCAAACTGGTTGTTGATGGTGTGGCCGGGGCGGGTGGCTATGATGCGGCCCTTGATGGGCTTGCCAATGAGCGCCATGTCGCCAATGATGTCGAGCAGCTTGTGGCGTGTACACTCGTTCTCCCATTGGAGTGGCTTGTGCTGTATGTAGCCCAGTTTGGTGGCATCCATGCGGGGCACCTTCAGGGTGTCTGCCAGTTGGTCGAGCTGAGCCTGCTCTATCTGCCTCTCGTAGATGACGATGGCGTTGTCAAGGTCGCCGCCTTTGATGAGGTTGGCCTGGAGCAACGGCACGATGTCCCTTACGAACACGAAGGTGCGTGCTGCAGCGATGTCCTCGGCATAGGTGTTCATCTTGTCGAGTGTGGCAAACTGGCTGTTGACGAACTTGCTCTCGAACGAGCACATTGCCGTGATGCTGAATTCCTCGTCCGGGAGTATGGTGATGACCGAGCCATTCTCCTCGTCCTTCACCTCTATCTTGTGGCGGATGATGTAGTAGTCCTTCTCTGCGTTCTGCTCTTCTATGCCTATAGACTTAATCTTTTCCACGTACATGGCGGCAGAACCGTCGAGGATGGGGAACTCGGGACCGTTTACCTGGATGATGCAGTTGTCTATGCCGAGTGCATAGAGTGCAGACATTCCGTGCTCGATGGTAGACACGCGTATGTCTCCCTTGCCCAGTACGGTTCCTCTCTGGGTATCTATTACGTTTTCTGCTATGGCATCGATGACGGGCTGTCCCTCCAGGTCTATGCGCTGTATTTTATAACCCGTATTTTCGGGTGCAGGATTGAAGGTTACCGTGAGGCTGAGACCTGTGTGTAATCCTTTTCCGCACAGCGAGAAACTTCCTTTCAGGGTCTTCTGTTTTGACATTCTGTATTGAGTTTTGGTTGGTTTGTAAATATATATTTGCGGGGTGGGGGTGGGGGGAGGAGTTAAAGGAGTTAAGACATCAGCCTTTGTGGAGTTAAGGAGTTAAGACAACAGCTTTTGTTGTGCCAGCCTCTTTTTTACCTTTTTCCTCTTTTCCTTTTTTACCTTTAACTGTTCTTCGCTTTCTTCAGTTCGTCGAGTTCTTTTCTCAGTTCCTGCATCTCCTTGTACATGTCGGGGAGGCGGCGGAAGATAGCTTGCGACTTGAAATAAGAGCGGGGCTGCATAGGAGGTGTGCCTATCAGTTCCTGTCCGCCCTTCAGACTGCCGGGAACACCGCTCTGCGCCCCGAGGAATACCTTGTCTCCGATGGTGATGTGGCCGGCGATACCTACCTGTCCGCCAAACATGCACCACTGGCCCACCTTGGCGCTTCCTGCTACGCCCACCTGAGCAGACATGACCGTGTTTTCGCCTATATCCGTGTTGTGTGCTATCTGTACCAGGTTGTCGAGCTTAACGCCCTTGCGTACATAAGTGCTGCCCATGGTGGAGCGGTCGATACAGGTGTTGGCACCTATCTCCACATTGTCTTCTATGGTAACGATACCTATTTGAGGAATCTTGTCGTAGCCTTCAGCAGAGGGTGCAAACCCGAATCCGTCGGCACCGATAACGCTGCCCGAATGGACGGTGACGTTGTTGCCCAGACGGCATCCGTGGTAGATGCTTACGTTGGGGTAGACAAGGGCGTTCTCGCCAATCTTGACGCCGTCGCCGATGTATGCGTGAGGATAAATCTGGCTACCTTTTCCTATCTCAGCTCCGTCGCCGATGTATGCGAATGCGCCAATATATACGCCTTCTGCCACCTTGGCCTTGGGTGAAACGAAAGCAAGGGCATCGATACCGGTCTTCTTGGGTTTCATGGATTCATACATCTGCAGCAGTTTTGCTACACATTCGTATGCGTTCTTGACGCGGATGAGGGTGGTGGAGACCGGATGTTCCAGCACAACGCTCGCGTCAATCAACACGACGCTCGATTTCGTGTCGTAGACGTAGTGAGTGTACTTGGGGTTGGAGAGGAACGAGATGGCTCCCTCCTTGCCTTCTTCTATCTTGGCGAAGGTGTTTACGGTGGCATTCTCGTTGCCTTCTATTTTGCCCTCTACAAATTGGGCTATCTGCTGAGCTGTAAATTCCATAGTTTTTTTCTTTTGTCTTTGTTAAAGTGTTGATATATAAACACTTGTTATGTGTCGGGGTTAGGGTTAGCAACAAAAAGGCAACATTTTTAGGCCAATAATTGCAAAGAACACCTTACATCATTTACAAAGGTAATCATTATCTTTTATTTGAACTTGTCCTTTAACTTAGATTAACACTATTATTTAGTTGTGTTTTTATCGTTTGTGGGCTGGTTAATAGGTTGAGTTATTGGTTTGTGTTCGGGTTTGTTTCGGGTTTTGTTCGGGCTTATTGTTCACGATGCAAAGTTACGACATTTGGATTTGGCAATTATGGGTTTTTATGCGATTTTATGCGGTTGTATGGGATATTATGGGTTACGGGTTTGAGGTACGGCTGTTGTAGTAGCGAGACGCGTCCTCCCGTCGGTTCTCGCTTGAGGTGCAGCGAGGATGCTGCACGCTACCATGGCTTGCCTATTATGGTGCGGCGGGGATGGTGTACCTACTATATTCCCGCTATTTTTTTCCACTTTCCGGCTGGATTATGAATTTTGGGGGCATTATTTGCGCTCCGAGTACCAAAAAGCGCAAGTGTACTGTTATTTGGTGGATGCCGTTTGACATCTACAGGAGCATAGTTTTTACAGATAACGGGCTTTTCGAGGCTCTTGGAGGGGCTAAAAGGGGTGATTTTGCGGCTGTATCATGGCAATTTTACAGCCTTTTTCATCTCTTACTGTCATAAAACTTGATTTGGCGTGTTTGCTAAAAGTTTGATGTATAGCCTTTTAGAAAAAAACGAAAGTATTACAATTCCAGTTATTCCAATTAAAAAAATGAAAGTGTTATTTCTTTTCTTTATTCTTATATATAACTATCTATATATTAATTAGTTATAATATATGCAATAGGGGCGAAAATTGTTTTTTTTATTGGAATAACTGGAATTGGAATTTGGAGACAAGTCTGAGGCTTCGTTTTTAATCCCCATTCTGTCCCCAATTTATCCCCAATTAATTTAAGAGGCTTATGCTACATTTCGTCTGTCACTTTGAGCAGTTCTTCTGTCATCTGCTCTTGCAGTTCCTTGGCCTTTTGTCCTGCAACCTCAGCGAAATCTTCGCCCTGGCTGGCATAGATGATGCCGCGAGAAGAGTTGACAAGCAGACCGCAGTCTTTTGTAATGCCGTATTTGCATACTTCCTGCAGGCTACCGCCCTGTGCGCCTACACCCGGAACCAGGAGGAAATGCGTGGGCGCAACTCGGCGTATGTCGGCGAACATGCTGCCCTGTGTGGCGCCTACCACATACATCATGTTTTCGCTGTTGCCCCATTCCTGGCTTTTCTTGAGCACTTTCTCGAAGAGACGTTCGCCCTTGCTGTCCTCAGTGAGCTGGAAGTCGTGGCTGCCCTTGTTGCTGGTGAGGGCAAGGAGGATGACCCATTTCCCCTCATATTCCAGGAAAGGCTTGACGGAATCCTCGCCCATATATGGAGCCACGGTCAGCGCATCGAGATTGTATTCCTCGAAGAACGTGCGTGCATACATCTTGGAAGTGTTGCCGATGTCGCCGCGTTTGGCGTCGGCGATGACAAAGTGGTGCGGGTAGCTGTCGTTGAGGTACGCGATGGTACGCTCGAAGGCAACCATTCCGGGCACTCCCATGCTTTCGTAGAAAGCCAGATTGGGTTTGTACGACACACAGTAAGGGGCTGTGGCATCGATAATAGCCTTGTTGAAGGCGAAAATGATGTCCTCCGGCTTGCTGTACTGCTGTGCAAGATGAGCCGGCACCTTCTTGATGTCGGTGTCCAGACCTACGCAGAGGAAACTTTTCTTGCTAAATATCTGTTCGATGAGCTCTTTTCTGTTCATTTTGTGGTGTTTTTTGATGGTGATACTATAGTTATAGTTCGTTTTCCTTCAATTTTTCTGCGTTTTCAGCCACGGTGAGTGCGTCAATCATCTCCTGGATGTCGCCTCCGAGAAAACCCGTAAGGTCGTGCGTGGTGAATCCGATGCGGTGGTCGGTAACGCGTCCCTGCGGGAAGTTGTAGGTGCGTATCTTTGCGCTACGGTCGCCTGTGGAAACCAGGCTCTTTCGACGGCTGGCGATGTCGTCTACATACTTCTGGTGCTCGCGGTCATGTATGAAGGTGTAGAGACGGCTCAGCGCACGCTCCTTATTCTTAGGCTGGTCGCGCGTCTCGGTACACTCTATAAGGATTTCCTCCACTTCTCCGGTATTGGGGTTCTTCCAAGGGTAGCGGAGACGAACACCAGATTCCACTTTGTTGACGTTCTGTCCGCCAGCGCCGCTCGAACGGAAGGTATCCCATTTGATGTCGCCTTCGTTGATGTTCACCTCAAACTTGTCGGCTTCAGGCAACACGGCAACCGTAGCCGCCGAGGTGTGCATGCGGCCTTGCGTCTCGGTAGCGGGAACACGCTGTACACGGTGTACACCCGACTCATATTTCAGCGTACCGTACACGTCCACACCGCTAACGGCAAAGTCAATCTCTTTGAATCCGCCTACGGCACCCTCAGAAACAGAGGTAACGCTGACGGTCCAGCCTTTAGACTCGCAGTATTTCTTGTACATGGCAAAGAGGTCGCCAGCGAAGAGTGCAGCCTCGTCGCCGCCAGCGCCGGCTCTGATTTCCATCTGTACGTTTTTGGCGTCTTCCGGGTCTTTGGGTACCAGGGCAATCTTTATCTCTTCTTCCAGTTTGGGCTGCAGAGCCTCGTTTTCGTTCAGTTCTTCGCGTGCCATTTCCTTCATGTCAGGGTCGCTCTCGTTGGCAAGGATGTCCTTGGCTTCGCGTATGGCGTTGAGGCAGTCAATGTATCTCTTGCGCGCGTCCATGATGTCGCCCAGGTCTTTGTATTCCTTAGTCAGCTTGACGTAGCGACCTTGGTCGGCTATGACGTCGGGGTCTGTGATGAGGGTACTTACCTCTTCGTATCGGCTCTCGAGGCCGTCCAGCTTCTGTAATATATTGTTGTTGTCCATTTTTGGGTTTATAATCTATATAGGCGTGTTCTGAAAAAAATCCGCGGAAAACTGCCTTATTCGTATTCGAATGTACCGAACTCGCTCTTGATGGTAAGTCTGCGCTTACCTTCCTCAATGTGTCCTACTATCTGCGCGTCGATGTTGAAACTCTTGCTGATGCTGATGACCTCGTCTGCAACCTCTGGGCGCACGTATATTTCCATGCGGTGGCCCATGTTGAATACCTGGTACATCTCTTTCCAGTCGGTGCCGGAGCAGTCGTGTATGGCACGGAAGAGTGGCGGTACGGGGAACATGTTGTCCTTTATTACCTTGCAGTCATCGCCCACGAAATGGAGCACTTTGGTCTGCGCTCCGCCCGTGCAATGTACCATGCCGTGAATCTCTGGGCGCATCTTGTCGAGCAACTGCTTGATGACAGGCGCATAGGTGCGGGTGGGGGAGAGTACCAGTTCACCGGCGCATACGGGCGAACCTTCCACGTCGTCAGTAAGCTTGTACTTGCCGCTGTATACCAACTCTTCGGGTACGGCATGGTCGTAGCTCTGTGGGTATTTCTCGGCAAGATACTTGGAGAAGACGTCATGTCTTGCCGAGGTAAGGCCGTTGCTGCCCATGCCACCGTTGTATTTCTTCTCGTATGTAGCCTGGCCCGTAGAGGAAAGGCCCACAATGACATCACCAGGGCGGATATTGGCGTTGTCAATGACGTCGCTACGTTTCATGCGGCAAGTAACGGTAGAGTCGACGATGATGGTGCGCACCAGGTCGCCCACGTCAGCCGTTTCGCCCCCCGTAGGATAGATGCCGATACCCATGTCGCGCATTTCGTGCAGCAGTTCGTCCGTACCATTGATGATGGCAGAGATGACTTCGCCCGGAATAAGCATCTTGTTGCGACCGATGGTGGAAGAGACGAGGATATTGTCCACGGCACCCACGCACAGCAGGTCGTCGGTGTTCATGACGACAGCATCCTGTGCGATGCCTTTCCAGACGGCGAGGTCGCCCGTTTCCTTCCAGTACATGTAGGCGAGGCTCGATTTTGTTCCGGCTCCGTCGGCATGCATGATATTGCAGTACTCAGGGTCTCCGCCCAGAATGTCGGGTATGATTTTGCAGAAAGCCTGCGGGAAGATACCCTTGTCTATGTTCTTGATGGCGTTGTGCACATCTTCTTTAGCAGCGCTTACACCGCGCATCATGTATCTGTTGTCCATAGTCGCTTTGTTGGATATTGAGAGTTTTTATAATCTTAAAATGGATGTATGCCTTGTGTCGGCCCTTGCTTGACTTTTGGGAAATTCTTTAATTCTCAAATTCTTGAGTTATGCTATTAAAGCGGAAGTTGCCAACTTGTTTTTTTATCGTTACGTTATTCATCCCTGTGCCAGAAGTCCCACGAGGCAAATGCCTGCAGCAGCAGCATTTCGAGTCCGTTCTTGACGGTAGCCCCATATTTCTTTCCGTTCTTCATGAAGAGCGTGTTGTCCGGGTTGTAGATAAGGTCGTACAACAGGGTATGGCTGTCCATGCTTTCGTAAGGCAGTTTGGGACATTCGTCCACATGCGGGTACATGCCTACAGGCGTGCAGTTGACGATGACATTATATTCCTTGATGACTTCAGGTGTAATCTTGTCGTACTGTATGGTGCCGGGGCGTTCGAAACGGCTTACGAAGACCGTCTCCAGTCCCAGCGACCTAAGCCCATAGTCTACGGCCTTCGAGGCGCCTCCTGTACCGAGGATGAGCGCTTTCTTGTGGCAAGACTCGATGAGCGGTTCTATACTGCGTGTAAAACCTATGACGTCGCTGTTGTATCCCTTCAGAGAAGTTTGTTTCCCCTTGTGCTCTACTTTGATGACATTGACAGCCCCGATGGCAGTCGCCTCAGGACTTATAAAGTCGAGGTAGCTCAGAACCTTTTCCTTGTAGGGTATGGTAACGTTGAGTCCTTTCAGTTCGGGGTTCATGTCGAGCACCTCTGCGAGGTCTTCGATGCGGGGAATCTCGAAGTTGATATACTTGGCGTTGATTCTTTCGTTTTCAAACTTCTCGTTGAAATAGTTTTTCGAGAAAGAGTGTCCCAGCGGATAACCTATAAGTCCATATTTGTCCATACTGTATCGGTTGTTTTGTTAAGGCGTATATATACTTGTCCGTTTGTTTATTTTGTGGCAAAATACATGGTGCAGATGCCGAAGGTAAGTCTTGTGAACTCAGCCTTGCTGAAACCAGCCTTCTTGAGCGTCTTCATCATGACTTCTCCCTGCGGGAAAGCCTCGATGGTGGCAGTGAGGTAGCTGTATGCGCTGGAGTCTTTGGATATCAGTCGTCCGTAAATGGGCAGTACCGTATGCGAATAGACATGGAACAGCTGCTTCATGGGGAAACAGACAGGAGATGTAAGTTCGATGATACAGAGATGCCCCCCTTTTTTCAGCACGCGGCACATCTCCTCGAGCCCCTTGTCCAGGTTCTGGAAGTTGCGAATGCCGAAGGCGGCAGTAACGGCATCGAAAGTTTCGTCTTCAAATGACAGGTTCAGGCAGTCTTCTTTGCGGAAAGAGATGATGTCTTGCAGGTTCTCCCTTTCCACCTTTTGCCGTCCTATCTCCATCATGCCCTCCGAAATGTCGGCACCGACAAGCTGTTTGGGGTGCAGCATCTTGGCGGCGAGGATGGCAAAGTCGCCTGTTCCGGTGGCAATGTCAAGAATGTTTTCAGGAGCATGAGTTGCCAGGCGCTGTATAGCCTTGCGCCTCCACCTTTTGTCGATATCCCACGACAGTCGGTGGTTCAGCGTGTCATAGGTGGGAGCTATGTTGTCAAACATGGCTTCTACCAGTTTTCCCTTTTCCCCTTCTCCCTCGTAGGGCTTAATCTTTTCCTGTTCGTACATTTCGCGCGTACCTATTTATTATATATGCCGCCAGATACCCGTCGGCTGTTAATGTAACAATATGTTTGGGAGGCGTAAGACCGAGATCCTTGCCCCCCAAACATATGTTTGCGCTATCTTATTTTCTGTTGGCAGCGAGCCATTGTGCCACATTCTTTTCAATGCGTGCGTCGATGTCGCCCTCTTCAGCGGCTTTGTCAAACTTCTCGCCCGTGATGTGCTCGTACAGCTCGATGTAACGGTCGGAAACGCTTTCGGCATATTCGTCGGTAATTTCCGGCATCTGCTGCCCCGGCTCGTTCATGAAGTTGTGCTCGATGAGCCACTGGCGTACAAACTCTTTGGAGAGCTGTCTCTGCGGTTCGCCCTTCTCCAGTTTCTCCTCGTATCCGTCGGCATAGAAGTAACGGCTGGAGTCGGGAGTGTGTATTTCGTCGATGAGGTAAACCTTACCGTCGCGCTTGCCGAATTCGTATTTAGTGTCGACAAGGATGAGTCCCTGCTTGGCAGCTATCTCCTGTCCGCGCTTGAAGATGCGTCGTGTGTAGTCTTCCATCACGGCATAGTCTTCGGCGCTGACGATGCCCTGTGCAATAATCTCCTCCTTGGAGATGTTCATGTCGTGTCCTTCGTCAGCCTTGGTGGTAGGCGTGATGATAGGCTCGGGGAAACGCTCGTTCTCTCTCATTCCGTCAGGCAGTTTCACCCCGCAGAGTTCACGGCATCCCTTCTGGTATTCTCTCCATGCGCTGCCGGTAAGAATGGAGCGGATAATCATCTCCACGCGGAACCCTTCGCACTTCAGACCGACCGTAACCATGGGGTCTGGTGTGGCAAGTTTCCAGTTGGGGCAGATGTCCGTAGTCGTGTCGAGGAATTTTGCCGCAATCTGGTTGAGTACCTGTCCCTTGAAGGGGATTCCCTTAGGCAGCACAACATCGAAAGCCGAAATTCTGTCGGTGGCGACCATTACAAGAATGTCGTCATCAATGTCATAAACGTCGCGTACCTTACCGTGGTAGACACTCTTCTGTCCATCGAAATGGAACTCTGTTTTGGTTAATGCTTTCATCGCTTTTTGACTTTGGAATGTTTTTTATGAGCCGGATTAATACGGTGCGTGTAGAGGTCCGTAGGGCCTTTAGAGAACCGTTTGTCCGTCGTTCTTGTTTTTGTTTAACTGTTTAGTCCTTTCCTTGTCGTGGCGTTCGTAGGCGTTGACGATTCTTGTCACGAGTTTGTGGCGCACGATGTCCTTCTGCCCCAGGTACACCACCCCGATACCCTCCACACCTTCGAGAATGCCCAACGCCTCCTTCAGTCCGCTGCGCTGCTCGTGGGGGAGGTCCACCTGCGTAAGGTCGCCGGTAATGATCATCTTGGTGTTGGTTCCCATGCGGGTAAGGAACATGCGAATCTGTTGCGACGTGGTGTTCTGTGCCTCGTCGAGGATGACAATTGCGTCGCTGAGAGTACGTCCTCGCATAAAGGCGAGAGGCGCTATCTGTATGGTGCGTTTCTCCATCATGTCCTGAAGCTTGACAGCAGGCAGCATGTCTTCGAGTGCGTCGTAGAGGGGCTGCAGGTAAGGGTCAATCTTGTCCTTCATGTCACCAGGCAGGAATCCCAACTTCTCGCCGGCCTCTACGGCAGGGCGCGACAGGATAATCTTTTTTGCCGTTTTGTCCTTCAGCGCTCTCACGGCGAGGGCTATGCTGAGGTACGTCTTTCCGGTGCCAGCCGGTCCTACGGCAAAGACCATGTCGTTCTTTTCGTAAGCATCGATAAGCTTCTGCTGATTCTCGCTTCTGCTCTTGATGGGCTTGCCGCCTATGCTGTATACGAGCACATCCTTGACGGCGTCCGCCTTGGTCTGCTTCCCTTTTACGATGTCGAGGATGTCTTCTTCAGTAAGCGTATTATACTTCAGCAGATGCCTCCTCATGTGTTCGATGTCTTCTTCGGCCTTGGCCATTTCTTCTTCGTCGCCGAGTACTCGCAGCACATTGTCGCGTGCCACGATGCGCAGTTTGGGGTACAGCGATTTCACCATTTGCAGATGGCTGTTGCCGATGCCGTAGAACATCACAGGGTCGATGTCTTCGAGTACGATATGTTTCTCTATCAAAATGCTTCTGCCTTAAATTATGAGTTCAGGCGTGTAGAACGCGCCTTTAAAAGAATTATATTCGTATAATACGATGCAAAAGTAATACTTTTCCGTGATATGAACAAATTAAAGTAGGCTAAATCTTAGTTTTTGTACCCTAAACGTGTGTAAGAAATAGGGAGTGTGCCAAAAAAGACTTACGCAGGCTTCTTTTTTTACAGGATACTTTTCCTTATGCCGTTTCTTTTTGCTACCTTTGTATCCGCAAAAACGATTCCCGTGATGAAAACCAAGATATCAAAGAAGAAAGTTACGATCGACATATTGTGTGTGGCGCTGCTGGTATGGGTAGTAAGGCTGGTGTTCTCATGTGGCGGAACCACCCAGGAGGCAGCGGCAGTATCCACTCCAGACTCTTTAGACCTGCCCCCGCAGCAAGCGGACACGTCCGTATTCTGGCGTGCCGACGGCAAGGAGGTGAAAAACCGCATATACAGCGTGCCCCATTTCGGCAATACCTTTCCCGACCAGAATGACGTGCAGTTGGCAGCCGCAAGCAAGCACGGTGTCGGTCCGGTACGGAATAGTGACGAAGCGGAGAAGAGCAAGGGAAAACTGGTATATGTGGGCAGTAATCCCTATTTCTACGTAGACAAACTGAACAACAGTATACCCTATCTGGTGCCCCGGGCAGCAGTATTGCTGCAGGACATAGGCCGCAATTACTTCGACTCCTTGCAGGTGAAGGGAATCCCCTTGCACAAGATTATCGTAACCAGCATACTCCGTACCAAGGACGACGTGGAGAAACTGCGTGTGCGCAACAGCAACGCAACGGTCAATTCGTGCCACCTCTACGGCACGACATTCGATATCTGCTACAACCGTTACAAGACCGTACAGACCGAAGAGAAACCACGCCGCGAGGTGCGTAACGACAGTTTGAAATGGGTGCTGAGCGAGGTGCTGCGCGACATGCGTGACCAGCAGCGGTGCCTTGTCAAGTATGAGGTAAAGCAAGGGTGTTTCCATATTACTGTAAACTGACACAAACATCGTATGGTGTCCCGTGTTCCGCCGTGTTGATTTCTCATCATAAATAATGATTTTGTACATTGGGTAACCCTTTCTGCTTGGAAATTGAAAAAATATGCTTAACTTTGCACCCGCAAAATGGAAGAAATAGTTTTTGCATAATATAAATTTTATTTTAAGGTAAAAGACTTATGAGAACAGAGTGGAGAGGTTTCAAGGGAAACAAGTGGAAAACTGAGGTCAGCCTTCGCGACTTCATTCAGGACAACTACACTAATTACGACGGCGACGAGTCGTTCTTGGCAGAACCTACACAGGCTACCGACACCCTTTGGGGTATGCTCAAGGAGCTTCAGAAGGAGGAACGTGCCAAGGGTGGTGTGCTCGATATGGAGACCGAGGTGGTTTCGGGATTGACAGCATACGGAGCTGCCTATATCGGCGAGGGTACCCAGGAACTCGAGAAGGTAGTTGGTCTGCAGACCGACAAGCCCCTGAAGCGCGCCTTCATGCCCTACGGTGGTATCAAGATGGCAGAGCAGGCTTGCACCACATACGGTTATGAGCCTTCAGAGAAGCTCCACGAGATTTTCCACAAGTATTGCAAGACCCACAACGATGGCGTATTCGATGCTTACACACCAGAGATGAAGCTCGTTCGCCACAACCATATCCTTACCGGTCTGCCCGATACTTATGGCCGTGGCCGTATCGTAGGCGACTACCGCCGTGTGGCACTCTATGGTATAGACTTCCTTATCTCCGAGAAACAGAGAGACTTGGCAGAGATGGGCGACCGCGAGATGATAGACGAGGTAATCCGCCTGCGCGAGGAAGTTTCCATGCAGATAAAGGCGCTCAAGGGCTTGAAGGAAATGGCAGCAAGCTACGGCTTCGACATTTCGCAGCCTGCCCAGAACGCTCGCGAGGCCGTACAGTGGCTGTACTTCGGCTACCTCGGTGCCGTGAAGACCCAGAATGGTGCCGCCATGTCTGTTGGCCGCATCTCTACATTCCTTGACATCTACTTCGAGCGCGACTTCAAGGAGGGCACATTGACAGAATCGGACGCACAGGAACTCATCGACCACCTGGTGATGAAGTTCCGCATGGTGAAGTTCGCACGTATACCTTCTTATAACCAGCTCTTCTCCGGAGACCCCGTTTGGGCCACACTCGAGGTAGGCGGTATGGGACAGGACGGACGCTCTATGGTAACCAAGAACGACTTCCGTTTCCTCCACACATTGGAGAACATGGGTCCTTCGCCAGAGCCCAACTTGACCGTGCTTTATAGTTCGCGTCTGCCTAAGGCATTCAAGCACTATGCTGCGATGATTTCTGTAAAGACAAGTTCTATACAGTATGAGAACGACGACGTGATGCGCCCCGTTTGGGGTGACGACTACAGCATCTGCTGCTGCGTATCGGCTACACAGACAGGCAAGGAGATGCAGTTCTTCGGCGCTCGTGCCAACTTGGCCAAGTGTTTGACCTACGCCATCTCGGGCGGTGTCGATTCCAAGACCCGCGAACAGTGTGGTCCTAAGTATCGTGCCATCGAGGGCGACGTGGTAACTTACGAAGAGTTTATGCCGCGTTTCATGGACATGATGGACTGGCTCGCAAGTGTCTACGTAAAGACCCTGAACCTCATCCACTACATGCACGACAAGTACTTCTACGAGGCTGCCGAAATGGCGCTCATCGATACAGACGTGCGCCGCACCTTTGCTACAGGTATCGCCGGCTTCAGCCACGTGGTAGACTCCATCTCGGCCATCAAGTATGCCAAGGTAAACATCATCCGCGACGAGACAGGTTTCCCCCTCAACTTCAAGACCGAGGGCGACTTCCCACGCTACGGTAATGACGATGAGCGTGCCGACGAGATTGCCGTTTGGTTGCTCAAGACCTTTATGGCGCTGGTCAAGAAGTATCACACCTATCGCGACTCAGAGCCTACTACCTCTATCCTCACCATCACCTCTAATGTGGTATACGGCAAGTACACCAGCAACATGCCCGACGGCCGTCCTGCAGGTGCTCCCCTTGCTCCAGGTGCCAACCCCTCTTATGGTGCAGAGAAGAACGGCTTGCTCGCTTCCCTGAACTCGGTAGCCAAGTTGCCGTACGAGTATGCGCTCGACGGAATCTCGAACACCCAGACCATCAGTCCTGGAGCCCTCGGTCATGACGACGAGGAGCGTGCCCAGACCTTGGTAGGCGTTATGGACGGTTACTTCAACCAGGGTGCCCACCACCTGAACGTGAACGTGTTTGGCGTGGAGAAGCTCAAGGATGCTATGGAGCACCCAGAGAAGGAAGAGTACCAGAACTTCACTATCCGTGTGAGCGGTTACGCCGTGAAGTTTATCGACTTGACCCGTGAGCAGCAGCTCGACGTGATTGCACGTCAGGCACACGAGAGACTATAAAAAATGGAGAACGAAGAAGAATAAGAATAAGAATAAGAATGTTCTTCTTGTCCTATGATATAGAAGATTGCCCGCTAAATTTTTCGCAAAGAGATGTTTAGCGGGCATCTTGTCTTAGAAAGGTTAAAAGCTTGTTAGCGGATATTAGCGTATGAATGGTTACGTACACAGTATAGAGAGCTTCGGTTCCGTAGACGGGCCGGGCATCAGGTTTTTGATATTTTTGCAGGGCTGCCCTATGCGTTGTCTGTTCTGTCATAACCCCGATTCCTGGAAGACGGGAGTGGGGGAGGTATGGACAGCCGACGACCTCCTCGACAAGGCAGAGCGTTTCCGTTCCTATTGGGGAGACAAGGGAGGCATTACCGTAAGTGGCGGTGAGGCCCTGATGCAGAAAGATTTCCTCTTGGAATTGTTCGAGGAAGCCCACCGGCGAGGCATCAATACCTGCCTCGATACGTCTGCACAACTGTTTTCACGTAATGGGGAATTCTTCAGTAAGTTTGAGCGCCTAATGAAGGTTACGGATACCGTACTCCTGGATATCAAGCACATCGACGAGGAAGCACACCGCCAACTCACGAGACATACCAACCGCAATATACTCGACTGTGCACGCTATCTGAGCGAAAAGGGCGTGCCCGTATGGATTCGGCATGTGCTGATACCGGGCATTACCGACAAGGACGAGTACTTGGAAGGGCTGAGGGACTTTCTCAAGACCTTGGACAATGTGCAGCGGATAGACGTCTTGCCTTATCACACGATGGGAATATACAAGTACGAGAAGCTTGGTATAGACTATCCGCTAAAGGACGTCGTGCCGCCTTCGGCCGAAAGGGTAGAAAACGCAAGGCGCATCTTGTCCGATGCTGTGTCTGCAGCATGGCGGTAGGGAATTCTTTTTGCCTG
This sequence comes from bacterium, assembly GCA_963601815.1. Lineage (GTDB taxonomy): Bacteria > Bacteroidota > Bacteroidia > Bacteroidales > Bacteroidaceae > Prevotella. The sequence continues at coordinate 32,106 of CAVCGV010000005.1, forward strand.
TATGCCAGACAATACCAAAGCGCCTTTTCACATCAAATAATTCTGAATACCGATTTGTAAAAGAAGTGTTTTCGAACGTTAAAAGCTATTAAATGGTAGCTTTTATGGGGGGGGTAATTTTGCAAGTTTTGAATTTGTCGTTATCTTTGCAATTGAAAAATATGTGAATCCATTGTAAAGAAAAAGAGGCTTCTTTGTAGACGATATAGATACGGTGGAGTAATGCGTTTTGAAAATGTTTTATGGAGAATAAGGATAAAGAGAAAATATTCAATGAATTTTGGGAAAGGCACCAAAAGCAGTTAATACTGAATGCACCTAAAGAATTGCGAGACGAGTATGTGAAGTCTACCCAGCTCGATACCCCTTTAGACTGGGTATGCTTTGTCTTGCCTATAGCTGCAGGGATAGGTTTGTTTCCGCTTTTTCAGGTAGGCAGCGAAGTATTGTCGTGGCTCATCATGGCGGTAGTCGTAATAGTACTGTTCGTCTTGATGCAAATGCTGAAACCACTCGTATCACGGAAGAAAACCACCCCCCAGGTGGTAGGACGCATAAAAGCCCATTATTACAATATCTATGTAAAAACAGGCGATATAGAGTCGCTTGACATGTGGCGTATGTGATGCGCCATTTATTCCTGGGGTTGTTCCGTTTCGGATAGATTTCCCACCTTATACCATCATGAAGTCGCTCATGATGTCGTCGGAGATGAAAAGGCCGTTTCTTGTCAGCGAAAGACGGTCTTCCTTTATCTGCATGGTTCCGCGTCTGACGTGTTTGTTGGCTTCGTTTGCCATTTCGCGGTAGAAGTTTTCACCAAAGTCGGCCTTTACTTTTTCCATATCTATGCCGTCGCGCGTGCGCAGGGCGGTGGCGATAAGGTCGTTGTACCTTGTCCTTGTGTCCAGAATTTCCTTCTCGGAGGGAAGTGCCTCGTTTTCTATGCTTTTGATATACTGCCCGATGTCGGCAATGTTCCAGCTTCGTGTGGTAAGCTTTCCTCTTGTGTAAGAGTGGGCGGCAGCCCCTATACCGATGTAAGGTATGGCTTGCCAATAGCTGCTGTTGTGCCTGGAACGGAAACCAGGTTTGGCGAAATTGCTTATTTCGTAATGCTCGTAACCCGCGTCAGTCAGCCGGTCGATGAGTGTCTCGTACATCTGCCGGTATGTCTCTTCGTCCGACTCCTTTACCTGTGCTTTCTCTAACAGACGATAGAGTGGGGTGCCTTCTTCGTACATCAGACTGTATGCTGAGATGTGTTCCACATCCATTTGTATGGCCCTCTCGATGTCCTCCTGCCACTCCTGCAGCGTCTCTTCCGGGAACCCGAACATAAGGTCGATACTGACGTTGGCAATGCCTGCTTTCCTCAGCTTTTCTACGGCTACTTCTACGTATTCGGCTTGGTGGCGGCGATGTAGAAAATGGAGTCGCCTGTTGTCGAATGTCTGTGCCCCCATGCTGATGCGGTTGACGGGCAGCAGCCGGAGCGTTTCGCAAAATTCGTCTGTCACGTCGTCCGGGTTACATTCCATAGTTATTTCTTGGGGCTTTTTTCCCTGTTTGTTCAGGTAGACATGCTCTATTTTGCCGAAGAGTTTCGTCAGTTGTGCGCCCGTGAGCTGGCTTGGTGTTCCTCCTCCAATATAGACCGTGTCTATGTTTGTTCCCTCTCCGAGAGCAGACTCGGCCGGGCGCATGTCCATCTCGCGGCATAAGGCGTCGACGTAAGCGTCTTTCATGCCGGGTGTAGTTGTGCTGTAGAAACCGCAGTATATGCAGCGGCTTTTGCAGAAGGGTATGTGAATGTAAAGTCCTGCCATGTCCTTTTTCAGTATAAGGCGTGTTCTAAAAATTATTTCTCTTAATATAATAAGGTGTAAGCCCCATTTTACGTTTTAAGTATGTACAAAATTACTAATATGTTTTAAAAAAGCGGTGGTTTTTCTTTTAAACTTTTGCGTTTTTGCGGAAAAAAGGTTACCTTAGAGGCTCGTAAGGCATAATGTATAAAATGCATGTTGCCTTTCCTGACAATCTAGAGGGCATAGGACGTATGCAGTCCACCTCCACTTATAGCTTATAAACCTTTAAACCTAATAAGTCATGAGAGTATATCAGACTAACGAAATCAAGAACATTGCATTGCTGGGCAGTGCGGGTAGCGGCAAGACTACACTTGCCGAGAGTATGTTGTTTGAAGCAGGCGTCATCAAGCGTAGAGGCTCTGTAGAAGCGAAGAATACGGTGAGCGACTACTTCCCCGTGGAGCTGGAGTATGGCTACTCCGTTTTCCCCACAGTATTTCATGTAGAGTGGAACAACAAGAAACTGAATATCATAGACTGTCCCGGTAGCGACGACTTTGTAGGAGGTGCCATCACTTCCATGAACGTTACCGACCAGGCCGTTATACTTATTAATGGACAGTACGGTCCTGAGGTAGGTACGCAGAACAACTTCCGTTACACGGAGAAGTTGGGCAAGCCTGTCATTTTCCTCGTCAACCAACTCGACTCGGACAAGTGCGATTTTGACAACATCATCGCCACGATGAAGGATATCTATGGCCCTAAGTGTGTGCAGATACAATACCCCATAGAGACAGGCCCGGGCTTCAATGCGCTCATAGACGTCCTGTTGATGAAAAAATACTCCTGGAAACCGGAAGGCGGAGCTCCTATCATCGAGGACATACCAGAAGAGGAGATGGATAAGGCCATGGAACTGCACAAAGCCCTTGTCGAGGCTGCTGCCGAGAACGACGAGGGACTGATGGAGAAGTTCTTCGAAAGCGAGAGCCTGACGGAAGACGAGCTTCGTGAAGGTATCCGCAAAGGACTTGTTACACGCAGTATCTTCCCCGTGTTCTGTGTCTGCGCCGGTAAATCGATGGGCGTACGCCGCCTGATGGAGTTCTTGGGCAATGTGGTTCCGTTCGTCAGCGAGATGCCCAAGTTGCATAACACGCGCGGCGAGGAAATCGTTCCAGACGGTAATGGTCCCGAGAGCATCTATTTCTTCAAGACAGGCGTAGAGCCACACATCGGCGAAGTAAGCTACTTCAAGGTGATGAGCGGCACAGTAAAACCGGGCGATGACCTTGCCAATGCCGACAGAGGGTCAAAGGAACGCATTGGACAGATATACGCTTGTGCCGGTGCCAACCGTGTACCAGTGGACAAGCTGGAGGCCGGCGACATAGGATGTACCGTCAAGTTGAAGGACGTGAAGACTGGCAATACGCTCAACGGCAAGGATACGGAGTGGCGTTTTGACTTCATCAAGTATCCCAATCCCAAGTATTCGCGTGCAGTAAAGGCTGTAAACGCACAGGATATGGAGAAACTGATGGCTGCCCTGCTCAAGATGCGACAGGAAGACCCCACATGGGTTGTGGAGCAGAGCAAGGAGTTGCGCCAGGTAATCGTGCGCGGCCAAGGCGAGTTCCATCTGCGCACGCTCAAGTGGCGTCTGGAAAACAACGAGAAACTCAATGTCGTCTTCGAAGAACCGCGCATACCTTACCGTGAGACCATTACCAAGAAGGCACGTGCCGAGTACAGGCACAAGAAACAGAGTGGCGGTGCCGGCCAGTTTGGAGAGGTTCACCTCATCGTGGAACCTTATGCCGAGGGAATGCCCGATCCTGTTACCTATAACTTCAATGGCCAGGAGTTCAAGATGAACATCAAGAGCCGCGAAGAAGTGAGCCTCGACTGGGGCGGCAAACTTGTGTTCCTCAACTCGGTGGTGGGTGGCGCCATCGATGCACGCTTTATGCCCGCTATCCTGAAGGGCGTCATGGACTGTATGGAGCACGGACCGCTTACAGGCAGCTATGCACGCGATGTGCGTGTCATCGTTTACGACGGCAAGATGCACCCGGTAGACAGCAACGAACTCTCCTTCATGCTTGCAGCCCGTCATGCCTTTAGCGATGCCTTCAAGCAGGCTGGTCCCAAGATTCTCGAGCCAATCTATGATTTGGAAGTGTATGTACCTGCCGACTTTATGGGCGATGTGATGAGCGACCTGCAGGGACGCCGTGCGCTCATTATGGGTATGGACAGCGAGGCAGGATACCAGAAACTGAGCGCCAAGATACCGCTCAAGGAGTTGAGCAACTACTCCATCTCGCTCAGTTCGCTGACAGGGGGAAGAGCCTCCTTTACCACCAAGTTTGCAAGCTACGAACTTGTGCCCAACGACATCCAGGGCAAGCTGATAGCCGAACATGAGGCAGAGGTGGCAAAGGATGCTGAATAAAGCATGACGTCTTGGCGTAATGCAGATTCTGCAAAAAGTATAGATTCTTAAGAAAGTATAGAATGAGGAGTGCCTGCATGGTACTCCAAGCCACGGGGAAGCGCATTCTTGACGAATGCGCTTCCCTTCGTTGTGTTGAGGTACTATAGTTTCTGTTAAGTTTCTTATAGTGCACTATAAAATCAATAAATAGTTAATAAAATAAAACATCATGTAAATAATTAACGCAAAAGTGTTAAGCGATTAAGAAAAGTCATACCTTTGCCATTATGAAAAAGAAAACGATTTGGATTATAGCTGCCATTATGGGCTTTTCTTTCCTCGTCCTGCTTTTTCTCCAGTTGGGATATATCCAGGAGATGGTGGAGATGAAGAAGGAACAGTTTGACGAATCCGTCAACCGTGCCCTGTACCAGGCATCGCGAAACCTGGAACTCAACGAGACATTGCGCTATCTCGAGAAAGATGTCAACGAGACAGAGCGTAAGGCTATGCGTCGTGACTCTGCCGGAACACGTAGCGGTCAGATAGACGGAACCCAGCAGCAGTCGCACCAGTTCTCCGTTACGGGCAAAGACGGTACGGTGTACTCTTCGTTCGAACTGAAAACCATATCCACCAATCCGGCACAGACCCCTAAGGCCATGATACTGCGCAGCGACAAGAACTCGCTGCACGAGACGCAGAAGTCGCTGCAGGAAATCGTGAAAAACCGTTATGTCTACCAAAAGGCGCTGCTCGACGAGGTGGTTTACTCTATACTCTATTCCGCTTCGGAGAAACCTCTGAAAGAGCGTATCAACTTCAAGCAGCTGGACCAGGACTTGAAGGCGGAGATGATGAACAACGGCATCAACATACCCTACCACTTTACTGTGTGTACGCAGGATGGGCGCGAAGTGTACCGTTGTCCTGACTATAGCGACGAGGGCGAGGAGTACAACTATACGCAGGTGCTGTTTCGTAACGACCCGCAGTCGAAAATGGGCGTAGTGAATGTCCATTTCCCCAACATGAGCAGCTACATCTTCTCCAGTGTGCGCTTTATGATACCCAGTATCATTTTCACGCTGGTGCTCTTGGTGACGTTTGTCTTCACCATTGTCGTCATATTCCGGCAGAAACGCTATACGGAGATAAAGAATGACTTCATCAACAACATGACGCACGAGCTCAAGACACCCATTGCCAGTATCAGTCTTGCCGCACAGATGCTCAACGACAGCTCCATATCGAAGAGCGAGCAGATGCAGCAACACCTGGGCAGCGTCATAGGCGATGAGGCCAAGCGCTTGCGGTTCCTGGTGGAGAAGGTGTTGCAGATGAGTATGTTCGACCGCAAGAAGGCTGTGTTCAAGAAGAAAGAGCTCGACCTTAACGAGATGGTGGAAAACATAGCCAATTCGTTCTCCCTCCGTGTGGAGCATACAGGCGGCAAGGTGTACACGGATATAGAGGCGGTAGATTCTACCATCTTCGTGGACGAGGTGCATTTTCAGAATGTCATCTTCAATCTGATGGACAATGCCGTGAAGTACCGCAAGCCCGATGCGGCGCTCTTCGTGACGATGAAGACATGGAACGACGACCAGTATCTCTACCTCTCCATCTCCGATACGGGAATGGGCATGAAGAAGGAAAATCTCAAGAAGATATTCGACAAGTTCTACCGTGTCCATACGGGCAATGTGCATGACGTGAAAGGCTTCGGGCTCGGACTGGCGTACGTCAAGAAGATGGTCGACTTGCATGACGGCGAGATCAAGGTCGAAAGCGAATTGGGCAAGGGTACCACCTTTACCGTTAAGTTGCCTGTGATACACGACTGATGATAAGGCAAAGAATATATACAAAAGAATATTAACAATAAAAACGACAAGAATATGGAAGAGAAAGTTAAGATTTTGCTTTGCGAAGACGACGAGAATTTGGGAATGTTGCTTCGCGAGTATTTGGTGGCCAAAGGTTATGACACCACCTTGTGCCCAGACGGAGAAGCCGGTTACAGGGAGTTTACCAAGGCCAAGTTTGATGTGGCTGTGCTCGACGTGATGATGCCCAAGAAGGACGGCTTTACCCTCGCCCAGGATATCCGCCAGGCCAATACCGAGATACCTATCGTCTTCCTTACTGCCAAGACGTTGAAGGAGGACATTCTCGAGGGATTCAAGATAGGTGCGGACGACTATATTACCAAGCCTTTCTCTATGGAAGAGTTGGTGTTGCGCGTAGAGGCCATCCTGCGCCGTGTACGCGGCAAGAAGAGCAAGGAGTCCACACTGTACCACATCGGACAGTTTACCTTCGATACCCAGAAGCAGTTGCTCTGCATCGGCGAAAAGCAGACCAAGCTTACTACCAAGGAGAATGAGCTCCTGGCCCTGCTCTGCTCACACGCCAACGAGATACTTCAGCGCGACTTTGCGCTTAAGACCATCTGGATAGACGACAACTACTTCAATGCGCGCTCAATGGATGTTTACATCACCAAGCTGCGCAAGCACCTGAAGGAAGACCCGCAGATAGAGATTATCAATATCCACGGCAAGGGATACAAGTTGATTACTCCCGGCGAGGATTAACCTGTCTCAGCGCCCATACGTATCCTGCTGTTCCGACCACTATGCACAGTAGTCCCGCGAACAGCAGGATATTGCTTTTTGTATGCAGCACAAAGCTTGCTGCGAAAACAAGCACTCCCGCCACGATACAGGCCGTTGCAGTGGTGGCAGCATGCTTTTTCAGAAGTTCGAATATGTTTTTTACTGTCATGTGGAAGAATATTTTCTGCAAAAGTACACAAAATATTTGGTTATTTCGAGAAAAAGCAGTAATTTTGCACCGCATTTCGCGAAGGTGCGCCTTTTTGAGGCGTTCTGTAGTGGGATAGCATTGAGAATTTATAACACATTTAATTTATCAAAGTAGTATGAATCAATACGAAACCGTTTTCATTTTGACTCCCGTTTTGTCTGATGAACAGATGAAGGAAACGGTCGCTAAGTTCAAGAAGCTGCTCACAGACAATGGTGCTGAGATTCTGAACGAAGAGGCTTGGGGTTTGAAGAAGTTGGCTTACAACATTGAGAAGAAGACCTCTGGCTTCTACAATCTGGTAGAATTCAAGGCAGAGCCAACTGTTATTGACACTCTCGAAACAGGCTTCCGCCGTGACGAGAAGGTAATCCGTTACATGACTGTTAAACTTGACAAGTATGCAGCCGCTTATGCAGAGAAGCGTCGTGCAAAGCTTGGTAAAAAAGAGGAGGCTTAATCATGGCAGAGCAGAAATCTGAAATCCGTTATTTGACCGCTCCTTCTATCGATACAAAGAAGAAGAAGTATTGCCGTTTCAAGAAGAGCGGTATCAAGTACATCGACTATAAGGATCCTGAATTCTTGAAGAAGTTCTTGAATGAGCAGGGTAAGATCCTTCCCCGCCGTATCACAGGTACATCTTTGAAGTATCAGCGCCGTGTGGCACAGGCTGTCAAGCGTGCACGCCAGATCGCTTTGCTTCCTTACGTAACCGATTTGATGAAGTAATTTGAGGAGGAAAGAGTCAATGGAAATTATACTTAAGCAAGATATTATCGGTCTTGGATACAAGAACGATATCGTGAATGTTAAGAGTGGTTACGGTCGTAACTACCTTATCCCTACAGGCAAGGCTGTCATCGCTTCTGCTTCTGCTAAGAAGCAGTTGGCTGAAGACCTGAAGCAGCAGGCTCACAAGCTCGAGGCTATCAAGGCTGAGGCTGTGAAGAAGGGTGAGGCTCTCAACGGCGTGGTTCTTACCATTGCTGCCAAGGTGAGCGCTACCGGTCAGCTCTACGGTTCTGTAAATGCAGCTACTGTTGCTGAGGAGCTTGCCAAGAAGGGTATCGAGGTAGATCGCAAGATCATCACCATGAAGGATGCCAAGAAGGTAGGCGAGTACGAGGCTACTGTTCACTTCCATAAGGAGGTTGAGATCAAGGTTGCTGTCAACGTCGTTCCTGAGAACGCTCCCGTTGAGGCTCCAGTAGCTGTAGAGGAGACTCCTGCTGAGGCTCCTGTAGAGGAGGAAGCTCCTGCAGCTGAGTAATTTTGTGGCGAATCATTCGTAACAAACAAATAATAGAAAATCCCAAATGTCTTTCGACGTTTGGGATTTTTTGTGTCTTAAAGGCTTGTGTTTTAGCCTTTGTATATTCCTCTTTCTTGATGCACGTACGTTCTTTCATCTGCCCACGCACGTACGTTCTTCAGCCCATGTACGTACGTCCTCTGTGGCTGAAGTAGAGTCGGTTATTTCAGCCAGCCACAGCGCAGTCCCCAGTCTTCCATTACTTGCGTGCGAAATTTCTCCACGGTAACGGCTCCCTGGCATTTGCCCCGTTTGCTGTAGAGGGCGGTATCGGTACGGTCGCTCCACCAGGTGTTCCCCACCTTGTAGTCTGTAGTCCGTTGCTTGCCGGGGAATACATTTTCTACGTAGAATTCACCCTTCTGTATGGGGAAATCCTTGATGTCCGCCTCGATGGTATAGGTGGCGATGCCTGTCTTGTATGTGGCGTAGCGGCACATGTACTGTCCTTCTCCCAAATAGTATACTGGCCATTTCTGCCCGTCGACGGTGAGAAATCCCACCTCGTTGTCAGCCCCAGAAGCCCATTGTGCCTTTACTGGTCGGTAGCTGCCCGGTTTCAGTTTCGGGCCATTAAACCGCCATTCTATGATTCCGTCGCGCTGTATGGTGTCGCTAGCGGTAGTGGGGCGTGTGAACAGGACGCGTGAGCTATGGCTTATCTTGGAATATGAACCGCCCCACGACTCTCTTTCCGGAACTGCCGGGTCGCCGTCCATCATATAGAGCAGGGTGGGGGTGTCTCCCAATTTTGGGAGTCCCTCTTTGTAGTTGTAGAAATCTGCGCCAAGATGTCCTGCCCCCTTCACATAGTTCTCGTAGAATCCGGCGTTATACTGGTCCTTGTTTTTGTAGTTGGCGATGAAACCGCGGTAAGATTCGTTGTTTTCTATGAACCACAGGTTGGGGAAGTTCTCCACGATGTAGCAATAGCTGGGCAGACTCCATTTCTTGTTTGGACCGCCTATCCAGTGAATACGTACCTTGTCGGCAATGTCGGGTGCGTCATGCAGAGCCTGGGCTACGTCGTCCAGTCCGCCCCATACGAGTACATAGAGCGGACGTTTCTCCGCTTTTCTTGCACATGTCACAATCCAGTTGGAACCTTCTGTGGCTGTAGAATAACCGCATAAGGGTGCAGCCCCGTGCCGTCCCTGTTTGGTGATAGACCGCAGATAGTTGGCGGATGGCCATCCTTGTGCATGCTGCTTCAGCACAGGTAAGTCTTGCTCGTAGAGTCCTATCATGCGTACTATTTCGCGGGCATTCCCGTCCCCGTACGATGGCGACGATACAAGTCCCTCGCAGTCAAACTCGTTGCTGTAGAGCAGGTAATGCATCATCGATTGGTTGTCGTCCGGGTCGGTACCTCCTATGTCAGTTGTGATAAGGATGCGTGGTCGTTCCGGCATGGTGGTTGGTCCATGCGTATCGGATGAATTAGAGTTGGCGCACCATGTGTTGGCACACAATAAAGCGCATGTCCCAAAAACCAAAAATCTTAGTTTCATTATTTAGTTTTTAGTTTGTTTTCTCGTAGCCGGGCTATTGTTTCTTGCCCTTGTAGTAGCTTTCTCTGCAAAGTTACTGAGTTTTTTCCTAAAATTGCATCATATTGAGAGATAATATTCGCCCAAACTCATCATAATTCGAAATTTTAGGCTACCTTTGCGTATGATACGACAAGCTGATGCTCTCCAGTATTATCTGCCCGATGCCCCGATGGCAAGGTACTGAAGCTTATGGACACAAACTGCATAAATTTCACAAACACTATGACAAGAAAAGCAATCGTGATGGGTGCCACATCGGGCATCGGTATGGAAGTGGCTCGGCTGTTGGCTGAACGTGGATGGAAGGTGGGTATCGCCGGAAGAAGGACAGAGCGTCTCGAAGAGGTGAAGAATGGCAGCGACAATATCGTGTGCAGCCAACAGATAGACGTTACCTCTCCCGATGCCCCGGAACTCCTGCGCAAGCTTATCAGTCTGCTTGGCGGCATGGATCTGTACTTCCACAGCTCGGGCATCGGATGGCAGAACAACCAGCTCGATATGGAAAAGGAACTTCGCACGGTGGAGACCAACGGCGTGGGGTTCGTGCGGATGGTGGATACAGCGTTCCGTTGGTTTGCAGAAAGGGAAAATGGTTATGTGGACGGACATGAAGGCAAGGACGATACTTCTGCCCGCATCGCCTGCATTACCTCCATCGCTGGAACCAAAGGGCTCGGTGCCGCACCCGCCTATTCTGCCACCAAGCGTTTCCAGAGCCATTACCTGGAATGTCTCTGCCAGCAGGCACGCAAGCGTCACCTCGACATCCGCATCACAGATATTCGTCCGGGATTTGTTAAGACAGACCTCATCGCCGGTAGCAACTATCCCTTGCAACTCGATGCCAAGGATGTGGCATGGAGCATCGTACGAGCCGTCGAGAAGGGTAGGAGCGTGAAGGTTATCGATTGGAGATACGCCCTCCTCGTATCCGTCTGGCGACTTATTCCCCGCTGGCTCTGGACGAGGATGAAGATATAGTTGCATTAACCTAAATGCCAAACATCTTCTTGATTTGTGCCTCGCTCATTCTTGTTGTTGAAAATTTTGTAGCGAGGTCATGCTCAATAGCCTTGCCTTCCTCGTACATGCTATCGATGGCGTCTGCGAAACCATATCCATTGTTCTCCGACCATTTCACGCATTGCTGAAGACGCGCGTCATACTTGTCCCACAAGCCATTCACGACAATATGCTTGATGGTCTTGTCGAAATTACTTTCTACAGAGTCGTAGTATTGCTCCCACATGTCACCATAGTCATAGGTGAATTTAGTCGCCCATTCCATATACGACACCATCAGTTCTGCAAGGGCATCGTCTGAAGGCTTGAGCTTCTTGAAATCGGCTACCGCCTTTCTGCAAACAGAGAAACGGGTTTGTGGTTCTCTCCGTCTCTTGGGATAGAACTCCTCTTGGATGATGTTCTTGTATTCTTCCAGTTTGCCATTCTCGTCTGGTGCTGCATAGAACTCCAAGTATTCCTTGGCTTCCTTTCGTGCAGAATAAAGTTCGAGAACCAACCCAATGAGGTCCTCTTTCTTCATTGACTGCAGCATTTTCTTTATTGTTGACTTTGTCATTGTTTGCTTCCTTTTTTGGGGGTGGTAAATTTCTGCCTTATTCTATCTTCTTGTTGTACTAATTTCCGCTACGGCGTAAAAGCTAAAGCCTCCGGCCGATAACGGATTGATTATTATTTGTTTTCTTAATTTTTATCGTATCTTATAGAAGAACCAACGGTGGGCTGGTTCCGATTA
>CAVCGV010000006.1:0-42392 GCA_963601815.1 bacterium
AGACAGACTTCGCAAATGACGCAGACAGAAACCGTAAATGACGCAGACAAACATCGTAAACAGCATCGTTATCAGAACCCAACAGTAACCGGGGCAAGCCGTAGTAGTGTGCAGCGTCCTCGCTGCACCTCAAGCAAGAAAAACCGCCAAAAGAGGTGATTTTTGAAATTTTGTTTGTACTTTTGCCATGTCCAGTCTATATTTTATGCCTATTTGTTTAGCAGCACTAAGGTAAGTGATTTTTTGACATGACAAAATCCTGAGCAACTTCATGTTGCTCAGGTAATTATAACTAAAGTTAACGCATTAGCTTGCGGAATTAAGGCTTACAGCGACTCAAGCATTCGCTTGATGACGACCTGGGCAGAGATTTCACGATTGGCAGCCTCCGGAATGACAAGGCTGTTCTTGCTTTCGATAACATCGTCGGTAACGATGAGACCACGGCGTACAGGCAGACAGTGCATAAAACAGCCGTCATTTGTCCAGCTCATGTGCTCCTCATCGATGGTCCAGCCCATGTCCTTGCTCAATATCTCGCCATACTGTGCCGGATCTTTTACGCCCGGGCAACTCCAGTTCTTGGCATAAACGAAGTCGGCACCTTCGAGAGCCTTCTTCTGGTCGTACTCCACCTTGGCACCGCCCACAAACTTGGGGTCGAGTTCATAGCCCTCGGGGTGCGTTACGACGAAGTCTACATCGGCAGCGTTCATCCATTGTGCAAAGGAGTTGGGTACAGCCTGCGGCAAGGCACGGCAGTGGGGTGCCCACGTAAGTACCACCTTGGGGCGTGCCACCTTCTTGTGTTCCTCGATGGTAATGAGGTCGGCAAATGCCTGCAGAGGATGAACGGTGGCAGTCTCCATGGCAAATACGGGACGACCACTGTACTTCACGAACTGGTTGACTATGGTCTCAGCATAGTCGTAGTCGCGGTCTTTCAGTCCGGCAAAGCTACGCACACCGATAAGGTCGCAGAAACTTCCCATTACCGGAATAGCCTCCAAGAGGTGTTCGCTCTTGTCGCCGTCCATGATGACACCGCGCTCCGTCTCGAGTTTCCATGCACCAGCGTTTACATCGAGCACGATGACGTTCATGCCGAGGTTCATGGCTGCCTTCTGGGTACTAAGGCGGGTACGCAGACTGTTATTGAAGAATATCATCAACAGGGTCTTGTTCTTGCCAAGTTCCTGATACCCGAAACGGTTTGCTTTCACTTCCTGTGCCTCGGCGAGTGCAGCTTTCAGGTCGCCAAGGTCTTCCACATTAAAGAATGTCTTCATATTGTTATGTTGTTTTTATTAATATTTCTTAATTTCTTACAAGCAAGTCGCAAGTCGGCAAAAGCTTTATACCCAAAGAGAGTCAGGTACATTAACGATTTGCCCTTACAGGGATACTGGACAAAGCGTACCAACTTTTTTCGTTATTCACTTAATCCCTTATCTGTCCATTGCCTGTGACAAGCCACTTGTAGGTGGTAATTTCCTCAAGAGCCATCGGACCGCGTGCACCGAGTTTCTGGGTACTGATACCTATCTCCGCACCAAGTCCGAACTGTGCCCCATCGGTAAAGCTCGTGGGAGCATTGACATAGACGCAGGCTGCATCTACCATAGACTGGAATTTCTGCTGGGCTTCAGGATTGTCAGAAACGATGCTCTCGCTGTGCCCGCTTCCGTAAGCAGCTATATGCTCGATGGCCTCATCTACCGAATTGACGGTCTTTATGCCCATCTGCATACTTAGCCACTCTGTGCCCCAACCACCGTCTGCTGTACATAACAAGGTATCAGGGTAATGTCCCTTCAGCGCCTCATATGCCCGTGCGTCAACATGAAGCTTGGTATGATGCTTGGCAAGGTCTTCGCACAGCTCGGGAAGGTCTGCCAAACGACTTTCGTGGATAATCAGACAGTCGAGCGCATTGCACACACTAACACGGCGACACTTGGCATTGGTAATGATACGCTTGCCCATGGCAGTATCGCCGTCCCGGTCAAAATAGCAATGCACCACCCCGGCACCCGTCTCTATAACAGGCACCTTGGCAGTGTCGCGTACAAAACTTATAAGATTCTTTCCTCCACGCGGTATACAGAGATCTATGTAGCCTACGGCACCCAACATCTCGGCGGTAGCCTCATGGGTGGGCGGCAACAGTTGGACAACATCGGTACTGACGCCCTGCTGTTCCAACACATGGTGAATAAGTGCCACAGCGGCACGGTTGGAACAGTCGGCATCCTTTCCTCCTTTCAGTACACAAGCATTTCCGCTCTTGAAACAAAGCGAGAAGACATCGTATGTCACGTTGGGGCGTGCCTCATAAACCATGCCTATCACACCGAAGGGCACTGCCACACGCTGCAGATGCAGACCATTGGCGAGCGTAACATCCTTCAGTATGCGCCCCAAAGGCGATGCCAACTGTGCCACATGGCGCATGTCGGCAGCTATATCCGCCAAACGTTGTGGCGTGAGCTGCAGACGGTCGTAGAGGGGATTGGCACTGTCCATGTGCGACAAGTCGCTGGCATTGGCCTCAAGCAGCGAGGGGGTATCAGCAACAATGGCGTCAGCCACGGCCCGCAACACGCCATTACGTTTTTCGTCGGAGAGCAGGGCAAGCTGTCTGCTGGCCGCCTTTACTCTCCTAAATATGTCTTGCATTTCCTTCATGCGTCATCTCCTTCTGTATAGTTTGTACTGGAGGGCAAAGATACGCATAATTATCGGCAAATGCAAATTTATTCCATCAAATCCGCATAAAGAGGGGTGTAGGCGGATATATATACATTATTCTGTCAGTTTGCCGCTGTCCGCAAAGCTTTCTCACGCTTCATCTGACGCTTGAGCATGCGCCCCACAAAATTCCACTCGGGCATCTTCTTCAGTGTACTGCGCACGGGCTGTAGATTCCACAGCAGAAAGATGATGAGTACCGCCAAACCGATGACACAAGTAAGCCCATAGAGCTGACGTATGCTTATCATGAGCAGTCCGGCAGAATCGTAAGGAAGTCCACGCGCCATGTTGTCCGCCACTTGGTAGCGCAGACCATAGCTGTACAAGCCGGAGCACATGGTGGAGACGGGGCCGTTACGTATAATGCCTGCCATGGTCAGTCCCATGAAGAAATGCTGGAAGGGCATGAGTTCCTCCAGGTAAATGGTAAGCATGCAGAAGAAGATGGCATTACCGAAGGAGCGCAGGGCCGTGGGCAGATAGAGCGCTTCGAGAGGCAGACCGGGGTCGATGAGGAAATACATCATGACGGGATAACACACCATAGCCGCCACACCTACCGTGAGCAGGTGGGTGTACTTGTAGCGAAGCACCTTGCACCAGAACAGGCAGAACAGGCATCCGGCAATAGCAGCAGTCCACTCCACGAAGTTGAGCACATTGGTAGTGACAGCCCCATAGTGGAGCACACCACCCGTAAAGGCAGTCTGCAACACCTTGGGCGTGCTGCCCATAAACTCTACAAAGGCAAAGAGAATAAGCAGCGGTAACAGACGCTTGTACTTCCATGCCTCGGGGGCTATATAGGGATGGCGTATGTGGCGCATACGCTGTATGCAGAAATAGCCTGTCACCGCAAAGAGTACCGCATCCATTCGCATTATACGACTGTCGATCCAGTTGTAGTGCTCACCATAGTTGAAGAAGAAAATAAACTCCAACATCCATGCCGACCAGAGCAGGCAGCCCAGATAGTCAACACTGATAAACGGCAGAGGTTTCATAAACCGGAAGTCGTGTGTGGTGACATACACCACGAGCGCCACCATGAGCAGCAAACCAGTCATCGCCCAGTTGATGATGCGCCAGTCCTGACACATATATATAAGGTGTTCGGTAACCCAAGGCGAGAGCGACATATTGCCCAATACCAGACAGTAGAGCAAGGGGAAGAAGATGGTGAAGTCGCGCTTGGGGGTCATCCACAACTGTATGGTGCTCATACATTCGAAGGTTCCGCAAAGTTTAAAGAAGCCTGCAATATAGGCGAGTACACACATCACGGGCACAGAGTCGGTCCACATGATGAGAAAATTGCAAGCCGCCACTATGAGAGCGGCATTAAGCAGAAGCTGACGGTTAGTATAGCGGAACTTCAACTTGAAGAGGAAGGGGAAAGGCATAGCCACCCCCACGACGTTGAACATGACGATCATGAGCACGTCCTCGCGCATCAGGCTGTACTCGCCCATCACATGGCTCATGGCTCCACCATATATGCCGCCCGACATCAGAAAGATGAAGGCAAAGAGGAGGTATATCCATGGCTGTAGACGGCGGGGAACAAAGCCGTTGAAGGAAGGAACCCGGAAGGGGCCCTGTAACATAGGAGGTCCTGGCATTTTTCTGTTTCTTGTAAATGCGTGTTCTAAAATCTATAGAGATAGAGTGAATTACTGCTCTTTGATACGTACAGTAGCTTCCACATTGAGTCCGGCACGCAACAGGGCCACCTGGTTGGGGGCGTTGTCGGCAGTAAGGCTAATACGTACAGGCACACGCTGCTCTACTTTTACAAAGTTGCCTGTGGCATTGTCTACGGGTATCATGGAGTAGGCATTGCCCGCTGCTGCAGACAGAGCCTGTACCTTGCCATGGAATACGACACCAGGGATGGCATCAGCGGTGAATTCGACACTTTTGCCAACTTCGATACCATCCATCTGCGTCTCGCGGTAATTGGCAACAACCCACACGTCATGGTCATCGACGATACGCGCCAAGAGTTGACCAGGCTGCACCAACTGACCTTCATGGATATCTTTCTTACCCATTACACCGTCACAGGTAGCCACGATGACGGTATAGGAGAGGTTGAGACGGGCAAGATTGAGCTGTGCCTCGGACACGCTCTCGCCAGCACGTGAGCCCCCCAACTGATGGGTCTGCACATTGCGCACGGAAGCTGCACTCTGATGACGGCTGGAAGCCTGCTCGTAACGGGCCTTGGCACCGAGATAACGGGCGTAGGCGTTGTCGTACTGCTGACGCGTAACGGCGTCTTTCTTCAATAACGAGGCAAAACGGTCGAAATCCTGCTTGGCATTGAGCATATCAACACGGGCTTCCTCTATACCTGCCGAGGCAGTCTGCACGTTGCTGGTAGTAGTATTCATACTGGCCGACACGACAGACGAACTTGACCGGGAGCCTCTCAACCCCGCCTCCGCTTGGGCTACCTGCAGACGATACTCGGCATCTTCAAGCACAACAAGGGTGTCGCCTTTCTTCACATGCTGGAAATCGTTGAAACGGATCTCCTTGACAAAGCCCTGCACCCTGGTGTTGACAGGGGTTATATGACGACACACCTGTGCATCGTCCGTATATTCCACACCGCTACCATAGCTGAAATGACTGAATGCCCACACTATGCCTCCCACAAGGAAAAGCACAATCACTACATTATATATTCTCTTGATAGTCTTCTTATTCATTGTCTTCTGTTTTGTATTTTTTACCTTTTTACTTCTTTACCCTTTTACCTTTATCAGATTTTTCCTGCTATATACTTCATGCGGTAATAGGCATATACGATGTTGATACGTGCATCTACCTCCTGCAGTTCGGCATTGAGGCGAAGATTGGAGGCATCTACCATGTCTGTAACAAGGGCCAACTGGCTCATGTAACGAGCATTCATCACATCATAGTTCTGGCGGGCAAGTTCCACACTCTTCTGCTGGGTTGCCAGTTCCACATAGCTCTGCTGGTACTGCACATAAGAGGCCTGCACCTGATTGTTGAGCTGTTCGGCCTGCACACTGTGGGCTTCT
Source organism: bacterium (assembly GCA_963601815.1). Classification (GTDB taxonomy): domain Bacteria; phylum Bacteroidota; class Bacteroidia; order Bacteroidales; family Bacteroidaceae; genus Prevotella. The sequence goes on from CAVCGV010000006.1 coordinate 5,811, forward strand.
TGTGCCTGTCGTGTCTCTACTGCAGCTTGTTTCACACGTTTGTTACTCTTGAAGAGGGAACCCAAGCTGTACTTCACGCCTACACCCACATACCATACATTAAGGTTCTTGTCAATGGGCGGCAGTTCGAAGGTTATGGGGCCGTTAAAGTTGTCGGCTGCGACAATGGCTACCTTGGGAAGTATGTCGCTCTTGGCTACTTTCTCTTGCTCACGCGCCATACGCATGCGGATGGCAGACTGTTCCAGAGCTGGCGAATTCATCGTGCTTTCCTCCTGCCAGTAGCTTTCTCCTTCTTGCGCATAAACTTTGTCGGCAAGGGTAGTGTCGGGAAGAATAGTGGTGCCGGTATCCATGCCGAGCGTGTTACACAACTGATGATTGAGCACGGAGCGGTTGTTGCGCAGCGATACGAGACCGAGCTTGAGGGTCTCCATCTGCAGTTCGTAACGCGTAATGTCATTCTTCAGAGCCATGCCCTGTGTCTGCTTGGCACGGATATCGGCGATGAGCTGCTCGGTGAGTTCAATGTTTTTCTCATACACCTTGATGCGGTTGTCTACCTTATAGAGATCGAGATACTGCCCCAATGCCACGAAGCGTACCTGCTGACGGGTAAGGCGCACACCATTCTCTGCCTGTTGTTTGTTCAGTTCGGCAAGGCGGATACCAGAGTTGATGGCTCCACCAGCATAAACCACCTGTTGTGCCTCAAGTGAGAAACTGTTGCCGAAATGGGGCGAGCTGCACCCCTGGGCATTACTGAAGTCACGGTCGGTAAGCAGTACATTGCCTATATAACTCAGCGAGAGCGAAGCATCTATATCGGGCAAGCGTTTACTCTTGGCCGACGCTATGCCGAGATTGGCGGCCTCTACTCCACTCTGCTGCGTACGAAGACTCTTGCTGTTGGTTTCCACACGACCGAACAGTTGCTCGATGGTCATACGCTGCAACTCTGCGCCATCGGTCTTGCACGACTCTACGGTCTGTGCCTGCAGGCGGCAAACGCCACACAACAGAAGCAGACCCATTAACTCGATTTTTCTTGTCATTTACCTATATCTGTTTTGTCCGGTGCAAAGGTACGCAGATTTGGGCAACGGCTCATTTATCTTATTTCGCCAAGGATAGACTTTTTGGGAACTATTATTCGGATATATCACACAATATACGTACTTTTGCAAACAAAACAAGAACAGAAATGAAAATCAAGGAACTAAGCAGCTATCAGGAAGCACACCTCTTTAGCTCACGGTTGGACGAATGGCAGGAAGAACCGACCGTCATCACCTACGGAGCCATTGTCATCTGCCGAAAGGGGAAAGCGTCCATCAGGGTCAACTTCGATGTGTGGCAGCTGTACGAGGGAGCTGTCATCACACTCTTCCCCAACGATGTGGTTTACCTGAATACTGAAGAAAAAGGCGGATTCGAGGCTGAGATACTGAAATACAATGCCTCGCTACTGCGCGAAGCAAGTCTGCAACTGGAACAGACAGTATACTCTTCCCTACGTGAAGACAGATGCAGACAAGACACACCCATCGTGACAAACATCATCAACGGTATGTTTTACCTACTGAAGGTTTATTTTTCGCAACCGGAATGTACATGCGTGGCACAACTGGTACTGCTGCAGCTTAAGGCTTTCTTCGTGGGATTCCACGAGTATCTGCAGCGCAACCCGCAGTACCGGTCGGACGAGGTGAAGTCGCACAGGGTAAGAGAACTGTTCAATCATTTTATGATGTTGCTGGAAAGAGACTTCAAGAAGTCGCGCGATGTAAACTACTATGCAGGACTGATGAATATAACCCCCAAATATCTTACCAATATCGTGAGGCAGGTGACAGGGCATACACCCAAAGTCATCATAGACCAATATGTCGTACTGCAACTCAAGACGCAGCTACAGCTGGACAGGCAGAGCGTCAAACAACTGGCATGGGAATATCATTTTACGGACGTGAGCTTCTTCTGTCGCTACTTCAAGAAACACACTGGCAAGACACCGCAACAGGTAAAAGAGCAGAAAGCACAAGACTACAACGAGGCGAACAGCCTGAGCCTATCTGACAAATAAGAACGGAAAGCTTCACTGCCAAGTACCTTGACATGGTCGTACAACCCCAAAACAAAGCGTGAGATGCCTACATAGCTCGCCACATGCCCACGGAAAAGCCAATGGGCATCATCTTGCTGAACGATAAAGCCATCCGATCCGGGATATTCTTCCAACATCAGGTTATAGGCCAAGCGGTCGAGCTGTACTTCTACAGGCAGAGGCTCATCGCCACTGAACATGAAGATGTCTGTAAACATGTGCTTATGACGGCTCTCGTTACCCCACTCCAGATCGAGCAACAGAACATCGGACATGCGCGACACCTTAAAGGTCTTGTTCATGCCGGAAGACAACTCGTAGCAACGCACGTCGTTATTGTTGTTCATCATCATAAACGGTTCCACCACACGGTCGGTAAGACTCTTGCTATGCGGTGAGGAATATCCCTGTATCTTGACCAGACGGTGACTCTTGATGGCATCGTAAAGCACACTGACATTATGAGCTGCCTGTTCGCGCACCTGCGGACTAGACAGGATGTTGAGATCGTAGAAACGATCGAGTTTACGCCGTAGCCGCTCAACAATGGCATTGTTGCCCTCTACCTTATTTAATATAGAGAGCATGGTCAGCGCTTCTTCTTCAGTAAAGTTGATAGTTTCGAACAGATGCTTGAAGAAGGGAGACTCGCGGTCCAGACTGTATATAGTGCCGTGCTTCTCTACCTTGAATCCCCAGTCGCGGAAACTTTCCAGATAATAGTAAAGCATACGGCGGGATATACCGATACGCTCACAGATTGCCGCCACATCGTAGCAGTGATTCTCCGTAAGCAGGAGCATAAGGCTCATTTCCTTTTCCAGTTTGTCGTGTCGCATAGGCTTGGCAGGTTGGTAATACGGCCTTAAACGTTAAGAGAGTTTAATGCCGTACACTTTTAACACAAAAACGCAGAAAGTGAACATATATTGCACAACGGGGCAATAACTTTGCATCATAAAACAAACGGAACGGACCCGACGGTCCTATCAACAAAAAAGATACAAAGACTATGGAAAAGAATTTCGCCCTTACAAGCAACTGCACAACATCTGAGCTGAACCGCAAGAACGTAACCGAAGCCTTCGAACCGAGCGAGGACATCAAACTGATAATAGAGGGGATAAGAAACATGTGTGCATGGCCCTCAAAACTGGTGCGTATACCTTTAGAGTGGATGCGCAAATATTTCTCATCGGTACTGGAGCGTGAAGTGACCGTAAAACAGACATGGCTGATACTGGAGACCCAGGCTGCACTCGTCATGGCTGTATTCCCAGCAGACATCAACATCATACTGAGGGCAGTGTTCCTGGGGTGGTTTGTCTGGTGCCTGCAGAAATGCAAGGAGCGCATCTAAGAAGCAGTCGATTCTTTACAGACAGAAATACAAATTTCCCTGTTACTGTCCTTCCGCAAAGGGCAGTGAGAGTTCTTCACCGCCCAAAAGGTTGAAGGTAAGGCGATGGTAAGGTGTAGTGCCATACTCCTTAATGGCAGCCCGGTGTTTCTTTGTGGGATAACCCTTGTTTCCCTTCCAGTCATACTGGGGATATTCCTCGGCCAACGCATCCATATAATCGTCACGATAGGTCTTGGCAAGGATACTGGCTGCAGCTATGGACAGATACTTGCCGTCTCCCTTGACAATGGTGGTATAGGGCAAGTCACAGTAAGGCTTGAAGCGGTTGCCGTCTACAATGACAGCCTCGGGACGCACCTTGAGGCCGTCCAGAGCACGGTGCATGGCAAGGATGCTGGCATTGAGGATATTGATACGGTCGATTTCTTCGGGCGTGACAATGCCTACCGACCATGCTACGGCATCGCGTTCTATCTGCTCTCGCAGTGCCTTTCGCTTCTTATCGGTCAACTTCTTGCTGTCGTTGAGTTCTTCGTTATGGTAATCGGGCGGAAGAATTACGGCTGCAGCATATACACTTCCGGCGAGGCAGCCACGGCCGGCCTCGTCACATCCAGCTTCTATCTTGTCAGTGTAATAATGAGATTCCAACATTTTTACGCTTTTGTTTCTTTCAAAAACCGTTACAATAGCCTTGTCGTCAAAACGGCCTTTTATGTCGTTAAATTGGCCTTTTAATGTCATTAAAACGGCTTTTGATTACCATTGCAACGGCAATAAAAGGCTCGTTGCAATAGTTTTCTTTTTGGCTTATCTTGTTTCTTCAGAACATCTGTGCCACGCGCTTTACGCCTGCCACAAGGGTATCGACCTCTTCCTTGGTATTATAGAGTGCAAAACTTGCACGTACCGTACCGAGTATACGGTAGCGATCCATCAGGGGCTGGGCACAATGATGGCCCGTGCGCACAGCAATACCTAAACGGTCGAGAAGGGTCCCCATATCCATGTGGTGTATGTCACCCACAAGGAAACTGACAACGGCATCCTTACCCTCTTGCTCGCCAAAAAGTCTGATTCCGTCGACGGTTCGCATCTGTTCCATGCAGTAACATGTAAGTTCCTGTTCGTGCCGGGCAATATTGTCCATACCCAGTGCAGACACATACTCGATAGCTTTGGCAAGTCCGTGGGTTGCTACATAGTCGGGGGTGCCAGCCTCGAACTTGAAGGGCAGTTTCTCAAAAGTGGTCTTCTCAAAGCTCACACTCTCTATCATCTCGCCGCCCCCCTGGTAAGGCGGCAAACGGTCGAGCCAGTTTTCCTTACCGTAAAGCACACCGATTCCGGTAGGACCATATATCTTATGGCCGCTAAAAGCAAAGAAGTCGCAATCCAAGTCTTGCACGTCAACGGCGAAGTGGGGCGTGCTCTGCGCTCCGTCCACCACTACCGGCACATCGTGTTCATGGGCTATGCGTATCATCTCCTTTACGGGGTTTACCGTTCCGAGCACGTTGCTTACCTGGGCAATGCTTACTATCTTGGTACGCTCCGAGAACAAACCGGCGAATTCATCGAGGTTTATCTCTCCCTTGTCGCTGATGGGAATGACCCGGATGGCAATGCCTTTCCTGGCAGCTTGTAACTGCCAGGGTACGATATTGGAGTGATGTTCCATGGTGGAGATGATGACCTCGTCTCCCTCCTGCATAAACGCATCACAGAACGATGAAACCACCAGATTCAGGCTCTCAGTAGTACCGCGGGTAAAGATGATTTCTTGCGTCTTGCCCGCATTGATGAACCGGCGTACCGTCTCGCGTGCGGCCTCATGCAGGTCGGTAGCCTGCTGCGAGAGATAGTGTACACCGCGATGTACATTGGCATTGACATTGAGGTACTCGTCGCGCATGGCATCAAGCACGCACAATGGCTTCTGCGTCGTTGCCGCATTGTCGAGATATACCAACGGCTTATCATATACCGTTCGGGAAAGAATGGGGAAATCTTCCCTTACCTTTTTTATGTCGTACATATATATATGCTACTTGTTTTATAACTTATTTTGCCTTATAGTTCATGTGTACACGTTCCATATCCACACTACCGTCCTTCTTGCAGGTGATTCGCACCAGATAGTCGCCATCATCCGGATTATTGCGCTCGCTCATCGTATCGAGCGTAATATAGCGCACACCTCCAAACTCTCTGTCATCCCAGGCATGCACATGACCACAGAACACAATGGTGGTATTCCAGTCTGCAAAACGGCTCAGCAAACGATACAGTTCTTCACGGGGGAAGGTGGAAGAGAACTGGGTGGTTCGCGGTCTGAAGATATTGGAATGGGAGAATACGAATTTGTGACGGACATTCCGGTCTGCTTTCAGTACATCCTCATCCAAAAGCTTCCACTGCTCTTCGCCTAAGGTTCCGCTTGCCGTATCGAGGAAGATAAACTGGTCGTACTGGCCCGTGTCGCCTATCTTGACTGTAAACTCGAAGAAGGAGGAATGGAATATCGACGTAAACAAAGCCCATCCGTTGCGCGTCACGTCATGGTTGCCCACGACCGAATAGAACGGAAACTTGACATCCCTATAGTCCCAATAGCAATTCTTAAACTCCGGATCGTCATCGCCCGAGGGAAATCTCGTGTCATACCATAAGGATTCGTTGTTATAATCGAAATACTTGGACATCCAAATACCTTTTGCAGAATCCAATGCCTGCGACAAATTGCGATAATACTCGGCGCTGGTGTCTGCGATGTCACCACAACTAGCCCACAGCAGGTCACCATGGTCCAAACCAAGGTTTATCATTTCCATAATACGCCCTATATCTGTCGCCACATGACTGTCACTCCCCACCAGGAAAGAGTACTCGCCGTCACTGTTCATTGGCGTGCGCATGTCGATGGAGTCCTGCAGATAGCTCTGGTAGTACGTATAGGACATGTCCACTCGGTCGTCTACAGCAGAACCACCGACCAGTACGCCCGTGGGACTGACTTTGTCGCAAGAAGAGAACAAAAGGGTGGCAGTCATTGTCATTACCACCCCAACTATTGTATTGCTAATATTTCTCATTTACCATAGATATTTAAGTCCTACCTTTAATGATGATTCATACCTCGTGGCCAACTGGCTCGTACTTCCCGCAGGACGGATATTCAGTTCTCCGTAGAGTTTCAGACGCTTCTTGAGGTTGGCATTCCACCGCACGCCCCAGTTGATGTTCCAGTTCTCATAGTAGAAGTCGTCATAGTTGCGAAAGAAGAGACCGACATTCCATGAGTTCCAGCGTGGACGGATATTGACACCGGTACCGAAGGTAAAGGTTAGCGGTTCGGTATATCCGGTTCCCAGCATATTGTAACGGATGAGCGTCTCTCCCACTGTCAAGTCGAAATAGGGAGTCTCAAACGTGGCCGAGAGATTGGCATTGTACTCGTTTACCTTATAGTCCACATACCTGTTATAAAGCAGCTTGCCCGAGAAATAGAAATTAATGTAAGAAGCGGGAAGGCGATAAGAGGCAGAAGTAGAAATACCGTTTTTCCCCTTTCCAAACGGCAGGTCGAAGCCGGCATTCACACTGATGCGGTCAGTAAGGTGACGGGTATATGACACCGACGGTCCAAGAAACTTTCCCGTAATGATGTTTGTACCAGCCTGCAGATACCCCGACACTTCATTCTTGTGTTCACCATCGTACTTGTGCTCGCCACAGAACACCGGCAACTGCGCCGTGGCAGTGCCTATATTTGCGAAGAGAACCAGCAACAGCAAAACAATTTTGTTTGTTATCTTTTCCATAAAATAATTTTTATCCGTTCTGTATCTTTTCCTTGTCTTTATCTTTTCCTAAAGAAGAATGGTGCGTAACGGGGAATGGTACCCGTTACACACAAAAGTGCAGCTGCCGTCACTTGCAGAGCTTGCAGCCCTCACACTTGTTCAGTTCACCACGGAAGCGTTTCTCCACAAGGTGATGCAGACGGTCGCGCAGCGGTTCCAACTCCATCTTGTCTATTACTTCATTGATAAAGGCGAGCTGGAGGAGCATCTTGCCTTCGTCGCGGCTCACGCCGCGCTGCTGCATATAGAACAGGGCTGCATCATTAAGCTGCCCCACCGTACTGCCATGGGCACACTTCACGTCATCGGCATAAATCTCCAGCATGGGCTGGGTGAACATACGGGCAGTCTTGGTAGCACAAAGATTCTGGTTGGTTTCCTGCGATGATGTCTTCTGGGCATCTTTACGCACCAGCACACGTCCGGCGAAAGCACCGCGAGCCTCATCGTCGAGCACATACTTGTAAAGTTCGTTGCTCGTGCAGTGTCCTACCTGATGGTCAATGAGGGTATTGTTGTCTACTATCTGGTTCTTGTCGGCTATCACGCAACCATTGCAGAAGCACTCTGCCCCCTCACCCTTGAACACGAGGTCGAGACGGTTGCGGGTAATGCCGTTGTGAAGTGTTATGACATTGTGGTTCACACGGCTATTGGCCTGCTGCTCTATATAGACGTTGCTTACGCGGCGGTTCTTGATATGAGTCTCCTCCAGACAATAGAGGTCAAGACTGGCATTCTCGCCCACAAAAGCCTCTATTACCTGTGTTGCAAGGAAGTTGCGGTCATCAGCAGCATGGTCGCAGAAGAGAAGTTTTGCCTCAGCCCCTTGCTCCAATACGATAAGCACACGCCTGTTTACCATCAAGTCAACATCCGAGCGGAGGATATTTATCACCTGAATAGCTCTATCTACCTTCACATTCTTGGGCACATAGACAAGCAGTCCGTCCTGTGCCAGCATCGTGTTAAGGGCTGTTATGCCGTCCTCGCCTGTCTTGGCAAGTTTTGCATAGTGTTTCGAGATGAGTTCGGGATTTTCTTCAGCCACCTTACTCAAGGAATCTACGATTACCCCTTCTGGGAGTTCCACCTTGGGAAGCGCCTTGTTGTAGAAACTGTCGTTGACAACAAAGTAAAGAGACGTACTCAGGTTAGGCACATCGCAACGGAAAGCCTCATAAGGATCTACGGGAATCTCCAGACGGTTGAGGTTCAAGCCATAGTCTGGCTCGAACACCTTTCCCATGTCTGTATATTTATACCGCTCCACCTTGCGTGACGGGAATCCCAGGCTATGAAAGTCCTCGAATGCAGCATCGCGCACGGCATTGAGCACCTCGGCACTGTTCTTCTTGATCATCCGCGAAGAAGAGTGATACAGTTCCAAATATTGTTTCTCTGCGTTCATAGCAAACCTCCTTATTCTTTGCCGTCCACTTCTGCCTTAATCCAGTCGTAGCCACGAGTCTCTATCTCCTTGGCAAGTTCGGGACCAGCGGTCTTCACTATCCTACCCTTATAAAGCACGTGCACTACACTGGGCTTAATCATGTCGAGCAAACGCTCGTAGTGAGTGATGACAATGGCCGATGTCTGGTCGGTATGCATCTTGTTCACACCATCTGCCACGATGCGCATGGCATCCACATCGAGTCCGGAGTCTGTCTCGTCGAGGATGGAGAGCTTGGGTTCGAGCATTGCCATCTGGAATATCTCGTTACGTTTCTTCTCACCACCAGAGAAGCCCTCGTTTACGGAACGACGTGCCAACTTACTGTCGAGTTCCACCAGTTCGCGTTTTTCGCGCATCAGTTTCATGAACTCGCTTGTATTCAATGGTTCCAACCCCTGGTATTCACGTTTGGCATTGATAGCCGCACGCATAAAATTGGTCATGCTCACACCCGGTATCTCCACTGGATACTGGAAGGAGAGGAACATGCCCTCGCGTGCTCTGTCCTCCGGTTTCATATCCAGTAGGTTCTTGCCGTTGAAGATAGCTTCGCCCTCTGTCACCGTATAGAGCGGGTTACCCGTGAGCACAGCACTCAAGGTCGACTTACCTGAGCCATTAGGTCCCATAATGGCATGTATCTCACCATCGCCGATGGTGAGGTTGATACCCTTCAATATTTCTTTGCCTGCAATGGTAGCATGCAGATTCTTTACCTCTAACATAAAACTATTATTATTTTAATATTCCTTGTAATATGGACATGCCTGCCTCCACCCAAGAGCTTCCATAACCATTCGCAGCCTCATTGCTGCGGCGAAGACGAAGCTGCCCTTGGTCTTCGGGCATATTGGGGGTAGACGAAGAAGGCAGGAACTTGTAGTCTACTGGGCGCAACTTGAGTTGGTTGGACACAGGCATGCTGTTGAGTTGTTTTCTCAGCATAATAGACTGTGTTGCCGTGTCTGTCCGCGCGGACTGTCCTGCAGGACACGTTACTGTCTCCTGTCTGTTCTGGGCGGCAAGCGACGCTGCCAACGAATCCTGTGACGCCTTCAGCGTACCAGGGTTCTTCCCTACCTGTGCCGTAGCCTGCAAAGTGGCAAGCACAAGCAGCAACAAAAAGACATGTCTCATCATTTTCCCTTATTTATGTAATAATCATTGTGGCAATGCCCGGTTTTTATCCCACCGTACCTTCGAGCGACACGCTCAAGAGTTTCTGTGCCTCGACGGCAAACTCCATCGGCAACTTGTTGAGCACTTCCTTGGCATAACCGTTTACTATCAGGCCTACAGCCTCCTCTGTGGGGATGCCACGCTGGTTACAATAGAAGAGCTGGTCTTCCGATATCTTCGAAGTTGTTGCCTCATGCTCGAACACCGCCGTATCGTTGTGGGCATCCATGTATGGGAACGTGTGTGCCCCGCAGTTGCTGCCCAAAAGCAACGAGTCGCACGAACTGTAGTTGCGTGCATTGTCGGCACTGGAGGTGGCACGTACCAGTCCACGGTAGGAGTTCTGGCTATGGCCTGCCGAAATACCTTTCGAGATAATGGTACTCTTGGTGTTCTTTCCCATGTGAATCATCTTGGTACCGGTATCAGCCTCCTGGTAGTTGTTGGTTACAGCCACGCTGTAGAACTCTGCCACGGAATTGTCTCCACGCAAGATGCAGGAAGGGTACTTCCAGGTGATGGCGGATCCTGTCTCTACCTGTGTCCAGCTCAACTTGGAGTTGACACCGCGAAGGTCGCCTCGCTTGGTCACAAGGTTGAGCACACCACCCTTGCCGTTCTCGTCACCGGGATACCAGTTCTGTACGGTGGAATACTTCACCTCTGCATTGTCCTTGACGATAATCTCGACGATAGCTGCATGAAGCTGGTTCTCGTCGCGCATAGGGGCGGTACACCCTTCCAGATAGGACACGTATGCATCGTCTTCGGCAATAATCAGCGTACGCTCAAACTGTCCCGTGTTGCGGGCATTGATGCGGAAGTAACTACTCAACTCCATCGGGCAACGCACCCCCTTGGGAATATACACAAAGGAACCGTCACTGAACACGGCACTGTTCAATGCCGCATAGAAGTTGTCACGATACGGAACCACACTTCCCAAGTACTCCTTTACCAGGTCGGGATGTTCCTTTACTGCCTCGCCTATACTACAGAAGATGACACCCTTCTCGCGGAGCTTCTCCTTAAAAGTGGTCTTTACCGAAACGGAGTCCATGATGGCATCTACGGCGGTGCCGCTCAGTGCCAGACGCTCCTCCAAAGGGATGCCAAGCTTGTCGAAAGTCTTCTCCAGCTCGGGGTCTATTTCCTTGTTCTTCGGTTTCTTGGCCATAGGGTCGGCATAGTACGAAATCTCCTGATAGTCAACGGGAGGTACATGTACATGTCCCCACTTGGGCTCCTTGAGTGTTCTCCAGTAATTATAGGCTTTCAGACGGAACTCGAGCATCCACTCCGGCTCTCCTTTCTTCTGCGAGATGAGGCGCACGATATGCTCGTTAAGACCTTTTTCTATGATTTCCGTATGCACATCGGTAGTGAAACCGTACTCATACTTTTGGTCTATCACGTCCTTGACAACCTGATTCTGCTCTTTCTCTATTTCTGCCATTGTTATCTTTTGAATAACCTTTCGTTATTTTAACCCTAAATAGGGATAAGCCTTTCATCGGCTCATCCCTACCTTATAATATATATGCAGAGCACGAACAAGAGGATTCTACACTCTTCGTTCTTCACTCTTCACTTTTTACAGTTTCTGCTCCACCTCTATTTCGGTGAAGGTCTCGATGATGTCGCCCTCCAGGATGTCATTGAAGTTGACAAGGCTCAAGCCACACTCCATACCGGTGACAACCTCCTTGACGTCATCCTTGTAACGTTTCAGCGCACCGATATCGGCAGTACGGATAACGATACCGTCGCGGATAACGCGTGCCTTATCCTTGGAGTGAACCTTACCCTCGGTAACAAGACCACCGGCGATGGTACCCACCTTACTGATCTTGAAGGTCTGCTTCACCTCTACCTGACCGGTGATGATTTCCTTCTTCACCTTGTCGAGCATACCCACCATAGCACTCTTGATGTCGTCGATGGCATCGTAGATGATGGAGTATGTATTGATCTCGACACCCTCACGGTCGGCAGCCTTACGGGCATCGGCAGAAGGACGAACCTGGAATCCTACGATGATGGCATCTGAAGCAGAAGCCAACATGACGTCGTTCTCTGAGATCTGACCTACGGCCTTGCTGATGACGTTGACCTGTACCTTCTCTGTAGAGAGCTTGATGAACGAATCGCTCAAAGCCTCAACAGAACCGTCTGTATCACCCTTCACGATGACGTTCATCTCGTGGAACTCGCCACGGGCGATGCGGTGAGAGATGTCGCCGAGCGTCAAGCGCTTCTGCGTACGCAAGCCCTGCTCGCGCTGCAACTGTTCACGCTTGTTGGCTATCTCGCGCGCCTCCTGCTCCGTCTCTATGACATGGAACTGGTCACCTGCTGTAGGTGCACCGTTCAGACCGAGGATGATGGCAGGCTCTGCGGGCGCAGCCGACTTGATGTTGGCATTACGCTCATTGAACATAGCCTTGACACGTCCCCAAGAGGTACCGGCAAGGACGATGTCGCCCACCTTCAGTGTACCGTTGGCCACCAATACGGTAGAAATATAGCCACGGCCCTTGTCGAGTGAAGACTCGATGATGGTACCCGATGCACGGCGGTTGGGGTTGGCCTTCAGGTCGAGCATGTCGGCCTCAAGGAGCACCTTGTCGAGCAAGTCGTGTACACCGACACCCTTCTTGGCACTGATTTCCTGGCACTGGTACTTACCGCCCCACTCCTCTACGAGCAGGTTCATGTTTGCCAAGTCCTCACGTATCTTGTCCGGGTTGGCACCGGGCTTGTCTATCTTGTTGATGGCGAACACCATGGGCACACCGGCAGCCTGGGCATGGGCGATGGCCTCCTTGGTAGTAGGCATCACCGAGTCGTCGGCAGCGATGATGATGATGGCGATATCGGTAGCCTGTGCACCACGGGCACGCATGGCGGTAAACGCCTCATGACCCGGAGTATCAAGGAAGGTTACCTTGCGACCGCTGTTCAGCGTAACGCTATAAGCACCGATGTGCTGTGTAATGCCACCTGCCTCACCGGCGATGACGTTGGTATTACGGATGTAGTCGAGCAAAGAAGTCTTACCGTGGTCTACGTGACCCATCACGGTAACGATTGGAGCACGCGGAACCAAGTCGTTCTCGTCATCCTCTTCCTCGCTCACGGCCTCCTGCACCTCTGCACTCACATACTCGGTCTTGAAGCCGAACTCCTCAGCCACCATGTTGATGGTCTCGGCATCGAGACGCTGGTTGATGGACACCATGATGCCCACACCCATGAGGGTGGAGATGACCTGTGTCACACTGATATCCATCATCGTAGCCAACTCGCTGACGGTAACGAACTCGGTGAGCTTCAGAATCTTGCTTTCCTTCTGCTCCTTGCGTGCCTGGTCCTGCAGTTTCTCCTGCACAGCCTCACGCTTCTCCTTACGGTACTTGGCACCCTTCTTGTTCTGGCTCTTGCTGGTAAGACGGGCAAGCGTCTCCTTTACCTGACGTGCTACTGCCTCGTCGTCTACCTCCAACTGGCGCTGGTTGTTTCCACCCTTGCCCTTGTTGTTCTTGCCGTTGTTGTTTCCTTTCTGGCCGTTCTTCTTTTTGTTGCCGCCATTCTGACCATTGTTACCGCCGTTGTTGCCGCCATTCTGCCTTACCTCGGCATTGATGTCAACACGCTCCTTGTTGATGCGTACGCGCTTTTTGCGCTCACCATGCTGCTGGGCGAGTTTCTCTTCACGCTCCTTACGGCGTTCTTCCTTCGATTTCTTCTTGGGACGGGTACTCTGGTTGAGGGCAGAGAGGTCTATCTTGCCCAACACCTTAGGCTCATTGCCGGCAAACTTCTTCTCGCTCTTCAGCGTGAAGACATTGCTGTTCTGCGTCTCGGCTGCAGGTGCGGCCTGTACCTCGGGCTTAGCCTCGGGGGCAGCCTCCGGCTGTTTCGTTTCCACAGCTACAGGAGCTACCGGTTCTTCTTTCTTGGGAGCTGGCTTAGGCTGTGGAGCTGGCTCCTGAGCGGGCGCGCTGGGTTGTGGCTCACGACTGACGGCAGCAGTCTCTTCCTTTGGAGCCACTACAGTTTGAGGAGCAACAGAAGGCTTGCCAAGATTGTCCAAATCAATCTTGCCCAACGGCTTATACTGCTGCTGGGGTTTAGCCTGCAAGACCGATTCGGTGCGGTTTCCTTTCTGCTCGGGCTTCTTCTCCTTGGGTTTCTTGGAAAAGAGTTTCTCTGCCTGACTACGCACCTCCTTGTCCTGTCTGAAGGCATCGTTGAGAGCCTGATACTGCTTGTCGTTCAACTTGAAGCTCAGCTCTTCCTTGACTTCCCCCAAATCATTCCTTTTTTTCAGGAACTCCACTGCCGTCTGGAGCCCTATATTCAATTCGCGTATTGCTTTGTTTAATCTGATGCTCATACTTACTTTTTATCCCTTCTTCTTTAACGTTTTTACTTTTCAAACTCGGCACGCAACACTTTCAGTACGTTGTCGACAGTTTCTTCCTCCAGGTCTGCCCTCTCTATCAACATGTTGCGTGGAGCTTTCAGCACTTGGCGTGCCGTTTCGAGGCCTATGCCCTTGATGGCTTCGATTACCCACTGGTCTATCTCGTCGGAGAACTCGTCAAGGTAGATGTCGTCCTCTGCCTCGTTCTCGTTAATCTCACGGAATACATCTATCGTATACTCGGTCAGCATGGAAGCCAACTTGATGTTCATACCGCCACGGCCTATGGCAAGGCTTACCTCCTCCGGCTGCAGATACACTTCTGCCTTCTTGTTCTCCTCGTCGAGGTTTACAGAGGTAACCTGGGCAGGAGCCAGCGCACGCTGGATAAACAGCTTGATATTGGCAGAATAGTTGATTACGTCGAGGTTCTCGCCGCACAGCTCCCTTACGATGCCATGTACACGGCTACCCTTCACACCGACACATGCGCCCACCGGGTCGATACGCTCGTCGAACGACTCTACCGCAATCTTGGCACGCTCGCCCGGCATACGGGCAATGCGGCGTATGGCTATCAGGCCGTCGTTGATTTCGGGCACTTCTGCCTCGAGCAGACGCTCCAGGAACAAGGGTGCCGTACGGCTCAGGATAATCTTTGGATTGTTGTTCTCGTTGTCCACGCGCAGGATGACGGCGCGGATGGTCTCGCCCTTGCGGTACTGGTCGCCGGGTATCTGTTCCGACTTGGGCAGTATCAGCTCGTTGTTCTCGTCGTCCACGACGAGAACTTCGCGCTTCCATACCTGATACACTTCACCGGCAATAACCTGACCCACACGGTCTTTGTATTTATTGTAAAGCGAGTCGTGCTCCAGCTCGAGAATCTTGGAAGCCAGAGTCTGGCGGAGATTGAGGATGGCACGGCGGCCAAACTTGTTGAAGTCCACCTTTTCACTTACATCCTCACCCACCTCATAGTCTTGTTCTATCTTGCGTGCCTCGGTAAGGGGAATCTCCTTGTTTTCATCCTCCACCTCGCCATCGGCGACAACCACACGGTTGCGGTAGATCTCGAAGTCGCCCTTGTCGGGGTTAACGATCACATCAAAGTTTTCGTCACTACCGAAAATCTTGGCAAGCACATTGCGGAAGCTTTCCTCCAACACGCTTACCAATGTAGTACGGTCGATATTCTTGGTTTCCTTAAACTCGCGGAATGTATCAATCATACTCGCAGTTTCTTCTTGCATCTTTTTTGCCATAGCTTACTTGAAACTTATTATGTATTTTGTATATTTCACCTTATCCATCTGGTAGGGATGGTCCACCAACTGCTTCACAGGGCGTTTCTTGCCCTCCACAGTGACCTTCTCTTCTACGGCAACCACAAAGTCGTTGCCGTCTACCGATTTCAGCACACCTTTCACTTTCCTTCCGTCAGCATCGAGCACTTCCACCTCCTTGCCTATAAAGTTAATGTACTGCTGCGGCACCTTGAACGGTTGCCCAAGTCCTGCCGAACCAACTTCCAGTTCGTAGTCTTCGTCATCGCGGCTCAGACGCTCCTCTATGTAGCGACTCAAAGCCACACAGTCTTCTATCCACACGCCATCGGCATGGTCTATCTCCACCACGATTCTGTCGTCCGGACTAACCTCTATGCTTACCAAGAAGTATTCCTTGTCCTGGAGCCACTCGTCAACTAACTTTTTTACGACGTTTTTGTCTATCATATATCCTTTATTAAAATAAAATGAGGAACTCTCTGGAGTCCCTCATTCCACTGAACGATGCAAAATTACGAATATTTTCGCTACCTGCCAAATCTTTTCCCCGTTTTCTTCCCCAACGTGCACACATTTAGCTATTTGTGTATATTTTCGGCTTTGTTTTCCGAGGGGCGCAGGAGTTTGGCGTATTCTTCCGGAGTATTGAGCAGTCGAAGAGCCTCCTTCACCTGCTTGTCGTAGCGGAGTGAATTTTCTATCGCACCGGCCTGATAATAGTAGGCCGCCACGATGTCGTCCTCGAGCAGTTGCTTGATGTATGCCTTGTTGTAGTCAAGGTCTTTCCCCACATTATGGCTCAGCTTTTTCTTCAATGCCTCAAACTCAGGTTTGGCATCGTCGTAATAGCCTTCGAAGCGAGCCAACTTCTCCAAGTCCTTCAGATACCTTTCCGTCTCACGGTCGTACTTGAAATCTGAAGCGAGCACACGTTTTTTGAATTCCTCATAGTCGGCATCCGTCAACGCAAAGTCTCTGGCCGGGGCTATAGTCGGGTGTTTGGCTATATAGTCCAACTCATAGTTAAGCACCACCTCACTGCTGTCGCGCGCACCTACCAAGTAATAGGCAATATTGGGCAGCGAATCGGGTTTTATCTCCACATCCGGCTTAATGCCGCCGCCATCGCGCACCTCCCTGCCGCACGCCGTATAGAACACCTTGGTGAGCGAATCGGGCACATGTTCCACATAGCCACCCTTCGAGTGTTTGTAGTTCAATGCCTGTATGCACCTTCCGCTGGGTATGTAGTACTTACTGGTAGTAAGTTTCATCTGCGAATTATAGGGCAGATCCATCGTGGCCTGCACAAGTCCCTTTCCATACGTGCGCGTACCTAATATTATAGCACGGTCATAATCCTGCAAGCACCCGCTCGTTATCTCGCTCGAACTGGCGGTATTGCCGCTCACGAGCACTACCATGGGCATCACCGTATCTATCGGTTCTACCGTTGTACGGTATTCGTTGTTGGCACGCTGCAACTTTCCCACCATCTTCAGCACCGTCTTGCCTTTGGGCAGGAACATGTTAACGATACTTACCGCCTCGCTCACCGAACCGCCTACGTTGTTGCGCAAATCGAAGATAAGTCCTTTGGCTCCCTGTTTCTTCAGGTCAATAAAGGCACGTCTCACCTCTTTGGCACTTTGGTCGGTAAAGGAATTGAAGTTGATATAACCCATTCCGCCGTCCAGCATACCGTAATAAGGCAAGAAAGGCATCTGTATGGTACGCCGCGTCAACTTCACCTTCATGGTCTTCCCCGTACTGGGACGCTTCACCTTCACGACGAGCGACGTTCCTGGGTCACCCCTCAGATGGTCGCTCACATAGCTCACTTCCTTGCCCTTCATGGTCGAGTCGTTGATGCTAAGGATGATGTCGCCCTTCTTCAGACCGGCCTCCATGGCGGGCATGCCCTGGTAAGGCTCACTGATGACGGTATAGCCCAACTGGTAGTTGTAACGCACTACAGCCCCCACACCGGCATACTTGCCCGTGAGCATCTTCTTGAGTTCCTTCACCTCCGACTCCGGGTAATACTCCGTATAAGGGTCCAGACTGTTAAGCATAGCATTGATGCCATGACCTATCACATCGTCCGCGTCCAGCGTATCGACATACATCATGTCGAGATTCTTGTAGATGGCCGCAAACATATCCATGTTCTTGGCTACCGTGAAATCGTGGTCTTTCGCTTTCTGCGACCAGGCCGTCACTCCTTGCAGGAGCAACAGCAGCATAATTATCGTTTTCCTTGTCATTACCATTTTATTATATATCTCTCTGCATGGGGAGCAAAGCAAATCCTCCGTCCTGTGCATGTCGTTTCGTCTACAAATATACGCATTTATCTCCTATCAACGGCCAAAATCAAGGAAAAATGAACTTTTTTGAGCATAAATGCTATTTTTTTTGAAAAATATTTGGTGGTAACAAAAAAAGTTACTACCTTTGCACTCGCAAATGAGAAATCATTCAGCACAATGCTTCAATAGCTCAGTTGGTTAGAGCACCTGACTGTTAATCAGGGGGTCGTTGGTTCAAGCCCATCTTGAAGCGCAAAATACAAAGCCTTGCAAGTCACAAACTTGCGAGGCTTTTTTTGATTTATACACCTAACCATCATCGGCAGCAAGTCCGCAGACAAGGGAAAAAAATGTAGTCTTTTCTTCTCTTTTTTAGCAATGTGTAAAAAATAACATGCGCAGTTTTTATATGATGAAGAGAATTGAAGTCAGCGACGGGCTGAACCAACGGTCGGCCCGTAAACAAAAAGAGGATGTGTCTGGCTTGACACATCCTCTAATATATATTGATAATGTATACAGATTTAGTCTACATCATTGTTGTGGTCCAAAGAGTCGCTGAAATCCTTGGGAGCCTGCTCGTCACGATGCTCGTAACGACGAGGCTGGCGAGGCTGACGCTCGTCACGACGGCCACGACGCTCACCGCGCTCAGGACGAGGACGGCGCTCACGCTCTACATAACCCTCTGGCTTCTCGATGAGAACACGGTGAGAGAGCTTGTACTTACCAGTCTTAGGATCGATCTCCATCAACTTGACCTTGATCTTGTCACCCTCCTTGATGCCGGCTTCCTCTACTGTCTCCAGACGCTTCCAGTCAATCTCGGAGATGTGGAGCAGACCGTCCTTGCCGGGAAGAATCTCCACGAAGCAACCGTAAGGCATGATGGAGCGTACGGTACCCTCATAAATCTCACCGATCTCAGGTACGGCAACGATGGCCTTGATCTTGGCAAGAGCAGCGTCGATAGCGTCCTTGTTAGGTGCAGATACCTGTACATGGCCCTTGCCGTCGCTCTCGTCGATAGTGATGGTAGAACCCGTATCCTCCTGCATCTGCTGGATAATCTTACCGCCAGGACCGATGACAGCACCGATAAACTCCTTGGGGATATCGAATGCTACGATACGTGGAACCTGTGGCTTCATCTCGGCACGTGGCTCAGAGATGGTCTCCATCATGCAGTTAAGGATGTGCTCACGGCCTGCCTTAGCCTGCATCAGAGCCTCCTCGAGAATCTCGAAGCTCAAACCGTCGCACTTGATATCCATCTGGGTAGCGGTCAAACCGTCGCGTGTACCAGTGGTCTTGAAGTCCATGTCGCCCAAGTGGTCCTCGTCGCCGAGAATATCGCTCAATACAGCATACTTCTCCTCACCGGGGTTCTTGATAAGACCCATGGCAATACCTGAAACAGGCTTCTTCATAGGAACACCAGCGTCCATCAGGGCGAGTGTACCGGCACAAACAGTAGCCATAGAGGAAGAACCGTTAGACTCCAGAATCTGGCTTACCAGACGTACTGTGTAGGGGAAGTCTGCAGGCAACTGACCCTTCAAACCACGCCAAGCCAAGTGACCGTGACCAATCTCACGACGGCCTACGCCACGCTGAGCCTTGGCCTCGCCTGTAGAGAATGGAGGGAAGTTGTAGTGAAGGAGGAAGCGCTGGTAGCTCTTCTCGAGCACACCGTCGATGAGCTTCTCGTCCATCTTTGTACCGAGGGTACAAGTAGAGAGAGACATTGTCTCTCCACGCTGGAAGATGGCACTTCCGTGAGGCATTGGCAACGGAGAAACCTCGCACCAGATAGGACGGATTTCTGTAGTCTTACGACCGTCGAGGCGCAGCCCCTCGTCGAGGATGCAACGGCGCATAGCGTCGCGCAGTACATCGTCGTAGTAACGTGTAGCCTCAGCATGCTTCTCTTCCAACTCGTCCTCAGAGAGGTCGGTATGGGCAGCATCGTACTTCTCCAGGAAGTCGGCAAGCACCTTCTCGAAAGCCTCGGCACGAGCGTGCTTCTCGAGTGCCTGGTGGTTGATTTCGTATGCAGGTGTGTAAAGTTCTTTCTTAATCTGCTCGCGGAGCTCCTCGTCGTTGACCTCGTGGTCGTACTCACGCTTCACGTCAGTACCCTTCTCCTTGGCCAGCTCATACTGCAGCTCGCACATAGGCTTGATAGCCTCGGCAGCCACCTTGAGGGCACCGATGAGGTCCTGCTCGGAAACTTCCTTCATCTCGCCTTCCACCATCATGATGTTGTCCTTGGTAGCACCCACCATGATGTCCATGTCGGCCTCTTCCATCTGCTGGAAGGTTGGGTTGACAACATACTCGCCGTTGACACGGGCTACGCGAACCTCAGAGATGTAGTACTCGAAAGGAATATCTGAACAAGCCATGGCAGCAGAAGCAGCGAAACCTGCAAGGGCATCGGGCTGGTCAACGCCATCGGCTGAAAGCAACATTACCTGTACATAAACTTCCGCATGGTAGTTAGAAGGGAAGAGTGGACGCAGGGCGCGGTCCACGAGGCGAGAGGTAAGGATTTCCTCGTCGCTGGCTTTGCCTTCGCGCTTGGTGAAGCCACCAGGAAAACGGCCGGCAGCACTGTACTGCTCACGATAATCTACTTGCAAAGGCATAAAATCAGTACCCGGAACTGCATCCTTTGCTGCACAAACAGTTGCGAGAAGCACTGTGTTACCCATGCGGAGAACCGCAGCACCATCAGCCTGTTTTGCAACTTTTCCGGTCTCAATTGTGATGGTTCTTCCATCAGGCAACTGAACACTTTTTGTAATTACGTTCATCTAAAAATTAAAAAACTTATTGTTTTGTCTAACATCTAAAATATAAAACGGCACAAAGATACCTCTTTTATTATTAATACACAAAGAAAACAACGGATATTTTCGCGTTTTATGAATATTTTATGATTGCCGGACGGCTAATTCCGATTTTATTCTTAACTTTGCAGTAGTTATATAACATAGCAATACCAACCATACATGAAAATATCAAGACTTTACCCGGCACTGGCCATCGCAGCTGCCGCGATGACATTAGCATCCTGCAACAACAAGAAATTCCATATAGACGGAACCATTACCGAAGCTGCCGACTCCATGCTCTACCTGGAGAACCTCAGCCTTGACGGTCCGGTAGCCATCGACTCCGCAAAACTGGACAAAGACGGCCATTTCGCCTTCGAAGAGAACGCCATGGACTCCGTAAGTCCGGAATTCTACAGGCTACGAATAGCCCACCAGACCATCAACCTCTCCATCGACTCTACCGAGACGGTCAGCGTAAAGGCGGCCTACCCGTCCATGTCGTACGACTACACGGTGGAAGGTTCCGAAAACTGTAACACCATCAAAGAACTTGCCCTGAAGCAGATGAACCTGCAGGGGGTAATCAACAACATTGCCAGGAACCCACGCTTCGGGATGGATTCGGCAAGCGTTGCAGTTGCCAAAGCCATCGAAGCCTACAAGAACGACGTGAAGAGAAACTACATCTTCAAGGCACCCATGAAGGCATCAAGCTACTACGCGCTCTTCCAGACCATCCTGCTGGGCAGCGGAAACAGCCTTATCTTCAACCCACGCAACAGCAAGGACGACGTAAAGGTATTTGCCGCCGTAGCCACCAGTTGGGACACTTACTACCCCAATGCTGAGCGAGGCAAGAACCTGCACAACATAGCCATACAGGGCATGAAGGACATACGCTACATAGAGAGCAAAATGGCCGAACAACAGATGAACCTGGGCAAGGCGCAGGTGAACGGAGTGATAGAACTGGCTCTGCAGGACAACAAGGGAAACGTACGCCGCCTTACCGACCTGAAGGGAAAGGTAGTGCTGCTCGACTTCCACATCTTCGCATCGGGCGAAAGCACCAAGCGCATCATGATGCTGCGTGAGCTGTACAACAAATACCATGCTGCCGGACTCGAAATATACCAGGTTTCGGTAGACCCCGACGAGCACTTCTGGAAGACAGCTACCGCTGCCCTTCCATGGATAAGCGTGCGCGACGAGGGTGGCGTGCAGGGACAAAGTCTCAAGCTATACAACATACAGAACATTCCCACCTTCTTCCTGATAGACCGCAGCAACACACTGCGTGCGCGCGACGCACAAATCAAGGACATAGACGCTGCTATCAAGGGACTGCTCTAACCACCTGACAACAAACGATAAACCTAAAAACCAAATACATAATGAAGAATAGACTATTCTTGCTATCGGCACTTGCACTTTCACTGACAAGCGTACAGGCCAAAGTGAAACTGCCCCACATTCTGGGCGACAACATGATACTGCAGCAGAACACGGAGGCACGCCTCTGGGGCTGGGACAAGCCCGGGACGGAGATTAAGGTTTCCACCTCATGGGCTGCAGACACCTACAAGGCAAAGACCGGCAAAGACGGCAAGTGGGCCGTAAAGGTAAAGACGCCGGCAGCAAGCTATAAGCCCCTCAGCATCACCTTCGACGACGGAGAGAAAACTACGCTCAGCAACGTCCTGGCGGGCGAAGTATGGGTGTGTGCAGGACAGAGCAACATGGAGATGCCCGTCAAGGGCTTCGGCAACTGCCCCGTAGAGGGATACAACAAGGCTGTGCTCGAAGCCAACAACTACAAGGGCATCCATTATGTCAAGATACCCAGCGTAATGAGCAGCAAACCGCTGGAGGACGCCAACTGCGAATGGAAAACGGTAAGTCCGGAGACGGTGGGCGACGCTTCGGCCACAGGCTATTTCTTTGCACAGGTGGTAAACAAGGCGCTCAACATCCCCGTAGGTCTGGTCATGGCAAACAAGGGCGGAAGCCGTGTGGAAAGCTGGCTCGACCGCGACTATCTCAAGAAGAATACCGACGAGGTGCTCGACTCTGCCAAGATGACCAAGAAATTCGAATGGGACTACCACTACCCTCTGCTGTGGGGCAACGGAACGTTCTCCCCTATCCTCAACTATACGGTTAAGGGCATTCTCTTCTACCAGGGATGCAGCAACGTGGGCGACCCTGCCGGGCGTTACACCCAGCGCCTTGCCGACCTTGTGGCACAATGGAGACGCGGTTTCGGACAGGGCGACATTCCCTTCTATTTCGTACAGATAGCACCCTACCACAACGGGGACATCAATGGCGACTGGGGACCTAAACTGCGTGAGCAGCAGTACAATGCCTCCAAAGTAATCCCCAACAGCGGCATCGTTTGCACAGAAGACCTCATTTACCCCTACGAGGTGGAGCAGATTCACCCGTGCCAGAAACAGCCGGTAGGCGAACGCCTTGCCCTGCAGGCACTCAACAAGACCTACGGCATGAAGTCGCTCATCTGCGAAAGCCTCACCTTCAAGGAGATGAAGATAAAGAACGACACGGTATGCGTACACTTCGACAACGAGTACGGAGCCATCAGCCGTTTCGAAGACATACAGGGCTTTGAGGTTGCGGGCGAAGACAAAGTCTTCCATAAGGCCACAGCCAAGCATTTCTGGAAACCAGGAAATGACCCGTGGAACGAGTGTGTCATCGTGACAAGTCCCGAGGTAAAGAAGCCTGTGGCTCTTCGCTACTGCTTCCGCAACTTCCAGTTGGGCAACCTTGCCAATGCCGGCGGACTGCCCTTGTTCCCGTTCCGTACAGACAACTGGTAACATCCCAAAACACCGGGTCGGCCTCCGTACAGGCCGGCCTTTTGTATTTTAACCCTTCATCCTCCACTACGACATGAACCATCCATTAGACAAATTCAAATACTGTCCCGTCTGCGGTTCACCGCATTTCACGGTAAAGGACTTCAAGAGCAAGAAGTGCCAAGACTGCGGATTCTCTTATTACTTCAATTCGAGCAGTGCCACCGTCGCACTGATACTCAACGACAAGGACGAACTGCTGGTAGTACGCCGCAAGAACGACCCCGGCAAAGACATGCTCGACCTCCCCGGAGGCTTCATAGACATGTACGAGACCGGCGAGGAGGGAATGGCACGCGAGGTAAAAGAGGAGACAGGACTCGACACGCAGGAAGTGCGCTACCTGTTCAGCTACCCCAACACCTACCTTTACTCGGGATTCCTCGTACACACCCTCGACATGTTCTTCCTCGTAAAGCCTAAAGACACGTCGCACATCGAAGCCATGGACGACGCTGCCGCATACTACTGGATTCCGCTGAAGGACCTCGATCTGGACAAGTTTGCCTTCGCATCGGTCAAAAACGGGCTTACGCGCTTCTTGGAAACACACGGCAAATAAGACAGTTCCAATCGCCCCAAAAACGTACCGACTTCTTTTTGCACCTATGCCAAAACATTAAAAAACCAAAAAAAACACATATATAATAAGGTATAAGCAAAAAGTTTACTTACTTTTGCCAACCAAAAAAGAAATTGTGTACAACCCATGCAAGAAAATTTAGTAATCGTCGAGAGCCCCGCAAAGGCCAAGAAAATAGAAGAGTTCCTGGGCAAAGACTACAAAGTAATGTCGTCTTACGGCCATATACGTGACCTGAAGAAGAAAGAGCTCAGCATCAACGAGAAGAACATGGTACCCGACTACGAGATTCCCGAAGAGAAGAAGAAACTCGTAAGCGAACTGAAAGCAAGTGCCAAGCAAGCCAAGAAGATATGGCTCGCATCCGATGAAGACCGCGAAGGAGAAGCCATCAGCTGGCACCTTTGCGAAGTGCTCGGGCTGGACGAAGAGAAGACCAGCCGTATCGTCTTCCACGAAATAACAAAGACCGCCATCCTGGATGCCATTCAGCACCCACGCCATCTGGACATGAATCTGGTCAACGCACAGCAGGCACGCCGCGTGCTCGACCGTCTGGTAGGTTTCAAACTGTCGCCCGTGCTGTGGCGCAAGGTTAAGCCCGCCCTCTCGGCAGGCAGGGTGCAGAGCGTGGCTGTACGCCTCATCGTAGAACGCGAAAGAGAGATACAGAAGTTTAACAGCGAACCCTATTTCCGTGTCAGTGCCATCTTTGCGAAGAACGACCCCAACGGCAACGCCAACGAAGTGAAGGCAGAACTGGACCGCAGATTCAAGACACAAGCAGAGGCCGACGCCTTCCTGGAGAAATGCAAGACTGCAAGCTTCACCGTCGAGGCTGTTACCAAGAAACCGCTGAAGCGCACTCCTGCCCCACCATTCACCACCTCTACCCTACAGCAGGAAGCTGCCCGCAAACTGGGTTTCACCGTGAGCCAGACCATGAGGGTGGCACAGATGCTCTACGAGAGCGGACGCATCACCTACATGCGTACCGACAGCGTTAACCTGTCCAAACTGTGCAAGGATGCAAGTGCTGCCGAAATCAAGAGAATATACGGCGAGGCTTACAGCGTCGAACACAACTATCATACACAGTCGAAGGGAGCACAGGAGGCACACGAAGCCATCCGTCCTACCTACATGACCGACCACAGCATAGAAGGAACGGCACAGGAGAAACGCCTCTACGAACTCATCTGGAAACGTACCATTGCGTCACAGATGGCGGAGGCACAGATAGAGAAGACTACCATTACCATAGACGTAGACGGCAACAGCGAGAAGTTTGTGGCAAACGGCGAAGTGGTGGTATTCGACGGATTCATCAAGGTTTACCGTGAGTCTACCGACGACGAGGAAACGAACGAAGAGTCTACACACACACTGCCGGCACTTGCCAAAGGCGAAGAACTGGAACGCCGCGAGATTACGGCAACAGAGCGCTTCTCACAGGCTCCGCTAAGATACACCGAGGCAAGCCTCGTCAAGAAACTGGAAGAGCTGGGCATAGGACGTCCTTCTACCTATGCGCCTACCATCAGCACCATACAGCAGCGCGAATACGTACAGAAGGGCGACAAGAACGGAGTGGAACGCAGTTACACCGTCAACACGCTCAAGGGGGCGGTCATCACACAAAAGACGAAGAAGGAGATTGCCGGGTCGGAGAAAGGCAAACTGCTCCCCACCGACATAGGCAGTGTGGTAAACGACTTCCTGATGAAGAGCTTCCCCAACATCATGGACTACAACTTCACTGCCAATGTGGAGAAAAAGTTTGACCAGATAGCAGAAGGCAGCACCGACTGGTGCAAGTGGATGCAGGACTTTGACAACCGTTTCGAACCGGAAGTGGACAAGGTGATGAACGCACGCAGCGAGCACAAGGCCGGCGAACGCGAACTCGGTACAGACCCCAAGACGGGCAGACCCGTGTTTGTAAAGATTGGCCGCTTCGGGCCGGTAGTACAGAAAGGAACCGCTGAAGATTCAGAGAAACCGCAGTTTGCCCAACTGCCCTCAGACAAGAGCATCGAGACCATTACGCTCGACGAGGCTCTCGACCTGTTCAAGTTGCCGCGCACTGTAGGCGAATACGAGGGCGAGACTGTAACTATCGGTACTGGCCGTTTCGGTCCCTATGTGCTGCACGCCAAGAAGTACGTGTCCATCCCCAAGGGAGAAGACCCCATGAACATCTCGCTCGAAAGAGCCATCGAACTCATCGACGAGAAACGTTCTACCGAGCAGAAACGCCACCTCAAGTCATTCGAGGAAGATGCAGAACTGGAGTTGCTCAACGGCCGTTATGGTCCTTACATCGTCTACAAAGGCAACAACTACCGCATTCCCAAGGCCAAGCAGAGCAACGCCGAGGAGCTGACCTATGACGAGTGCATGACCATCATCAAAGAGGCTCCCGAACCCAAGCCGTCGCGCCGCAGAAAATAAGCCAGCCCATGAAATCAATCATCATCATCGGATACATGGGAGCCGGCAAGACTACTGTCGGCAAGGCTCTCGCCAAGGAACTGGGCGTAATGTTCTACGACCTGGACTGGTACATAGAAACACGCATGCGCAAGACCGTAAAGCAGATATTTGACGAGAGCGGCGAAGAGGGCTTCCGCAAGATAGAACACAACATGCTGCACGAGGTGGCAGAATTTGAGGATGTTGTGGTTAGTTGCGGAGGAGGCACCCCATGTTTCTTCGACAACATGGACTACATGAACACCCGCGGCGAGACTGTCTATCTCAAGGCTTCGGCCGAAACGCTCCATGCACACCTGAAGATGGGAAAGGGCGTAAGACCTTTGCTGCTGAACAAGACTCCCGAAGAGGTGGAAGTATTCATACGCGAGCAACTCAAGGTACGCGAGCCCTTCTACATGAAAGCGAAACACATATACAACGTCAGCATCATGGACGACTTTGACAAAATAAACGACACCGTCAAACAGCTTCGCCAACAACTGGACATATAGAGAAAACACGCCAGAACACGCTAACTGTAATTCTGAGCAACATAAAAACAGCATTAAAAGGGCATTAAAAGCCCATTCAAAAGCATTGAGACATCCTTTCGGCAACACGCACGCAAGGGGGATTCGAATGCTTTCAAACGACCACAAAACAAGAACAACAAGAAAACAACAAGACACAGGAAAAATGAAGAAATGGACCATTGAAGACTCGAAGGAGCTTTACAACATCAACGGTTGGGGCACTTCTTACTTTGGCATCAACGAAAAGGGAGATGTCTATGTAACTCCATGCAAGGACAATACGCAGATAGACCTGCGCGACATCATGGACGAGTTGGCACTGCGGGACATCAACGCCCCCGTACTGCTCCGTTTCCCAGACATCCTCGACAACCGCATAGAGAAGACGGCCAGCTGTTTTCAGAAAGCCAAGGAAGAGTATGGATACAAGGGAGAGAATTTTGTCATCTACCCCATCAAGGTAAACCAGATGCAGCCCGTCGTGGAGGAAATCATCTCGCACGGCAAGAAGTTCAACCTCGGTCTGGAGGCAGGTTCCAAGCCTGAGCTTCATGCAGTCATCGCCGTACAGGCTCAGAGCGACTCGCTCATCGTCTGCAACGGATATAAGGACGAGAGCTACATCGAACTGGCTCTGCTCGCCCAGAAGATGGGCAAGCGTATCTTCATCGTGGTGGAGAAGCTCAACGAACTGGACATCATCGCCAAGGTGGCGAAGAAGCTCAACGTCAAGCCCAATATCGGCATCCGCATCAAGCTCGCCTCCTCTGGCTCCGGCAAATGGGCAGAGAGTGGCGGTGATGCCTCTAAATTCGGTCTGACCAGTGCCGAACTGCTCACTGCGCTCAACAAGATAGAGGAGATGGGATTCCACGACTGCCTGCGTCTCATCCACTTCCACATCGGTAGTCAGATTACCAAGATTCGCCGTATACAGACTGCCCTCCGCGAGGCAGCACAGTTCTACATCAACCTGCACAAGATGGGCTACAACGTTGACTTCGTCGACTGTGGTGGCGGACTGGGCGTTGACTACGACGGCACACGCTCCTCGAGCAGCGAGAGTTCCGTCAACTACTCCATTCAGGAATATGTCAACGACTGTGTTTATACCTTTGTCGACGCTGCCGACAAGAACAACATCGCACACCCTAACCTCATCACGGAGAGCGGACGTTCGCTTTCTGCACACCACTCCGTCCTCGTCATTGATGTACTGGAGACTGCCTCACTTCCCGAAATGGCAGAAGAATTTGAAGCCAAGGAGACCGACCATCAGTTGGTAAAGGACCTCTATGAAATATGGGACAACCTGAATCCCCGCAACATGCTGGAAGACTGGCACGACGCAGAGCAGATACGCGACGAGGCACTGCAACTCTTCTCGCATGGCATCGTAGACTTGAAGACTCGCGCCGAGATAGAGGCCATGTACTGGAGCGTTTGCCACGAAATCAACAACCTCGCCAAGCACATGAAACATGTGCCCGACGAGCTGAGAGGGCTGGACAAGATACTTGCAGACAAGTATTTCTGCAACTTCTCGCTCTTCCAGAGCTTGCCCGACAGTTGGGCGATAGACCAGCTCTTCCCCATCATGCCTATCCAGCGACTGAACGAGTGCCCCACCCGTAACGCTACCTTGCAGGACATTACCTGCGACAGCGACGGCAAGATAGCCAATTTTGTTACAGACGGACATATAGGACATGTACTGCCACTCCATCCTCTGAAGAAAGGCGAGCCTTACTACCTCGGTGTATTCCTCGTTGGCGCTTACCAGGAAATATTGGGAGACATGCACAACCTCTTCGGCGACACCAACGCTGCCCATATCTCAGTAAAGAACGGCAAATACAATATCGACCAGATCTTTGACGGCGAAACGGTGGAAGAGGTGCTCGACTATGTGCAGTATAACCCCAAGAAACTCGTTCGCCAACTGGAGCAGTGGGTAACCAAGAGCGTGAAGGAAGGCAAGATTTCGCTCGATGAGGGCAAGGAGTTCCTCGGTACTTACCGCAACGGCCTCTTCGGATACACTTACCTGCAATAAGGGAAGACGGAAGAGAGAAGAATCCTCTTGCCGTAACTATTAACTATTCGGCATCGATATGATAGGTCAAGAAATGGAGAATTCAAGTATCAGAAAAGCAGCAAGTTATTAGCACTTAACATGGGCATAAAAATGGAAAAGATAACAGTCGTTAAGGTGGGCGGCGCCATCGTAGAAGACAGCGCACAGCTGGAACAACTCCTAAAAGACTTCGCAGCCATCCCCGGCAAGAAGGTTTTGGTACACGGCGGCGGCAGACGCGCCACGAAGGTTGCCGCAGCCCTCGGCATTGAGAGCAAGATGGTGAACGGCAGGCGCATCACCGATGCCGACATGCTGGAAGTGGTAACGATGGTGTACGGCGGCCTGGTAAACAAGAACCTTGTGGCAAAGCTACAGGCGTGCGGTGTGAACGCACTCGGACTTACAGGTGCCGACATGGACGTCATTCGCAGTCACAAGCGTCCACTCAAGGATGGTGTCGACTTCGGCTATGTAGGCGACGTAGACCGCGCCGACGGGCACAGGCTACACACGCTGATAGAGACTGGCATCACCCCCGTCATGGCACCGCTTACCCACGAC
This sequence comes from bacterium, assembly GCA_963601815.1. GTDB lineage: Bacteria > Bacteroidota > Bacteroidia > Bacteroidales > Bacteroidaceae > Prevotella. Next base: position 35,772 of record CAVCGV010000006.1, read on the forward strand.
GGAAAAGGCAATATGCTCAACACCAACGCAGACACGATTGCCAGCGAGACTGCCAAAGCACTCGCTGCTTACTACGACGTGACACTCATCTACAGTTTCGAGAAAAAGGGCGTACTAAGCAATCCCGATGACGACGAGAGCGTAATACCGGTCATCACTCATGCCGACTTCGAACGCTACAAGGCCGACGGTACTGTCGCCGGCGGCATGATTCCTAAGCTGGAAAACGCCCTTGCCGCGATAGACGCCGGTGTCAAGGAGGTCATCATCACACTCGCCACAGCCATCGACGGCAAGCACGGAACCATTATTAAGTAAAGTGTGAAGAGTGAAGAACGCGTTCTTCACTCTTCACACTTTACTTCTTATGTTAGAGATTGTTAAATGCCAAGTTTTTTACTATTAGCTTGTAACTTTCGTACAAGACGGTCGTCATTAATTATAGAGGGATGAAAGAAATCAGTTTCCAGAACGACATTTTGCCGCTGAAGAACAAACTCTTCAGATTGGCACTACGCATCACTCTCAACAGGGAGGAAGCGGAAGATGTCGTGCAGGATACACTGATGAAAGTTTGGAACAACCGCGACAAATGGCAGCAGATAGACTCCATCGAAGCCTACAGCCTCACCATAGCCCGCAACCTTGCCCTGGACTACAACAAGCGCATGGAAAATGCCAATGCCTCGCTCGACGAGGAAGGCACATACAATGACAGGCGAGACCAGGCGTACACTCCCTCGGAAAAGATGATACAGAAAGACCGGCTGGACATCGTTAGAAACATGATAGACCGGTTGCCCGAGAAACAGCGCAGTTGCCTACAGTTGCGCGACATTGAAGGAAAGGCTTACAAGGATATCGCCACCATCCTCAACATTACCGAGGAGCAGGTAAAGGTAAATATCTTCAGAGCCAGACAAAACATCAAACAACGATTTCAAGAATACGACAGATATGGACTATAAGTACATCGACCAACTATTGGAACGCTACTGGAAATGCGAAACCTCCATTGAGGAGGAGAACATTCTCCGCACGTTCTTCAGTCAGGAGGTGATACCTGCCGAACTGGAAAAATACAAGTCTCTCTTTGCCTACGAGCAGGAGACTGCCAAGCAAGACGTACTGGGCGAAGACTTCGACCGCAAGATGATGGTCATGATAGTCTCTACGCAAGAAAAGGAAGACCACAAGGTAAAGGTCGTTTCCCTTACTGACCGTCTGAAGCCGCTCTTCAAGGCTGCCGCCATCGTGGCGATATTCCTCACTCTTGGCAATGCGGCACAGGTTCCGTTCCAGGACGACGCTCCTTATGCCGGACCGCAGACAGGCACAGCACCCGCCAAGGGCACGTCTGTTGCCGTTATGGGCGACTCGCTGTCTATAGACTCGACACAGCATACCAGCATCAACCAGATGCCCGTAGCCGAGCCTGCACCGGCAAACTTGTTCAAAAGATAATTTCTATGCTTTCTATATAACAAATCATGTTTAGTAAAACAACCACGAAACTGTGAAGTTTCATTTCTCTCAAATTTTTCATAACATACTAACGAAAGAGGGCTGTCAGAAGTATCTGGCAGCCCTAATTCATTTTGTATGTACGATAGATGGGGTCAACGCATAACCTGCGGCTTTGCTTTCTGCAGCCTCAGCACCATCTGTATGAAACTCGGGACGAGGATACAGAGGGAGAACCCTACAGCACAATACATCGTCTTCTCATCGCCATGAAAGAGGTCTATAAGCTTGCCGTCGCTCTGCGGCAGGAGATTGCACAAGACGTAGGCCATCGTATTGTTCACCCAGTGCATGAGGATTCCGGGCACAAGACTCTTGGTGCGGTAGTACATCCAGCCCAAGAGCAAGCCCATCATCAGAGCATTGACAAACTGTGCCATATTGCCGTGTATGACGCCAAAGATGGCTGCAGAAATCATGATTGCCACCCAGTGGTTCTTCTTGCTCATCATGGCGAGCAAGGTACGCAATATTGCCCCACGGAACACTATTTCCTCGGCCAGCGGTGCAAGGATGCCAACAGCCACGTACCCCCACGGCTCTTTCAGCATCGTTGCGAAAATACGCTGGGTATCTGCGTCCATCTCCAACCCCACCCGTTCATAGATGAACTCCAGAGGAATGATAGTACCCAACGTAAACAGTGCTACCCAGAGAAGGGAAGCCCATGGACGAGAGAGCAGATAATCGCGTGTAAGCGGTGTCCACTTTGTTTTCAGAAATATGACGATGGTAATGACATTGCTGAATACGACGGTCAAAGCCAACAGCACTGCATTTGCTCCTGTACCCATCATCCTTACCACTTCCAGATACCCTTCTTGTTTCACCGCTGCCCAGATGGCGGCACCGGCATACATCACTACAATCTGCGACAGGGCGAAGGTGATAATGTACAACACCACATCGCCTATCGCTTTCTTCAAATTTACCTTTTCCACAATATGTTTTTATATGATTCTTTTAAGCCTTGTGCCTCTAATGGTACAAGTGCATTTTTGTTTCGTCCTGCAAGGAGGAATGATGTGAGTAAGGAGGGAGGTGAGGGGCATGTACCTGTCACTCCATTTCTTTGGCGAAGAGGGCAAGTACAGCCTGTTCGTCTTCACGCAACTGCTCCGCAAGTTCGTCGGCACTATCAAATTTCCGTTCCGCCCTGATGCGTTTTACAAAACTTACCAGGAGGAGTTGGTCGTAAATATCTCCTTCGAAGTTGAAGATGTGTGCCTCGAGCGTACGCACCTTTCCGCCGAAGGTAGGCCGTACGCCAATATTCATCATGCCCCACCTCATGGCAATCTGCTTCTCGAGCCTTACCTTGACGGCATAGACACCAGGAGCAGGCACCAACTGTCCGAAATGTGAAATATCGAGGTTGGCTGTAGGGAATCCCAGTTTATGCCCTTCATGGTAGCCGCTCACCACCTTACCTATAATGGTATAAGGGTAGTCCAGACATCTGTTGGCAAGTTCCACTTCCCCCTCTTTGAGCAGTCCACGTATAGCCGACGACGAGATGTGTACACCGTCCATATCGAAAGCCTGCGCCTGCACCACCTCCATGCCCATCTGCGCCCCATAGCGCACATAGTCGTCAAAGGATTCCTGGCGGTTGTGTCCGAAACGGTGGTCGTAGCCTATAAAGAGTTTGCATACATGCAACTGTCGGCACAGCACCTGCTGCATAAACTCCTGTGCAGACATGTCGGCAAGTCTGCGGTCGAAATGCAGTACCACCGTGGCGTCAATGCCCGTCTTGGAGAGCAGAATCAGCTTGGAGTCGAGCGTACACAACTGTTCGGGCTGATAGTCGCTCTGCAGTACCTTTCGCGGATGCTCGTCGAAGGTAATGACTACCGCCTCGCGTCCTTCAGCATGTGCTGTCTTAACCAATCGGTCTATGAGGTAGCGATGTCCTGTGTGCACACCGTCGAAGAACCCTATTGTCGCTACGCAGGGGCCCAACTGTTCCCCTGCGTCCAAAGGCTTGTCTGCATTGTAATATATTGTCTTCACGCTCTTAGTTTAATTTCGTCACTTTCCTTTTTCGGTCGTTCTCTTCATCGCTCTCCACAGCTCACCCGCCCACATCACGACAGACGTGGCAGCTATGATAAGCAGCCACTCCTTTGCCGACAGAGGCTCGGTGCGGAACATCTCACCGCCAAAGGTAACGATGAGCCATTGGCCCACGAGTATGATGACAAGCACCAGTTGCATACCACGGTCACGCAAAAGGCCGCGGAAGGCAGAATGGTTACTGCCCAGCGCCTTGGCATTGAATAGGTTCCAGAACTGCACCATGACGAAGGTAGTAAAGAACCATGTCAGTTCGTGTGTATCCACACCGCCCTTGTTGCCCCTGCGCTCGCAATAGACGAGGAAAGCAAACATCAGGACGAAGAACACGATGCCACAGAAGAGGATACCCTTACCCATGGCAGGCGTGATGATAAAGTCGGACACCTTTCTGGGCTTGTCCTTCATCACCTCGTGCGAAGGAGGCAGCGAGGCAAGAGCCAGGGCTGCAAACGTATCCATGATAAGGTTTATCCAGAGTATCTGCGTAACGGTAAGCGGCATCTCCGTACCGAGTACCGAACCGCCAAGTACCAACAGGAGGGCTGCCACGTTAACGACAAGCTGGAAGAAGAGGAAACGCTGTATGTTGCGATAGAGGGAGCGTCCCCACATCACGGCATTGGCTATCGACTTGAACGAGTCGTCGAGCAGTGTCATGTCCGAAGCTTCCTTGGCTACCGACGTACCCGAACCGAGCGACAAGCCCACATGGGCATAGTGCAAGGCCGGTGCATCGTTGGTACCGTCGCCTGTCACAGCCACTACAGCGCCTCTCTTCTGCAACATGTCCACAAGGCGTTGCTTGTCTGTAGGATGCGCACGACTCATCACCCTGATGTCCTTGGCGCGTTCGTATGCCTCTTCGTCGGAGAGCGCCTCCCATTGCTCTCCCGTTATCATCTGCTGTTCGAGCGACGTCATCTCCCCGTCAGCGCCAATGTGTTCGGGATCATCCTCGAAGACACCTATCTGCTTGCCTATCTCGAGGGCAGTGGCTGCGGTATCGCCCGTCACCACCTTCACCTCGATACCTGCCTGCCTACACTCGTGTACGGCGGCAGGGACATCCTCACGTATTGGGTCGTTAATGGCTGCAATGGCCTGCAGCTCGAGCGCGCCTTCCAATGCCTGTTCCAGGGTCACGCCCTGCTCCACCTTCCTGTAGGCGAAGGCAAGCGTACGCATCGCCTTGTTCTGCCATGCCTCCAGTTCGCTCTGTGTCTGGTGTGCAAACTTGTCATCCATACTGCATTTGCCCATCACTATCTCTGGTGCACCCTTTACAAAGAGGTAAGTACTGCCGTCCACCTCTGCGAGGGTTGCCATAAACTTGCGCTCGGTAGAGAAAGGCAACTGCTTCAGCACCTTGAATTGGCGGCGCAGGTCGGCATAGTCCTTGCCGTGTTTCTGGAGCCACAGCAGCAGCGCCGACTCGGTAGGGTTGCCTATCGCCTTTCCCTCGTCCAGTTCGGCGGTGGAGTTGAGGGCGATGGCTGTTTCGAGCAGTTGCTCGTCACCGCTCTTGAGGAGCAGCGTATCCACCTGCATCTTGTTCTGTGTCAGCGTACCCGTCTTGTCGGTACAGATAACCGTGACGGCACCCATCGTTTCGCAGGCATGAAGCTTGCGCACAAGGTTGTTCGACTTGAGCATGCGGCGCATATTGAGTGCCAGGGAGAGGGTTACCGCCATGGGCAGTCCCTCGGGCACGGCCATAACGATGAGCGTTACGGCCATCATAAAGTACTGCAACACGATCTCCGCCATGAGGAAATAGTCGTGCCCGTGCCATACCGGATTGGTCAGTATGTCGTGTGTCAGGAAGATGACAAAGGCTGCCACCGATACGCCTATTCCCACCTTGGATATCATCTTTGCCAGCTTGTCGAGCTGTATATAGAGCGGTGTCTGCACGGCGGTCTGCTCGGTGCTCTTCTGTGCCACCTTGCCTATCTCTGTATGGTCGCCCACAGCCGTCACCACCATCTCTCCCCTACCGTTCATCACCATCGTGGAACGCAGTACTACATTGGGAGGATAGGCGCCGTCGCCCGTCTCGTGCAGCGACTTCTCTGCCATAGGCTCACCGGTAAGCGCCGACTCGTTTATCTGCAGGTCCGTAGTGGCGAGCAAGCGGCCGTCGGCAGGCACTTCGTCACCCACCTCTATGAGCACCACATCACCCACTACCACGTCGTGACGGGGTATCTCCAGCACCTTGCCTGCCCGGCGTACCTTTACGGGCTGTTCCTCACCGAGGGCGGTAAGCACGTCAAACTTCTTGGCTGCATCGCGCTCGAAGTAGAACCCCACTGTCGTGGCAAGGAATACTGCCAGGAATATGCCTATGGTCTCCATAAACTCACCCTCTATGAAGGCGAGGACGAGCGAAACGACCGCAGCCACAAGAAGTATCTGAATGATAGGGTCGCGGTACTTGTCAAGATAGAGTTTCCACAATGATGTACGCTTAGGTGGGGTAAGGACATTGCGTCCAGACTGTTCCCTACTCTCTTTCACCTGCTGGTCGGTCAGGCCGAATCTGATGTTGTCTTGTTCCATTATTATAAATAGGTATGGTACCATTATTTCCCCTGGTACCCTTCCGGGGGTATGCATGTCCTTTGCCACAACTATGGCACACGTGCATTATGGGTGACAAAGTTACGCCAAAATTCTGAGTAAGTGACATGCGCAGTCCTTAAAAATCTTGAAAAGTGAACGATAACGGAACATTTTTCCGAAAATATTTGGTTATTTGGCAAAAACGCATTACCTTTGCAGCCGATTCAGTGAGAATCCCGGACTTGTAGCTCAGTTGGTTAGAGCAACAGACTCATAATCTGGAGGTCCTAGGTTCAAGCCCTAGCTGGTCCACAAACAGTAAAGCAGTTACGAATTTCGTAACTGCTATTTTCGTATCATAGGATTTAGCTACCTTTGCCACAGTTATAATCCCTAAGGGCGGAACGGCACATTACGACGACTCCGACAAGTTTCTTTTCACCCCCGATG
>CAVCGV010000007.1:0-41134 GCA_963601815.1 bacterium
AAAAAGGGAGGCTGGCGCCACAAAGGCTATTGTCTTAACTCCTTAACTCCTTAACCTTCCTAACCCCTCAACCTCCTTCAACTTCTCAAAAACAAGAAAAATAAAAGAACAATGCCAGATATGAAAAAAGTAACCTTAGTATTGAGCGATGGAACCAAGTTCCATGGCAAATCTTTCGGATATGATGCTCCTGTAGCGGGCGAGGTTGTGTTCAATACAGCCATGATGGGGTATCCAGAGAGCTTGACTGACCCCTCCTATGCCGGTCAGTTGATGACACTTACTTTCCCACTTGTAGGCAACTATGGTGTGCCTCCATTCACCTTCGAGGCCAACGGTCTGCCTACCTTCATGGAGAGCGACAAGATCTATGCTTCTGCCATCATCGTAAGTGATTACAGCGAGCAGTACTGCCACTGGAATGCTGTGGAGAGCCTCGCCGACTGGTTGAAGCGTGAGAAGGTGCCAGGCATTACGGGTATCGATACGCGTGAGTTGACTAAGGTGCTCCGTGAGCATGGTGTGATGATGGGCAAGATTATCTTCGACGACGAGCCGGACAACATTCCCGAGGCCAACTACGAGGGCGTGAACTTTGTAGACCAGGTAAGCTGCAAGGAGATTATCCGCTACAACGAGGGTGCCGGCAAGAAGGTGGTTCTCGTAGATTGCGGTGTGAAGGCGAACATCATACGTTGCCTTATTAATAGAGGTGTAGAGGTGATTCGTGTGCCTTGGAACTACGATTACACCGATATGGACTTCGACGGTCTGTTCCTTGCCAACGGTCCTGGCGACCCGGATATGTGCGAGGATGCCGTAAACATCATCCGCAAGCAGATAAGCCAGAGCCGCAAGCCTATCTGCGGTATTTGTATGGGCAACCAGTTGCTCTCCAAGGCAGCCGGTGCCACCATCTACAAGTTGAAGTACGGTCACCGTTCACACAATCAGCCCGTGCGCATGGTAGGAACCAACAACTGTTATATTACTTCACAGAACCATGGTTATGCCGTTGATGCCAATACGCTTGGTAATGATTGGGAAGAGCTTTTCGTTAACATGAACGACGGCTCCAACGAGGGTATCCGTCACAAGGAGAATCCTTGGTTCTCCAGCCAGTTCCACCCCGAGGCTTGCTCAGGCCCAGTGGACACAGAGTTTATGTTCGACAAGTTTGTGGAGAGTTTGAAGAATTAATTGTATTGGGAGTTAAAGGAGTTAAGGAGTTAGAGGAGTTAAAGAAGTTAAGACAAATGCTTTTTATGTAAAAGTCTTATTCGAAAACTCAATCAATAAAAGCTTTTGTCTTAAACCCTCAGCGACCGTAGGGAGCGATAACTACTCCCTAACTTCTTAACTCCTTACACATAATAAATAACGAAACAATGAAAGACGAAAATATAAAGAAAGTGCTCCTCTTGGGTTCTGGAGCCTTGAAGATTGGTGAGGCTGGCGAGTTCGACTACTCTGGTTCGCAGGCATTGAAGGCGTTGCGCGAAGAAGGTGTCGAGACCGTGCTCATTAACCCTAACATCGCTACCGTACAGACATCAGAAGGCGTTGCCGACCAGATTTACTTCCTGCCGGTTACTCCTTACTTCGTGGAGCGTGTCATCCAGAAGGAGAAGCCAGACGGCATCCTCCTCAGCTTCGGTGGCCAGACCGCCCTCAACTGTGGCGTGGAGCTTTATCGCCAGGGTATCCTGGAGAAGTATAACGTGAAGGTGCTTGGTACTCCCGTACAGGCCATCATGGATACGGAGGACCGTGAGCTCTTCGTGGAGAAACTCGACGAGATAGATGTGAAGACCATCAAGAGCGAGGCTTGCGAGAATATCGAGCAGGCACGCAAGGCTGCCGCAGAACTGGGTTATCCTGTCATCATCCGTGCCGCTTACGCCCTGGGTGGTCTCGGCTCTGGCTTCGCCGACAACGAGGAGGAACTCAACAAGCTCGCCGAGAAGGCATTCTCATTCTCACCCCAGGTATTGGTGGAGAAAAGCTTGAAAGGCTGGAAGGAGATAGAGTACGAGGTGGTGCGTGACCGCTACGACAACTGTATCACCGTATGTAACATGGAGAACTTCGACCCGCTGGGCATCCATACCGGTGAGAGTATCGTCATCGCTCCTTCTCAGACGCTGAGCAACTCGGAGTATCATAAGCTCCGCGCCCTCGCCATCAAGATTATCCGCCACATCGGTATCGTGGGCGAGTGTAACGTGCAGTATGCCTTCGACCCCAAGAGCGAGGACTATCGTGTCATCGAGGTGAACGCCCGCTTGAGCCGTTCTTCCGCTTTGGCTTCCAAGGCTACTGGTTATCCTCTGGCTTTCGTTGCCGCCAAGCTCGGTATGGGCTATGGTCTGTTCGAGTTGAAGAACTCCGTTACCAAGACTACCTCGGCATTCTTCGAGCCGGCATTGGACTATGTGGTATGTAAGATTCCACGTTGGGACTTGTCCAAGTTCCGCGGCGTAGACAAGGAGTTGGGCTCCAGCATGAAGTCTGTCGGCGAGGTGATGGCGATTGGCCGTAACTTCGAGGAGGCTATCCAGAAGGGCCTCCGTATGATAGGACAGGGCATGCACGGCTTCGTGGAGAACAAGGAACTGGAAATAGACGACATCGATGCTGCCCTCCGCGAACCTACCGACAAGCGTGTCTTCGTCATCTCCAAGGCAATGCACAAGGGCTACACCGTCGACCAGATACACGACCTGACCAAGATAGACAAGTGGTTCCTGGAGAAACTGAAGCACATCATCGATATCGACGAGGCGATGAAGAAGTGCAATGTCAATACATTGGACAAGGAACTTCTCCGCACCGCCAAGGTATATGGTTTCACCGACTTCCAGATAGCCCGTGCCGTAGGTTTGGAACAGGAGTTGGGCAGCATGGCGAAGGCAGGCCTTACCATTCGCAGTCTGCGCAAGAACTATGGCATCCTGCCTGTAGTGAAACAGATAGATACCCTGGCAGCCGAATATCCCGCACAGACCAACTACCTCTATGTCACCTATGCTGGTGTAAAGAGCGACATCTCCTTTGAGAACGACCACCGCTCCATCATCGTGCTCGGTTCGGGTGCTTACCGCATCGGTTCATCCGTAGAGTTCGACTGGTGTGGCGTGCAGGCACTCAATACCATCCGCAAAGAAGGCTGGCGCTCCGTGATGATCAACTACAACCCCGAGACTGTATCTACCGACTACGATATGTGCGACCGTCTCTACTTCGACGAGTTGACCTTCGAGCGTGTGATGGACATCATCGACCTGGAGCAACCTCACGGTGTCGTGGTTTCCACCGGTGGCCAGATACCAAACAACCTCGCCATGCGCCTCGATGCCCTGAACGTGCCTATCCTCGGTACCAAGGCGAAGGACATTGACAATGCCGAGGACCGTGCCAAGTTCTCCCAGATGTTGACCAACAACGGCATCAACCAGCCGGAGTGGAGCGCACTGACCTCTATGGAAGACATCGACAAGTTTATCGAGCGTGTGGGCTTCCCTGTATTGGTTCGTCCAAGTTACGTACTCTCAGGTGCAGCGATGAACGTATGCAGCAACGAGGATGAGTTGAAGCGATTCCTCCAGTTGGCAGCCAACGTGAGCGAGGATCACCCTGTGGTGGTGAGCAAGTTTATCGAGCACGCCAAGGAGATAGAGATGGATGCCGTGGCTAAGAACGGCGAGGTAATAGCCTACGCCATTTCCGAGCACATCGAGTTTGCTGGTGTTCACTCGGGCGACGCCACCATCCAGTTCCCGCCCCAGAAGCTCTATGTAGAGACCGTTCGCCGTGTGAAGCGTGTAGGTCGTCAGATAGCCAAGGAGCTGCACATCAACGGCCCGTTCAACATCCAGTTCATGGCCCGCGACAACGACATTCTCGTCATCGAGTGTAACCTGCGTGCCAGCCGTTCCTTCCCGTTCGTGAGCAAGGTATTGAAGATTAACCTTATCGAACTTGCTACCCGTGTAATGCTCGGTTTGCCGGTGGAGAAACCATCCAAGAACCTCTTCGACCTCGACTATGTAGGTATCAAGGCCAGCCAGTTCAGCTTCAACCGCCTGCAGAAGGCCGACCCTGTGCTCGGTGTGGACATGAGCTCGACGGGTGAGGTAGGTTGTCTGGGTGACGATACTTCTCAGGCACTCCTTAAGAGTATGCTCTCCGTAGGTCAGCGCATCCCTGCCAAGAACATCCTGCTCTCCACAGGTTCCGCCAAGCAGAAGGTGGATATGCTCGATGCAGCCCACATGCTCGTGCAGCACGGCTACAAGCTCTATGCTACGGGCGGTACCAGCAAGTTCCTGACCGAGAACGGTGTCGAGAATACCCGTGTACTCTGGCCTTCAGAGGAGGCAGAGGGTGGGGCGCCCAAGGCATTGGAAATGCTCCACAACCACGAGATAGACATGGTGGTGAACATCCCGAAGAACCTTACCAGCTCCGAGTTGAGCAACGGTTATAAGATTCGCCGTGCCGCCATCGACCTCAATGTGCCATTGATTACCAACAGCCGTCTGGCGAGTGCGTTCATCTATGCGTTCTGCACCACCAAGCTCGAGGACATCGACATCAAGGCCTGGGGTGAGTACTGATTTCAAATTATAAATTATAAATAATCCCTGCTGTAGGAATAGAGTTCCTGTGGCAGGGATTTGTTTGTTGCCCGTATAAGATATGGTTTGATATATGGGAAATGAGTTCTCGTGGAATCAGTCGGACACAGTGTTTCTTCTCTCGCTCGTTATGGAAAGATGGCAGAAACAGCGTTTTCGGCACCTTTCCGTTTGGAGTGATGCAAGAAACGCTGTTTCTACCATCTTTCAGTGCGGAAATATACTATCATCGTGCAACAATTCTTTCTCGCCATTCTCCGTGGCGTTAATGACACGGTTATCTAAGCCAAACGGAATGGATTGGACGGTATGTCGGTTGTTTCCTGCCATCATCGTGATTGTTTTATGGTAGAAATCCGTTTTTTTTGAGATTTCCATTCATAGTTCGGTCCGGATATATGGATTCTGCGCCACTTACATTCGCTCCGCATACAGAAAAAGAGCAAGGGCCGAAAGTACCCTTGCTCTTTTTTTGTGTATTACGTGAATTTATCTCTTGTTCAGTCCGTACAGATAGCCGTAGAGTGCCATCTTGCCGCGCATGGTCTCGCGGGGCGTGAACTCGGAGTTGACCCAGAAATAACGCTGGTTGAAGTAAGATGCCTGGCGAGGCCACTTGTCCCAAGAGGGATAGCACTTGCCTGTGAGCAGTCGGGCATCGCCGCCGTTCCCCACCGACCACGTCTCTGTGCCGTTTTATCTTACTTCCTTCTGTTCTTGAAGAAAGCCTCGAAGAAGTCGAGCTGGCGCTGGTTGGGCACACGGTCGAGATGGAAACCTTCTCGCATCACCATCACTGTGGGCTTTCCCTGCTCGTAGGCTGTCCAGAAGGGGAGGGTGTCGCCGTTGGGGTTGCCGGTCTTGGTGAAGTTGATCCAATAGCGTGACATGATTTGCTGCATGTGGCGCTCCGTGTCTGTCATGCGTCCGCCATTGTAGGTGTAGCCGTAGATGAACGGCATCTCAGCCACGTGGCTGGCTCCGCCCTTGCGGCTTTTCAGTATCGTGTTCTCGGAATCCTGGTCGAAGTAGTACATGTAAACCTTTCCCTTGCCGTTCTTCGTCTGCAGGTTCGCCCAGGCATAGGTGCCCCAGGCAAAGGAGCCGTCGCGGAAGATGTCGCTCTGTGCGAAATATACTTCCTGCTCGTTGGTAGCGGGGTAGACCTTCAGCAGTCGGTCAGCCCAGTCGCCATAGGTGGCACGGATGCGCTGCTGGTAGGCTTCGACGGGCATGGGGAAGGAGAACATGGAACCTTCGTCGGAGTTGGTGCCGATGAGCACGTTCACGTCGTTGTACTTCCCAGCCTCGTAGAGCTTGTACTGGTCGTCGGTAATGGCGTAGCCGTCGACAACGGGCCAGAACGACTCCATGCGAGTGCTGTCGACGAGGGTCTTGAAAGGTACTTTGCGCAACTGCTTCAGGTTCTTCTTGCCGAGGCTTTTCTGGAAGTCAATGCCAGTCTTCTCTGCCGAGCGCATCGTACACATGGCGGTGTTGCCGCCGCGCTGGTCGCTGACGGGCCAGAACGAGCTGCCGCTCTCGCAGATGGCGCCACGAAACAGTCCTTTTGCCAAGGGCGAGGCGCAGAGGATGCTGACCGAGATTCCGCCTGCCGACTCTCCGGCAATGGTAACCTTGTCGGGGTCGCCGCCAAAGGCTGCTATGTTTTCATGAATCCAGCGCAATGCCTCTATCTGGTCGAGGATGCCGTAGTTGCCTGAGAGGCCGCCCGCCTCCTTGCTGAGTTCGGGGTGGCTCATAAATCCCAATGCGCCCAGGCGGTACTCTACGCTGACGTAGATGATGCCCTCGCGTACAAAACTCTCCTGCGTGCCGCTGTACGAGCCTGTGAGGAATGCTCCACCGTGAATCATCACAAATACTGGCAGACGCTCTGTCGTGCTCTTTGCCGGCGTCTCCACGCTCAGGTACAGGCAGTCTTCGCTCATCGGAATCTCGTTGCCGTTCTGGTTGGGGTCGGTAGGCTGCGGTGGGCGGTTGCCCCACTTGTCCGCCTTGTATACTCCCGTCCATGCCTTCTTGGGTGCGGGAGCCTTCCAACGGAGGTTGCCTACGGGAGCCTCGGCGTAGGGAATGTTCTTATACAAGGCGTGGCCTTGGTGCTCCACGCCCTCTATCTTGCCCTGTGCCACGGTGGTGGAGAGGAGTTGTGCCTGCGCGGCTGTAGCCATCGACAGAGCCAGGGCGGCTGAAAAAATCCATTTCTTCATTTCTTGTCAGTAATTTTGGGGTTAGTAGTTTTCCAATAGCAACTTACGTTGTTTTGGAATGTGTGGGATGTGTTACGCCTGTCGGTTCAGGGCGTACTGGAAAAATCGTTGCAAAACATGACATAGAGCCTACTCTCGGTGGAAAGCAGGCTCTATGTTGTAGTGGTGTATTAAATGTTGGGAGTGTCCCACACCTTGGTCTTCGTACATTCGAGAGGCTGCGACAGGTTGCCCACCTTCAGGGTGAAGTCGCCCTCTTCGAGAATCCACTTGCCGTCAGCACCCACGTAGGCGAGACTCTTGGCAGGGATGGTGAAGGTTACGGTCTTGGTCTCGCCGGGCTGCAAGTCAATCTTCGTGAAGTCGCGCAGACGCTTGTTGTCGGGCACCATAGTGGCTACGAGGTCGCTGGAATAGAGCAGTACCACTTCCTTGCCTGCTTTCTTGCCGGTATTCTTCACGTCGACGGTTACCGTGAGCTGGTCGTCGGCAGTGAACTTAGACAGGTTCACCTTCATGTTGCTGTACTCATAGGTAGTGTAGCTCAGACCATAACCGAAAGGCCACTGCAGCGAAACCTTCGCATCGTAGTTGTAGGCACCTTCCATCGTAGCCACTTCCTCGGACACCTTGTAGTCGTAGGTGTGGAGCGAGTTGATCTCCTTAGGATAGGTGTAAGGCATTTTGGCAGAGAAGTTGACGTCACCGGCGAGAAGGTTGGCGAGCGCGTCGGCACCATAGTTGCCTGGCAGCAGAACGTCCACCACAGCATTGGCAAGCGGCTCGATATCGGCAACGAGACGCGGACGGCCTTCGTTCAGGATAAGGATGACCGGCTTGCCCGTCTTGGCGAGCGCCTTCACCAGGTTGCGCTGGTTCTCGGAGAGCCAGAGGTCTGTGAGGTTACCGGGAGTCTCGCAGTAGCTGTTCTCACCCACGCAAGCCACAATGACATCGGCATTGGCGGCAGCTTTGACGGCTTTGTCGATCTCGGGTGCGTTCTCCTCGTAGTAGGCACCGTCCTCGTTGTAGGTTACGCCCTGCTCGAGGGTAATGTTCTCCTTGCCGTACTTGTTGCAGAGTGCCTCGTAGATGGTGTTGTACTTGGTGGCGAGCTCTTCAGCCTTCGAACCCTGCCAGGTGTAGCTCCAGCCGCCGTCGAGACAGCGCATCTGGTTGGCGTTGGGGCCTGTAAGGAGAATCTTCTTGCCCTTGGCGAGCGGCAGGATGCCGTCGTTCTTCAGTAGCACCTCACTCTCTTCGGCTGCACGGAGCGCCTTCTCGGCAAACTCGTCGCTGCCGTATTTCTCATATCCCTTTCCGCCCGTGTTAGGCTGCTCGAACAGGCCGAGGCGGTATTTCACACGGAGGATGCGGCGTACGGCATCATCGATGCGTTCCATCGACACCTTGCCCTCCTGTACCAGTTCCTTCAGCAGCGGACAGAACTCCACGCTGTAGGGGTCCATCGACATGTCCACGCCGGCATTGATGGCGAGACGGATGGCGTCCTTCTTGTCCTTGGCCACCTTCTCACGGGTGTAGAGGTTGTTGATGTCCGCCCAGTCGGTTACGATCATTCCGTCCCAGTTGAGGTCTTGCTTGAGCCACTTGGTAAGGTATTCGTAGCTGGCGTGCACGGGCACCCCGTTGATGCTGGCAGAGTTTGCCATGATGGTGAGGCAACCAGCCAGGACTGCAGCCTTGAAAGGCTCGTAGTATTTCTCGCGGAGCATAGCGGGCGAGAGGTAAGCTGGTGTGCGGTCCTTGCCGCTCCAGGGAGCACCATAGGCAAGATAATGCTTCACGCTTGTTGCCACGTTGTACTTGCCCAGGTGGTTGGGGTCATCGCCCTGGTATCCTTTCACCTCAGCCTCCGCCATGCGTGCGTTAACCAGTGCATCCTCGCCGAAGCTCTCCCAGATGCGGCTCCAGCGTGGATCGCGGCCCAGGTCGAGCACGGGGTTATAGACCCAGGGGCAGTTGGCGGCACGGCTCTCGTAGGCGCAAACCTCTGCCATGGTCTTTGTCAGTTGCGGATTGAAGGATGCACCGAGGTTGATAGGCTGGGGGAAGAAGGTTCCGCCCTGCACATAAGTCACACCGTGGTTGTTGTCGAGACCATAGATGGTGGGGATGTTCATTTCCTTCATCGACTTCTTCTGGATAAGCCTAATCCACTCCTGCCACTGGGCAACGGAGTGTGCCCGTGTACCGGGTGCGTTGAGGATGGAGCCTACCTTATACTTAGAGATGCACGTGTCGAGCATCGTCTCGTTGAGCACCCATTCGCTTGCGGGGGTTCCTTCGTAGATGTCGAGGTTGTAAGGGGCAAGCTTCTCAATAATCTTTTTGTCTGAGAGCTTCAGCAGTTCTTTTGCTTTCTCAGCTGGTTGTCCCAACTCGCGAACGGCTTGTACTACCTTGCTGCGGTCCAGTTTTCCATTCTTGACCTGCACTTTTCCCATTACGTCGAGGTTCAGCTCCAGCATCTGTCCGATTTTCTCGTCGAGCGTCATCTTCTTGAGCGTCTTCTCGATGTTAGCCTCGATCTTCTCGTCGCGCGGGATGGCGGGGCGTACACGCTGTGCCATGGTACTCATTCCTACGAGTGCGAGGGCAACAAGTAAAATGTTTCTTTTCATGTGTTTATGATTGTTTGTTGTTGTAAAGATTTTGTCCTTTAGTTATTGATTTCGGTGACACAAATGTACATATATTGGCAGAGAGCACCAAGTTTTTCCGAATATTTTCTCCGTCTTGGCAACATTCCGTGTGCTAAATATTAACATAATGCGCACCCCTGTAAACATATTATACCGTAGGCTTGAAGAGTTTCTTTCTCAGCCAGTTGCGCACGGGCACATCGTAGAGCTTGAAGGAAGCGTAAGCTACGGCTATGGCGAGAACAAAGATGCTTATGTCCACGGCAACGTGGGTAGAAAGCGGAGCGTTCGGGTGGCTGGCAGCCCACGACATCTGCAGATAGATAAGGGGGAAGTGGGTGATGTAGAGCGGGTAGGAGATGTCGCCGAGGAACTTGTTGATAGCTTCCGTCTTGCCGCCCTTTACCGAACTGCCCGCACCGATAGTTACGATGAGCGGAAAGAAGACAAGGATGCAGAGTGCTTCGTAGAGACCGTTGGTCCAGCGCCCGGGTCCCATCGTATCCAAGCCCATCCAGGGCATGGCGAGCAATACGACGATGAGCAGAGAACACCACCAGAAACCACCCTTCACTTTAATCAGTTTGCCCGTGCGGGAGATGAGCAGACCACAGAAGAAAGGATAGAGCAGACGGGTAAGGCCTATCTGCAACTGGTCGGGCGAGAGGCTCCAACCGCCTACAACGGTGTAAGACATGTAGCCCCGTGCCTGGAGAAAGCCAGTTACGTCAATGTCGAGGCAGAGAATGATGGTAAATACGGCAAATACCGCCACGCATACCGCTAATGCCAACTTGGAGAATCGACGGATGAACAGGGCATAGAGAATGTTGGCAATGTATTCCCATTGTAGCGACCATGCGGCACCATCGAGCGGGTTAGTCTCTGCCCATCCGCGTATGTCCATAGACGTGGGCACAGGAATCATCGTGAAGCACCAGAGCGTAACAAGAACTACCTGCCACCACGAGGCGTCTTTGAGGAGAGGGAAGGAGGGGCAGTCGCCGAAATAGAAGAGGATGGCTCCTAACAGCGTTCCGAAAATTACCATCGGGTGGAGTCGGACGAGTCGGCGCTTGCAAAAGTTCCAGGTGCTCATGCGATCCCAACGGTCATCGTAAGCATAGCCTATAACAAAACCCGAGAGCACGAAGAAGAAGTCTACGGCGAGGTAACCGTGATTGATGGGCTGGTTGGGGAAACTATGAAAATAGGTTTCCAACAAATGGTAGGCCACGACGAGCATGGCAGCTACACCACGCAGTCCGTCCAGAATCTCATAGCGCGGTTTTGAGGCAAGATATACGTTATTGTTCATTTATAGGTGTATGGTTTTAAGTTGATAATTAGTTAATCTTTAGAAAGTAATCATTTGCAGCATAAATGATTAGGAAAAGAAGTTCTGCTTTAGACTTGCTAGAAAGATGTCTATATGGTAATTTCTATTTCCAGATTCTCCGGTCCGAGGATGCAACTCTCGTAATAGCCGTCTCCTGTGGTGCGGGGACCACTCAGGCGTTGGTAGCCTTCAGACTCCAACTGTTGGGTCAGGCTGTTTACAAGGTCTTGGCTTCCTACACTCATACTGAGGTGTGTCAGTCCCTGTAAGTGCTTTTGGTGAGCAGCAGACTTGGTGTCAGGCCATGACAGCAGTTCAAGCCTTGTACTGCCTGCCGGGAAGAGTAGCATCCAACTGTGCAATCCTGTCCTTGGATTGCGGTACTCGGCGCCTTCTTGGGCATTGAAATACTTTATGAAAAAATTCTTTGTCTGCTCAATGTCTTGGCAGTTGATTCCGATGTGGTTTATTCTCATATCCTTAGGTTTATTGAATGTATTTTATTTTCATGACGTCTGAATTTGCATGCAAAGGTAAGCAAACCTTTTCTTTTCGGTTTGTTGCTTTATCTGAAATAATTGTCGTATCTTTGCACTCGCTATGACACAAGTTCATTCTTCTATAAGCTACGACCATGTATTATTGTCTCCCAACGAGCAGATAGGGCTTCACAACTGGAACTCGTGGGAGATGTCTTATATTATCTCAGGTGAAGGACAACGTATTCTTGGCGACACAAAAGAGCCTTTCCGTGAGGGAGAGATAGTGCTGGTGGCACCGGACATGCCCCACCAGTGGATTTTCGACCCCGACAAAACGGACGCGAACGGAAACATAGAGAACATAACAATATCTTTCCCTACCGACCTGCCCAGACGGCTTGCTAAGGCCGTACCCGAATTGAGCCAGTTGGCAGCGTGGTACGACAATCTTGATACCTCCATCAAGTTTAATCCGTCGGAATGTGAAAAAATAGCGGTTGTCCTGCGCAGGATGGAGCATGAAACGGCTGTGGAGCGAATTTCGTCGCTGCTCCAACTGCTTATCTCTATCCATCAGAATAGGAACTTTACGGTAGCAGGCCGATTTGAAACGTCCAATTCCGTAGAGGACAAGATAAAGAAAATAGAAGTTTACATCATTTGCAACTACAACCATGACTTCAGTATAGAACACTTGGCGAAACACATAGGCATGAACCGCAGTTCGCTCTGCTCGATGTTCAAACGGCACAAGGGTAAGACCATTGGCGAATATTTGCAAAATTACCGTATAGAAATAGCCAAATACCTGCTTGCGTCTACATCGGAGAGTGTATCGTTCTGTTGTTACCGTTGCGGGTTTAACGACGTGCCCCATTTCAACCGAACCTTCCGTCAAATGGTAGGCATGACCCCCAGCGCGTATCGTGCCAAAATGTCAGCCGAGGATAAGGAAAAGGAGGAGGTCAGCAGTCTGTAGCTTTTGTTAAGGCATTATAGATACGTTCGAAGTATTGGCGAAGAAGAGGTTTGTTGGCAATGATGTCTCTCAGCAGTTTGAGATTCTTCTCGTTGGGCGAATTCGGAATCCAGAGTTTGATGTAGCCACAAGTGGAGTATTTCTCGTTCATGTGTTGGAAAAAACGTTGCCACTGCTCGTCCTTGTTTTGCTGCGGGTTGTTTTCCAATCCAAACTGTATTGCCCTGGTGAAGATTTCCTCGGTATCGATGTCACGGTCGGCCTCGGCAACAATCTTGCCATAGATGCTGCGCGGTTGTCGGCTTGAGGAAGCACGGTGGTCTTCCACAGCTTCTTTCATAATCTTGATTTGTTCAGTACTGAACCATCGTTTCAGACGTGAATCTGCCATCAGAATCTTCCCTCCTGTAAGGTGGTGTATGGCTCTGGGGCCTGCCATCCCGAGGTCGTGGTAGGCTGCCACGACATAGACCATATCGGTATCGGCACCTGTAATCTTAGCCAGTTGGAGCGAGTTTTTGATGACGCGCAACACATGGCGCAATCCATGGCTTTTTCCGAAAGCATTATAGCGGGGCAGTATTTGCTGTTCCACAAATTCCATGAGGTCAAGGTTGACATTGTTTTCCATACTCTTTGATTCTTTTAATGCGTATTCTGTAATTTTCCGCATAGTTAAACATCCTCTTGTCTTGGGCGTTCAGACCACTATCCAAAGGCTACACAAAATGGCAGTCGTGACAAGTCCGAAGACGAAGATGTTGCGTGCCGTCATTCCCAATATGCGGTTGAGTTCTCTTCCTTCTCCTATTTTCTTCATCCTGACGTAAGTATGATTATGCAGGACGAAGTAGACAAGCGCCAAGGGAAGGAAAATGCAGTTGCCCCTTCCCGCCATGCTGTCTGTCACCACAATAGCCACGACAACGATCATCGCAATATTGCCCAAGGCACAATAAAGGTATTCGGCGTTTCGTTGGCCTATTCGCACTACCAGCGTCATCTTGCCGTCGATGCGGTCACCCTCACGGTCACGGTAGTTGTTGACGACGAGCAGCGTGTCTACTGCCAAGCCGCAAGCCACCGACAACGCAACCACCTGTGGCGTTACGCACTGAAGCCCGGGAGCCAGAACGACATAATAAGTGCAGCAAACGGGCACGATGCCAAAGAAGAGAAGCACCAGCAGGTCGCCCATGCCGTGGTAACTGAGGCACGTAGTGTAGAGGAAACAAAACAATACGCAACAGATTCCCACGAGAACCATTTCCACACCACCAAACCAGACAAGCGGCAAACCTACAGCGCATCCTGTCAATGTAGTAAGGGCAATGGCGCGTTTCATGGCTGCAGGCGTGACCCATCCCTCGGTGCAAGCCCTTTTAGGACCGAGTCTTTTCTCGCCGTCGTTGCCGTGCTTGAAGTCGAAATAGTCGTTTACCAGATTGCTGTCTATCTGCATAATCCATGCGAAGAGCAGACAGAGGCCTGCTGCCACCCAACTGACCGAGCCATGGCAGATGCTCTCTCCGTCCTTCACAGCCATGGCAACAGCTATCATGACGGGTACGGCAGCAGCACTCAGCGTCTTGGGGCGCGTAGCCAGTAACCAGGCCTTGGACGAATTGGTTCTGACGCTGTTTGTCCGGTTCGTATTGTTATCCATGTATCAGTATTCTTAGTTGAAGAAATTCCAGCTCACACCGAAGCGGAAGACACTGCCGTTGGTGGGGTAGTGGGGCGTAAGGAAATAGTTCTTGTCGCCCGAACCGCTATTGAGGTGGCTCATCATGACAAAGAAGCGCGCATGCTTGATGTGAACATTGGCGTAGACATTGACAAAGGGGTAGTTACCCACCTTGACATTATTGTCGCCATTGCCCTGCACGGTAAAGCTGCCGAGTGCAGGCGAATAGTCGGGAGCCTCGTAACTGGTAAAGTACCTCATGTCCGCTCCCAGTTCGATATTGAGCACCTTTACTACCGGGAACTTGATGTAGAGGTTGGTGTACACGTTGAGTGTGGGAACGGGAATCACAGCCATGTCGCTGGAGTGCTGGAACGTGAAGACATTCTCCCAGTTGAGAATGCCCCACCTTACGTCCTGTAACAGTTGTGCTGTGAGCAGGTTGACCGGTGCTCCGCTCTGCATCGGCGTAACGGTAACGCCGGTGCGGGAAGTCGTGCCGTTCACAGTCGTGATGTTGTACGTCTGCGAGAAATACGTATAATTCTTAATCTCGTCGACGGCGACGCGCAGGGTAGTGTGCGTCTTGCCAAACCGGAGCGTTCCCATCAGTCGGGTGTGTATAATCTTGTCGAGGCTTTGCTCCCACCAGAAGTGACGTGCATGGTAAGTGCGGAAATAGAACGAGGGTGTCTGGCGGTGGAAGAATCCGTCACCGATGATGGAGAGCGTATCTCCGAGGAACGGGATGTTGAGGTCTACACTGCCGTCTACAGCCAAAGTTCCGGCATCTTCGCCAGTAATGCCAATCTCAGCCACTGCGTTGTAGTGCAGCAGTTTGCCCTGTCTCTTGCTCAACTGTCCGCCCACGCTTACACAATGCTCGTTGTACTTGGTTATTCCAGCCTGTCCGTCGGGCAGTTCGAAATGGCGGATGTCGTAACTGGCAAACAGTTTGACACCAGCCTTTGCCCACTTGCTGAAGCCCTCGAGCGTAGCGAGTGCCAGGGTGTTCTTCAGTTCCCAATGCTTGGTTTCGTCGTAGATAGAATCGCCCGTATATTCCCCCACGTTATAGTACTGGTTGAGGTAGTAATCGGTGGGTGTCTGATAGGCGAGATAAGAGCGTGTATAGTTGTCGAACTTCAGGGTGTGTATAAAGCTCGTTACAGGCACATACTCGTCCTTGAGCCATGCTGTGTCGGCAGCGGCTTTGGTCTCCTGTGCGAGAATACTGTCGGCAGCGGCTTTACCAGCTACGCTGATACGTTGCTGCTCTTTATCCTGCAGTTTATCGGCAGCAGGCTCCTTTCCGGCAATCTTTGCATCGGACGGACGTCCTGCATACTTGGGCGCATCAAATGCCTTCTCGTCAAAAGTGGCACCTTCAGCCTTGGCCTTCTTTCGGGCTTTCTCTTTTGCCTCCAATGCGTCGTTTTCCTTTTTCGACTCCATGGCAAACTTCTTCGCCTTAATCTCCTCCTGGGTCATGGGCACCTTATGACTGAAACCGAGACTGTACCTATGGTTGAAGAAGATGTGCTGACTGTTGTTGCGGTTCCAGTTTTGCGGCAAGACAACAGGAATCTCGTTCGAAGCGTAGCTGTCATTGAAGTGCTCCGGATGCTTGATGTAGTCGTCGTTGGTTATTCCGCCGTTCTCCGTTACCTTCTGGTGGAGAGTATAGAAGAGGAGGTGAGCCTGATATTTTTCTCCGAGATAAGAACCCCACATGGTGTACTTGAAGTGCGAAGTACTCTGCGCATCGTAGTATCCGCGCCCATACTTGTAGTCGAAGCGGAATCCTACGCCAATGCGCTTGCCTGCGTTGACTGCAAATAGCGCCTTGAAGTCGTCCTCGCCGTTGGTGCGATTGCCGCAACTGTTGAGCGTAACGTTCGTGATGGGCGAATAGGTATTGGTGAAGTGGAAGTTGCCCACGTCGGTAAGCACAAAGTCGTAAGGCTGCGCAAAGATGAACTGCCCCTGCTGTAGCGGCCGGTCGATGAAGATGCGGTTGAGACGGGGCGAGCCAAGATTGCCGAGCGTGTTGTATTCGCCTCTGAGGCCTTCGGTAAAGGTGGTATTCATGTACATGTGCTGCATGGTGTCCACCTCTGCGACCTGCCTGTCACCGAAACGCTCGTCCACCGTCCACACTTTCAGGCCGCGCGGAATTTCTTTGTCCGACCCGAGACTGTCGGGCTTGATGCGGTTGTTGTTGTCGACGGGTGCGAACATCTCGTCCTGGTTGTTGTTAAAATCACTTTGTGCCGCAACCGGCATGGTTACAGCACAAAACATGAGTATAGCGTAGAATTTTGTATTATTTTTCATTACTTACGGAATAGTCGAATACATACTTCGGCAATTTTCAGCACCACACCTACGAGGAGCACAATGGTGGCGGGTGTGCGGTCGTCTAAGGTGTACCACAAAACCAGTCCCACAACCGCCAACAAAATGAAGGCAATGTTCAGCCTGTTCCTTACCCGGATGTTTTGCCGGTCACTATAGTCCATGCGGCGGAAGTGGTGGTGGGGGCGTACTGCGTAAGATCCTTCTTGCCCATTTTCTCCGGTTGTCTTCTCTGTGCCTGCTGCGCTTTCTGTTGGCGTCTGACTGCCCGAGGCCGCATGCTCGAAAGAGCCGGTCTTGTCTGTTATGTTTTCTGTTGTCATTCTTTCTGGTGTGTTTGGGGTGAAGTCAGTATGGCTGTTAATGTAAGGCTATTTTTGCCTTGAATGTGTTATTTTACCAAATTTCTTAGTCCGTTGAATATTTGGTCTTTACGGTCTATCGTCTTTTTGCGGAATTTGCCGAAGATGCGAGCCAAATCATTCTTCTTTTTGGTAAGAGCCACTTTGTCGGTAATGACATCCTCGGCAGGAGACTTGAAGCCGGTAGACCTTCCTTCCTCGTAAGTGTAGTTGATGTGGTTGATGGTAAGTTTTACGTTGCCGTCCGATATTTGGGCAATGAGGTTATACTTAGCCTCGGTACGGTCGAGCGAGATGAACGAACTGCTGAAAACGAGCCATTCGTCCATGGCGTTAGCGATGACGTGTTCGTCCTTGTTGACAAGCGCAATGCGGCTTTCGATGCGGTTTTTGTCCTGCACCAGTTGTGCCATGTATTCGTACACGATGTCGTACAACTGCGCTGCACTCTTGCCGGGAGCCGGAATGTTTTCTTCAAACTCCACCTTGCCGTTCTCGTTGGTCGTGACGGCTCCTTCAAGGTATTTGGGGTCTTCTTTCAGTTTTACGCCATTGCTGGTCGTGGGGACACTTTCGACCTTTTCCTTCTTTTTCTCAGTGACTGCCGGAGCGGTCGGTATTACCCATCCGCTTGTCTTGGTTTCGGTTTCGTTCCCGGTTTTCTGCGCAGCCTCGGCAGCCTTTGCGGCAGCGGCATTCTTAGATGATGTCTCCGCCTTAATCTTTTCAGCTTCGTTTCTGAGTTTTTCAGCCTCGGCTTCTGCAGCCTTTATCTGCTGCTGTATTTTCTCAGCTTCAGCCTTGCGTGTCGCCTCTTGTGCCTTCTGGGCTTCTTCGGCTTCCTTTTCGGCCTGCAACTTTGCCTGCTTGGCTTGTTCTACAGCCTTCTTTGCCTCCTCCAGTTTTTTCTGGGCTTCTTCCAGTTGCTGTTGGGGTGTGAGCACACTCTGGGCGTGCAGCGTTGCCAGAGGTAGCAGCATAAGTATGGGAATGAGTATTTTTTTCATGAGAAATCGTTTGTTTCAGTTATATAATACCTTGCAAAGATAGTGCTTTTTCCCCGTAGCACAAAATGTGCGTCATGTTTTTAACAATATTAACGGAGTTTATAGCAAGTAACCATATTTCTTCAGGGCCTCGCACACCTTTTTGTAGTTATCCTGCTCTACCAGGACGAGGTAGTTCTCAGCCTTCAACGTGTATTTTTTCAGCGTAGGGTCGCCCAACACGATGCGCTGCAGCTCTTTGTCTGCTGCGGGGAGTTGCAGCAGTTGGTATTTCGTTTTTGGCTTGGTAATCAATTTGCCCCTCTGGAGCAGTTGACTGAAGAAAGATTCCCACACGGGCGGCAACTCCTTGCAGACATACTCCTTGAAGAGAGAAACATTGTTTTCGATGTCTTTCTTTTCGTTGCATTGACGCAGGAACGACTCGTTCGTAACCTTGTACATGTTCTTCGAGATGCGTTCGGCCATCCCTTCGAGAACAGCTTCGTACGGATTATTGTCGCTGAGCGACCGGATGAGAAGTGAGTCTTCAGCCAATTCGAAAAGAGCCTTCTTGGGTAACTCCTTGCGCTTGTAGTTTTGGGTGCGCCCCAGGGCGTACCTTCCCAAGTCGGTGAGCTGTACATACTTAAGCCCATCAAAATAGCTTGTTGCCTCCTTGTCGGCGTGATGGCTTGTCTCGCTGTACGCCACCTCTACCAGTCCGAGTGTCGCCATCATGAACAGGTACGCCTTGATGAGGGGCCAGGTAATGTCGCTGACAATGCGGTCGAGGAACACATCCTCATAGTTGAAATTGTTGAAGATAGTCTGCTTGTCGAAATCATCGGCATACATGAGCTTGAAATGGCTTATACCGGAACCGAGTGTAGCCGTCTTGAAAATGAACTGGTCGATGTGTATCCATCCGCAACCGTCGAGCGTGATAAGTGCGGAAAGAATATCGTTGAAAAGATAGCTGATTTGTGAGACTGCCAACTGGTTTCTCCTGAATCCGGACAAGTGGGGCAGCAAGAAAGGTGTAAGAAATTCTGCATGCCTGTTGTTGGCAAGGAGAATGTTCTTCACCAAGTCTTCCGTCTTTTCCTTTTCCGTCTTATGCGTCGAGGCGTACAAACAGAAGGCATTGCCCAAGAAGTTGGCTGCAAGGCCGTCTGTGGTCTTGTCGCCCGGGGCGAAGAACTCGTCGGGCTGCAACATTTTGGTAATCTTTTTCTGTATCGTTGCCGTTATCTTGCTCTTTCCGAATTCTATCTGATTGGTATCGTGCAGAGACTTGAGCATGGGTATATTTATAAAGATTGTTTGCTCTGCTGAATACACCTTGAGAGCATCTGCATCGCCCTTGGGCAACTCTGCCAACGGCTCCACATGGTCCAATTCCGGAAAGAAAAGCTTCATCAAGTCAACCTGCCAATCCGTATATGTGACGACATAAGTTGCTGTTACTTGGTACCTGTATTTTGAGTCTTCATTTTTTCCCTTTCCTGCAACTCCAGTAAAGAAAGGGCGGAGTGTGTCAGTCAGGTATTCACGTGCTGCCCAGTAATAGTTGTCCTTCCTCATGCATGTCTGCCCCAGGATACGGTTTGCATCCTTCTTGCTAACGAAAATGTGGCGGAGAACAAAGCGCATGAGTTCTATCTGCTTCTTTGTCATTATGTCGTTGAGCAGATTCAGATTGCGCGGAGCTCTCATGATAGCGTAGAATTCTACCAAATCTTTCTTGAGTTTGTTCTTGCCTTCCGCTATTTTCTCAATGGTAGGAATGTAGTATTTCGTTCCCTGTGTGTTGACGGCATAGAGATGGTATTGTTTTACAAATTTGCGATAAGGAGTTAATAGCATTTCCAGTTCCGTTACCGTATATAGAGAAACCTTTCTTTTGAGCGAACTCAGTTCCTCGTTGTTAGGCATGTATATTTCCTTTTGTGGGCGTTTGTCTTGTATGTCCCAAAGAGATTGTTCTTGCTCCATGATGTTTTGTGCTGTCTTGCAAGCGTGTTTTTTTTGAGATTTCGCTTTAGGCGTGTTCTAAAAAATCCACGCGTAGTTAAACTTTTCATTTAGACGGATTGCTCTTTGTGTCTTTTTGATTTTATCTGGCATCTTTTCCTTGCTTCATCAGTCGCATAGCCCGCTATGCTCCTTCTGAAGCAAGTAAAATCTGCTCGGCTAATATGCAAAAATCCTCAAAGGTAATTTTTAGAACCCGCCTTAATATAAATAAGGTGTACGGCTGACGCTGAGTTTTCGTTCAGTTTTATCCGAGAATGAAGTTGATGTCTTCCTCAGACAATTGCTTGGACGATGACGAGTCAGCCCCTATGAGACCTTCGAAGAGTTCTGCCTTCTGTTGCTGCAGCAGTTGAATTTTCTCCTCGATGGTCTGTTGCGTAATGAGCGAATAACTGAGTACCTTGGCCTTCTGACCGAAGCGGTGCAGGCGGTTGATCGCCTGTTCCTCTGCCGCCTTGTTCCACCAGGGTTCGAAGATAAACACCGTGTCTGCGGCAGTAAGGTTCAGACCTACGCCGCCAGTCTTCAGCGTCATGAGCATGACACGGCACTGCGGGTCGTTCTGGAATCTTTCCACGATGCTCTTTCTGTCGCGTGTAGAACCGGTCATGCAGGCATAGTCGATGCCGTTGTTGTCGAGGCGGTCACTAAGCTGTTCGATACCGGCAATGAAGTTGAAGAACACCACCACCTTATGGCCGTTTGCCACAGCTTCGAGTAAGGTATCGGTAAGCAGGTCGAGCTTAGGCGACGTGATGCGCCCGTCGCTCAGACTCTCGGGAATGGAGGCAATGCGGCGCAGTTCGTTAAGCGCCTGGAACATGATAAACTGCGACTTCTGTATGCCTTCGGTGGCAATGGTCTGCCGTACCTGGTTGAAGTAATACTGCCTTCTCCGTTCGTAGAAGTCGTGCTGTTCCTGGTTCATCTCCACGTAGAGCGTCTGTTCTATGCGGTCGGGCAGATCCTTCAGCACATCTTTCTTCAACCTGCGCAGCATGAATGGGAAAATCTTCTTGCGCAGGGCGAGGAGTGTGTCCTTATCGTTGTCGCGCTGTATGGGCGAGGCGTAACGGCTATTGAAGTCGTCGAGCGTGCCGAACATGGTGGGGTTGAGGAATCTGAAAAGCGAGTAAAGTTCCGTCAGGTTGTTTTCCACTGGAGTGCCGCTCAGCGCCAAGCGATGGTCGGCACGCAACATGAGTGCGGCCTGTGTGGTCTGCGTGGTCATGTTCTTGATGTTCTGGCTTTCGTCGAGGATGGCGTAATGAAAGTGTTTCTTCGAGAACTCCTTGATGTCATTGCGCACGACTGCATAGGTGGTGAGAATTACCTGGTGCTTCATGGCCGCCTTCATGTCACGATCGCCAGCATAGTAAGTATAGACAGAGAGATGGGGCGCAAACTTCTTCAGCTCGTTCTGCCAGTTGAAGAGCAGACTTCGCGGCATCACGATGAGTGTGGGCTTTTTCTCCTTGGGATACACCAGGGTGAGCACACCTATGGTCTGTACGGTCTTTCCAAGACCCATGTCGTCGGCGAGACAACCGCCCAGGTTGTTGTCGTACAGGTATTTTATCCACTTGATGCCTTCTGCCTGGTAGGGGCGCAGTTTGGCCTGCAGCTTAGGTGTCTTGAGCTTAGCCTCTGCCAAGTGGTTGAAACCTTCATACACATCGCGGTGATGCTTGAAAGCCTCACCCTCAAGCGGTCCGTTGATGAGGTCTTCTATCTCGGGCAGGTCGAAGAAAGATACTTTCACCTTGCCGTCTTTTCCCTTTTTCTGCTTGAAGATGCGTTCCAGCCTCCGCATGTATCCCTCTTCGATGATGGCGCGGTTGCCGTCAGACAACTGGATGTACTTCTTGCTGTTGTACTGCGACAGGATTTGCTGCAGCGTAAACCGCTCGTTGTCGAGGGTAATGTCGGCATCCCCCTCCAGGAAGTCGATGCCCGAAGAGAGGTTGATGTTCAACTTCGGAGTCATGGGCTTCACCTTGTACTGACGCAGTTTCTCGGCGCCTACAAGTTGGTAGGTCTTCAGCAGAGACGGGAGTGCGTGCACCAGGAACGGACCAGCTGTCTCCTCGGGGATGATGAAGAGGTTATCCTCCACATAGACATCCTTTTGCGCCGCCTTGTTGGGAGCGTACTGTACGATTTCCTTTTTCAGCGAAGCTGCTGTGTCGGCCATGGACAGGTGGGAGAGTCTCCTTACCTTTATTTTCTTTTCGAGCGAAAGAGAAGCTATCATACTCAGGTCGAACTGCTGCACGAAATCGAGGGGCAGTCCCTTGACCGACTCCATGAGGCGTAGGAAGAGCGTCTTGTCCGCATCAATCTTTTCGAACGAGAGCGACGGAGTGGGGATGATGTCGTTTTCGGCGAACTCCACCTCATAGTCCTCGTACACTACCTGTACGTTCTCCACGAACGAGAAAAAGACAGAGAGATACTGCTCCATCATGCCCTCGTTGAAGGGAGTAAGGAAGTAGTTCAGTTGCCTGTAGTTGTCACCGACAGACATGACCGGATAGAGGGTGGGAGAGGGCGCAGCGTCGCCCTTGCCAGCCTGCAACAGCACAAAGCTGTCACTCAGGAAGCACAAGTCTTGCGGCAGCCTTTCATCGCCGTCGGAAGCGTCCTCTTCTGCGGTAACGACAAGTCGTGGTTTTATCATGCTCCCATCCTTGTCCAGGAAGAGCTGGAGCGTAGTGTTGTCCGAATAAACCTTTACGGGCTTGCCACTTTCGTCCACAATGTTCTTGCACCTGATAAGCTGGTACAGCAGATGAGGATTCTTGTTAAGGCTGACATGGCCGTCCTCGTCGGTTTCGCCCCATGAAATCTGAAAATTCATGTCCTCTCGTGCCGCATCGAGGCTTCTTAGCATCTGCGCCGTGTCGCCCTGGTAGTAATGGAAATCTGCCTCTACCGGCTTCAACTTCTGGTCGACAGGTACGACAAAGGTATCCTCCTCGCCCTTTTTCAGCATGAAGAGGATGTCTTTGCCTGCCACAGTCTTGGTTCCTTTTGCCGTTGCAAGCGGCTGTAACTTCTTGAGTTGCGGAAGGAAATCGTTCATTGGTTCGCTTATTTCTAAAAATTAAGGTGTGTTCTGAAAATCCTTATATCGTCCTATTTCTTTGCTGGCACGTTCCGGAGAATTTCTTTCAGATGGTCCCATACCATTTGTACGGTAGGTATGAGCAGTTTCTCGTCGGGTGTGTGTACGCCGCGCAGCGTAGGACCGAAGCTCACCATGTCCAGGTCGGGGTATCTTTCGGAGAAGAGACCGCACTCCAGTCCGGCATGAATGCCCAACACGCGTGGCTCCTTCCCGAACAGTTTTCTGTATGTTTCTACGGTAATGGCTGTCAGCGCACTGTCGGCCCTCATCTTCCATGCCGGGTACTTGTCGCCCACGGTCACGGACGCACCTGCCAGGCGGAAGGCTGCACATATTGTATTGGTCATGTTGTCAAGGTTGCTCATCACGTTGCTACGCTGCGAAGCCACAATTTCCACCTTGTCGCCGGTGGTGGCGATGCTTGCCACGTTGCTTGACGTCTCGACCATCCAGGCTATTGCCTCGTCCTGGCAGTTGGTCAGCGGTCCGTTGTCCACGGCCTGCAGCGCCATGATGAGCCGTTCGGCCACACTCTGCTCCATGACGGGCACACGTTCGGTACTCTCCATGCCGAACACCATGGCTTGCTCTGTTACGTGGAACTCGTCTTCCACCTCGGCTGCAAACACGTTCCAGTCGGCACGTACCTGCTCCTTGGCGGCAGCATTCACGGCAAACACCACCTTTCCGTCGCGCGGAATGGCATTGTGCATCTTTCCGCTGTCAAAGCTTGCAAGCAGCAGTTCCCTTCCGGGCAGGTTCATCTCCTTGTACATGAAACGAGCCAGAATCTTAATGGCATTGGCGCGCTTCTTATCGATGTCGTCACCCGAGTGGCCGCCGTTCAGGCCTTTGAGAGAGATGCACATGAAGAAGTGGTCCTGCGATGCTTCCTGGCGCGAGAATGAGAACGTGGCGTGTGTGGTCTGTCCGCCGGCACACGAAACGAAGATAAGACCTTCGTCTTCCGAGTCGAGGTTGATGAGCATCTTGCCCGTCATAAATCCTGCCTTCATACCATGCGCTCCGGTAAGTCCCGTCTCCTCATCGCGTGTGAAGACGCACTCTATGGGACCGTGTTCTATGTTGTTACTGTCGAGCAGCGCCAGTTCGATGGCGCACCCTATTCCGTCATCCGCCCCAAGGGTGGTACCCTTTGCCTTCAGCCAGTCTCCCTCCACGTACGTCTGAATGGGGTCGTTGGCAAAGTCTATGTCCACATCCACCAGTTTGTCGCACACCATGTCCATGTGGCTCTGCAGTATTACCGTCTCGCGGTCTTCGTAACCCGGTGTAGCAGGTTTGCGAATCAGTACGTTGCCCGTCTCGTCGACGAGTGTCTCCAAGTGGTGCTCTTCGCCGAAAGAGCGGAGGTAGTCTATCATCTTCTCCTCATGTTTTGAGGGGCGGGGTATCTGATTGATTTTTGCAAACTGCCCGAACACGCTGGCAGGCTTCAGTTGATTTGTCTCCATGATTGCTTTATTTTTATTTTTAACTTTTGACTCTTTTGTTTTGGACTTTCGCCGAAAAATGTTACCTTTGCAGCGAATTGTGTCGAAAAGACACTGCAAAGTTAGTGAAAAATGGTGAAATTATTACTTTTGAGCGTGTTAATAATTGCTATATCTGTAGCGTTGCTGTCTGTAAAGTTGCTGTTCCGTAAAAACGGGGAGTTTTCTTCGCAGCACATACACGACAATGCCGGCCTGCGCAAACAGGGTATCCACTGCGTACTCGACCAAGACCGCGAGGCACGCAAGGCGAACAAGGCATATTGAGCATTTTTCCTTTCCCCGGTTCGCATCGCATGCTGAGGAATAACTTGCAATTTCATGTATAAAGAATAATATGAATATTTAGAAAATAAGGAACACAATGAAGAAGAACATTCTTTCCGGCGTGGCATTGGCAGCAGTTGCGGCCTTGTCACTCACTTCGTGCAACAAGTCGCAGCCCCAGGTAGAAGACAAGTCTGAGAGCAAGGCTCCGGCCGAGTTGAAGATAGCATACGTGGAGGTCGACTCCATCATGACGCAGTACACCTTTGCCAAGGAGTATTCGCAGCTCCTGGAGAAGAAGGGCCAGAACATCCAGGCTACCATTGCCCAGAAGGGACAGCAGTTGCAATCAGCCGCTGCCAACTTCCAGCAGAAGATACAGCAGAATGCCTATACACGCGAGCAGGCCGAGGCTGTACAGGCTGGTTTGCAGAAGCAGCAGAACGACCTTCAGGGGCTTCAGCAGCGTCTGAGCAACGAGTTCGCTGCCGAGCAGGAAAAGTACAACAATGCCCTGCACGACAGCATTGCCCACTATCTGGCTGCTTATAACAAGGACAAGAAGTACAGCATCATCTTCTCCAAGAGCGGCGACAACCTGCTTTATGCCGACAAGGCCTACGACATCACCCGTGAAGTGATCGCCGGTCTGAACAAGGCTTACAAGGGTAAGGTGAAGACCGAGAATGCTGCAGCCGCAAAGAAGTAAATTGCGAAAAAATAAGTTGACACCTTCTATGGTTAGCATGGCGGGCTGAAGCCCCAACGAGCGCATAGGCCAGGGCAAGCAAAGCGACACCCTGGGCTATGCGCTCGTTGCCCTTTACCTTTCCGCTTCGCGCCGGTGACTGTTGGTTTAGGGCGTGCATCCAAAAAACTGCTCAAGTTATTTCTATACCTCACTAAATTGCGGAACGGCAATTTATCATGTACGGGCAGGGTATTGTCCCTTATCCTTTTGTTTGTTCTAAATTTCTTTATCGCACACATCGATTATGTTACGCAAAGAAAGATACCAGTACATACTGGAGCATTTTAGGCGAGAGCAACCCCACGTTACTACCGAATTGCATTTCGGCAGTGCTTTTCAGTTGCTGGTTGCCACGCTGCTTTCAGCGCAGTGTACGGACAAACGAATCAACCAGGTTACGCCTGCCCTTTTCGCCCGCTATCCCGATGCGCGCAGCATGGCAGAGGCCGAGGTGGAAGATGTGCTGGAACTGATAAGCAGTGTGAGCTACCCCAATGCCAAGGCCAAGCACCTGGTGGAGATGTCGCGCCAGCTCACCGCACAGTACGGAGGCGAGGTTCCGCAGGACGCTTCCGACCTGGTAAAGCTCGCTGGGGTGGGGCGGAAGACCGCCAACGTAATCCGTGCCGTATGGTTTGGTAAGGCCACCATGGCGGTGGATACGCATGTGTACCGCGTGAGCCACCGCATGGGACTCGTTCCGGCTACGGCAAATACGCCAGCCAAGGTAGAGGAGTTCCTTATGCGCCACATACCCGAAGACGACATCCCCAATGCCCATCACTGGCTGTTGCTGCACGGGCGATACGTATGCAAGAGTCTGCAGCCCGACTGCAAGAACTGTTTCTTTACCGACCATTGCCCCAAACTTCTCAAAGACAGCAAGCTGTAGTTGCACGCGGCATGCGTATCGGGTAAACCCCGCATGAAATAATATGCTAAGCAATGTGTAGAAAATAACTGGGTAATTATCTGTTTTTTTTGAGGAACATTACTAAGTTGCTCCAAAACATGGGGTGCTGCATGAAGTTTTCTCTGTTAAATCTTTCTAAAAACAGGGTTCTATAGAAAGAATTCTTTGGCAAAAGAAAATAATTTTGTAATTTTGCACCCCGAAAGTCCGAAAGGACAGTAATTACAGAAATATTTATTACGGCAAGGCCCAAACAAGATCCCGCACGAAGCAGGACGCCTTACGTAAAAAACCGTTTATATAAATAATAAATGTACGCAATCGTAGAAATTAACGGTCAGCAGTTCAAGGCAGAGGAGGGCAAGAAGCTCTTCGTACACCACATCAAGGATGTAGAGGCCGGCAAGACTGTTGAGTTCGACAAGGTGTTGCTCGTTGACAAAGACGGCGCAATCACTGTCGGTGCACCCGCTGTAGAAGGTGCAAAAGTAGTAGTAGAAATCGTGAACCCACTCGTAAAGGGTGACAAGGTCATCGTCTTCAAGATGAAGCGCCGCAAGGACTATCGCAAGAAGAACGGTCACCGTGCACAGTTCACAGAGGTAGTAGTAAAATCTGTAATCGCTTAAATTTAGGAGGAATTAGAAATGGCACATAAGAAAGGTGTTGGTAGTTCCAAGAACGGCCGCGAATCAGCAGCACAAAGACTTGGCGTTAAGATTTGGGGTGGTCAGAGCATCATCGCTGGTAACATCATTGTTCGCCAGCGTGGTAACAAGCACTTCCCAGGCGAGAATGTAGCACAGGGCAAGGACGATACTTTGTACGCCTTGACTGATGGTATCGTGTACTTCCACAAGGGTCGCAAGGACAAGAGCACAGTTTCTGTTCTCTCTCCTGAGGTTTACGCTGAGAAGACACAGAAAGCCAACGCTTAACCCAACAACAAAACACTATTCCAAACAAACATAAGAAGCCTGACCTGCCGAAGGTCAGGCTTTCTGCGTATAGTAACAATATTTATTTGTACTTTTGCCATGTCTAGTATAAATTTTATACCTGTTTGTTTAGCAGCACTAAGGTAAGTGAATTTTTGACATGACAAAATCCTGAGCAACTTCATGTTGATAAATAAAGTTGATGCGTTAGCTTGCGGAATTAAGGAATCTGTCATTTTTTTCCACAGATTCCTGCCAGAAACAGTGTCAGCATTGTCAAGGAAATCTGCGAGAAAGGCTTGTGGCATGATGATTGTTTCTTTCCTTGCCGGAATTTGTCGGAAACAGCGTTTCTTGCATTACTCCAAACGGGAAGATGCAGGAAACGCTGTTTCTGCGTTCTTTCCAGAAGGAACGAGAAAGAAAATAACGTGACTGACCTGTTCCGCGAGAAACGATTAACGGAAACAATGTTGTAATGACTAAACAATCTATCTTGACTACAGAAACGACGTTCCTTTATGGTTTTGACGCGGAGACGCATTGGCAATTACTTAGTAGGTGCAACGTCCCCGCAGCACCCTTTATGGCTTTATGGCTTTGACGCGGGGACGCGTCGGACGATAAGGATGAGTGTGCAGCGAGGACGCTTCGCCTATGATTTATTCCTCCTCTGTTGTTTCCTGCTCTTGTTGTTCCTCGGATTTCTTCAAGAGCTCGTTCGTCTTCTGTTCCAGCTCCGACAGCTTCAGGAGAAGATTGATGGCTTCCTCAGAGGTTATTGCCACGGGGGAAAGAGTGCCTTCTGAAGAGTTGGGCGTGTTGATGGCGTCGGTAACTTTCAGGTCTTTTACCGTTGCCGAATTCATCTCTACGTTTGTATTGAATGTAGTAGCGCCCGTCAGGGTAGTCTTGCCCAGTATTTTCGTGTTGTCACCCTTCAGGGACGCATTGCCCTGGCAGAGCTGTATTGCCGCCTTGTTGAAGGACTGCTGTATTTCCACATTTTCGTTGGCATGGACGAGTATGCTCTTGTCGGAATCCATGATGATGTGCTCCTTGGCCCTGATTCTGGTTTGGTTGTATGCCAACTCGATATAACTCTTGGGGGCAAAGTCAAGTTTGCCGTCTTCGGTCTTGTTGGTGGCAGACATCTTGACAATTTTGCTGTTTACGGTAAACTCGCCTTCAGCCAGTCCGTCAGTAGTCTGACTCTTCACATTTACGTATTTGGCGCGCATCTTGATGACTCCACCGTTCGTCAGGGCTTTCTCCGTCACCACGTTGCCACCTCCGGGCTTTTCGCTGGGGCGGGAAACCTTGTCTACAGTCTCCATGGTGATTTTTCTCGATGTGATGTTTACCTGTCCTTCGGCAGGCATGTCTATCTCGCCTTGGTTCTCGCCGGGCTTGCTGTTGGCGGTGGAGAGGGCTATCTTATGGGTGTTGACAGAGAACTCGCTGTTTTTAAGGATACCGTTCCCGTTGGCAGCGGCACAGATCGCCACCTTCTTTGCGCCAATCTCCAGTCCGGCGCCCTCACTCTCGCACATCTTGTAGTTGGCATCCATGGAGCTAATCTTGGTGTTCTCCGCCAGAATGTCTATGGAGGCACCCGTAGTCTGCTTGTTCTGCACACTCTGCTCAGTATTCTCTATGGCAGTCTTCTTGGCATTCAGGGTCTTAATCTGCCGGTTGGCTTCGGCGAGCTTTGATGCGGCTTCCTGGAACGCCTTGATATCGTTGCACAAGGCGTTGCATTCCTTGTCAATCAATTTATTCATCGTCTCTAAGTCTTGGATGGAGGTGCGCACCCGTGTAGGATCGGGGGCAACGAGGTTGTTGGCCAAGGCATAGAGAGTGTTCAGCTGACTGATGCGTTCCTCTATCGAAGCTATCCTGTTCTTGGATTCCGCCTGGAGGCGTTGCTTGTCGGCATTTTTCACCTCGATGTTGTGTTCTATCTGATTTCTGCGGCTTTCGAGGGGCGCCATTGCTGCAACAGAGATATGCGAGTCGGCTTGCAGCTTTATCTCGCCGGGGACGGCGGATGCTATCTCGGCGAACGTACCCTCCGTCTGTTCGCTCAGCATGGCTACGCTTTGTGCCTGCACCGTATAGCGGGAACGATCGCTTACCACCTCCTCGTTGCCGTCGACACCGGGGTCGAGGCATACGTTCTTTATCTCGGTGGCCTTGTTGGTGATGGTGCCTTGCCCCAAGGCTGTTCCTACGCCCTCTTGCTGGATGTTGTTGGCGCGGATGACGACCTTAGACGTCTGGTTGGGAATCAGCGTGCCGTCCTTCAAGACGTTGCCGATGATGATTTCGGGGGCAGAGATAACGATGCGGTGTTCGTCCCTTATGTATTGTCCCTCGTTGTACCTGTCGGTCATTTCCTCCTTTATCTTCTGTATCTCGTCCTTGTAACGTCTTATCTCGTTTACGTCGTTGTCCAGATGGTCCAGGAAGCCTTTCATAGTCCTCAGCCAGTTGTTATAATTATTCTGTGGCATAAGCTTTGATGTTTAGATGGTTGATGATTCTTGGTAGTGGAGGCCTATATCTTGCTCAGTACCTCCAGTTCCTTCTTGATGTTGCTTACGGCTGTTGCGTTGATGGATTCGCCATTGATGTTGCAGGTATTGCCGGACGAATCGGAAAGAAGGATCTCGCCTTTGATTTCCGCATCCCATACCCTGTTCTCTTCCCAGCGTTCCCACATGCCTCCGAAGACATACTTCCACTCTTGGTTCTTTTCCGTTTGGGTGTCGGCGTAATGCTGCACGCACCCAAGGTATTTCTCCCATTTGGCGTTGTTTTCACAGACGGAGATGTCGTCTCTTGTTATTTCTTTGTACCACGACGGGATGGTTATGTCGATGTACTGTCTGGCTTTCAGCTCCTGTATAACGGCGTATATGATTTCCCTCTTGTCCTGGGCAGGCAGTTCGAATGGGACAGGGCTGCCCAGGTTTCTTCCAGCCTGCAGGTCGGGGAATTTCTGGAACATATTCTGCATCACGATGTTGAGGAATGGTAGAATGTCTTCCTTGTACGCATCCAGCTCTGCATAATTGCTGACGAAATTGGCGTCGGCAACGGTAGTTACGCGTTGCTTTATCTGGTTTAGCTGACCTATCTGTGCCAAGTAGTCCTTTACGATCCTTGCGAGTTCTTCCGCGGCAGTTTGCATTTGCTGCTTGTCTGTGTTGAACACATTGTTCTCTTGGATGTCAGTTGCCGTCAGTTTGTCCAACTTCTTGTGCGTGTCGGCCACGGCCTTTGTGTTGTCGCATGCCGCTTCTATGATTTCGGCTACGGTATCTATCTTTTGCGATATCTCGTCGACGTTTATCTCCTGGTTGTCAAACTTTATTTCCTGGAAATTCCTTCCATAGTGGAAGTTCTTCCAAAGCCGGACGATTCGTAATGTCGTATACTCGTATTCCAGTTTAGCCTCCGCTACCTTGCTGCGTGCGGTCTCGTACATGTTGGCAATATATTCTGTAAGGATGGTACTTGACTTGAGGATGTCCTTTGTCTTGAGGTCCATGAACTTGTAGTCCGCATCCCTCTTCAGGGCACAGCAGGTGGTCTTGTACGCAGCGTCCGGCAATTTGGTCGTACCCTTTCCCGCCTCCAGACACAAGAAGCGGTTCGACTTGATGAGTGTCGTTCCTCCAATGGGCTTGAAGAAAGCGTCCACCACCGACCTCATCAGCCTGAGGTCGAAGAGCGACGCCATCTTTATCAGTTCATTACTCAGCGCTTCTACAGCGGCCGTCTTGGCGTTGTATCCGAAATTCTGGCTGAAGGCTTTCCTCATCTTGGGTATGTTCGTGCCCGACCTGAGCGTCAGGTTGTTGCCCGCCGCGATGTCTATGTTTCTTCCCTCTATCTTCACGTCGCCGTTGGGGGCACTGATGGTAATGCCGGTCATGGCGTCTATGTTCACGTCGCCCAGCGGAGAGGAAATCAATATCTTGCGTTTCTCGGTCGACATGTTGATGTTGAAGAAGCCATAGGCGTCGCCGATGTTGATGCCGCCGCTCAGTTCCTTGCCGCTGTCAAAGGCATAGGTGATTAAGTCGCCTCCCGAAGGGATGTATTTCAGCCATGCATTGACGGCAGGAAAAAAGCTGGTGGCGAAGTTGGCGAAGCTCTGGTTGGTGGGCGACAGGAACTTGATGTACTGTCCCGTGGGCGACTTGATCATGAAGTCGTTGTTGAAGAAACCGTTCAGTCCGCTGTCTACATAGCTGTTTGCCACGGAGTTTTCGAGGAAGGCAGCCCTGTTTTCCCCCGCCTTGAGCTTGTTGGTGGCCGAAGCCAGCGCCCCCGTCATGAAGGGCCGCTCGATGTTGCCAAACTCGTAGCCTATCATAATCTCGTCGCCTTCTTGCGGCGTAAACCTGATGGCGGCGTCCTTCGAGGCGAAAGGCTGTGCCACCCTTACCCAGGGCGACGACGGCACGCCCGACTCTGCCGGTTGCCAGGGATAGCGGAACTGTATTCTTCCCAGCTCCGACGGGTCGTTGTTGGCTGTGATGTACGCCACCTGGTTGGCGACGGGTGGGGTAGTGCCTTCCTCCAGCAAGGTCGGATAGTAGCCTTCGTCCAGTACGGGGATGGCGTCCACCTCAAAGGTGGTGTACGTACCGGCTTCGCCCGTTGTCACCTTGTGGTCGCAGGCGGTGGC
This sequence comes from bacterium, assembly GCA_963601815.1. Taxonomy (GTDB): domain Bacteria; phylum Bacteroidota; class Bacteroidia; order Bacteroidales; family Bacteroidaceae; genus Prevotella. The sequence continues at coordinate 31,989 of CAVCGV010000007.1, forward strand.
AGTCTTTACGACGATGTATTCCTTGCCCATCACGCTGATGATGTCGCCCAGCAGCACAGACTGGTAGTAGGTGCCAAAGTCGATGTGTATTGCCTGTTCCGCGGCCTTCTGCTCCAGCTCCCTCGTCGTTACGTAAAAGTCTTTTCCGAAGTACTTGTAGGCGTTGTAGTTGCTGAGCGGACAAACCACCGTGTCGCCGTTGTCCGTTGTGCTCTGCTCGGTGTTTGTTTCGTACGGCGTGATGAATACCTTGTTCCAGGCGTCCTGTTTGGAATTGAGCGTAGTTCCCGTCTTGATGACGTTCTTTGCCACGTCCATACCTATGGTGGAGACTATCTCGTAGAGGTTGTCTTTCCTCAGCCATTGGCTCGCATTGTACAGGTAGGAACCCGGGTCGTTGAGGGCAAACAGTTTACCGAACGATTCGGTGAAGGTACTCTTGTCTTTAGTCAGTCGTTCCAGGTATTCCTCGTTCGGCCCGTTGTATCCTCTTGTGTTTTTCTTCTCGTCGGCTTGCTCCTGCTCGTCGGTCGTCTTCATGTAGTTGGTCATGAAGAAGTTCTCTACGTCCCTGTCCTTGGGTTTCTTGAACGACAGTGTGGAGAAATTGCTTACCGTGACGGGCGACGCGGGGCTGAAGCCCAGTTGCCATGTGCCGTTCTCGTAGAACAGAAACTCTCCGCAGCGGTTGGCTGCCCGTTTGAGGAGGTCAAGCGGTGTCTCTTCGTATTGCACGAGGTAGGGCTGTATAAACTCCATCCAGTTGTTGCAAGGCTCGTTCTTGATGAGTGTGTGCTGCAAGTGGCTGAAGTCGGTATTCTTTATCAGGTCCGACTGGCCGGCGACGCTCTTCAGGATGTCTGCGCCCAACTTCTTGGCTACGTAGCACTTGTTGTATTTCTGGAAAGAGAAAACATGCTCGGGGCTGTATATGTTGAGCTTCAGGTAGAGAGAGGTGCCCGCCTCCGACGGCTTGTATTCGGGCACATAGTCGAAGATGACGTAGTACACGGCGAGGTCTTTCTCCCCGTCGCTGAGCGTTACCGCCCTGCCCAGCAGCGACTTGAAGTCAAGCGTATCGATGGAGCTGATGCTGCCGTTCGACTCTATCTGGAGCACGGCCTCTATGTACCCGGGGGTGTACATCTCCTTCTGCATCTTGAGGGAGATGAGGGCGGTCTTGCCCAATTCTTTTATGTTTCTCTGTTCCTTGAAGGGGAGAACTGTGCTTCCACTCGGTAAATCCAGGGTCAGTGTGAATGTTGCTTTCATAAGTTGCCCTCCGATATTTTTTATGAATATTCGCGTGTTCCGAAAAATCCACGCATAGAGTTAAACACTACTTCTTCTTTTACTTCTTTTACTTCTTCTTCTGGCGGATTGCGCTTTGATGTTTTTTCAGAATCAGCCTGTTTGCTTTTCGTGGGTACAAAAATAAGTAAAACAATCCATATACGCCAAGAAAAAAACAATTATTTTCCACGAAATGCCGAAAATAAAACCATTGCCGAGAGAGAAGTTTTCGGGGGTGGGGGATACTTGGTAGAACGCTTCCCTATAGGTAAGGGGGAGGGCTGTACGGTTGTGTGGGATTTCACCTAAGGTGGACAAGAATGTGGGACTCCGCATCCGGAATGCATCCCGAACGCATCCCGAACGCATCCCGAATACAGGCCCATAAAAACCAATACACACGATGGCAAAATTTGCTTCATGTGTCAGCCCTTTTTTTCGCGAGGTTCGAACCTTAACCACGAAAGGTTCGAACCTTAAGCCCTCGAGGTTCGAACCTCTGTTTTTCGGGTGTCTATGCAGGGGGCTTCAAGCAGGGGCGTTTCAGACCGTGTAAACCGTATAGACGTGAACTGAAAAACTGTTCGGCATAGGAAAATTTCCCAATGCCCCTGCCTGGCCCATAATTTATACGGAAAATTTAGAACAGCTATATATTCAGCTTGTTTTGCACCAGCTTGCTCAGCGCCTCTATCCTCCTGCTGCGCCGGCTGATGTCGTGGCGCATATTGTTGATGTCGTTGAAGAACTCGGCAAATGCCGACTGCACCATGTTGGGCTTGCGCGTACTCTTGTCGGCATCCGGGTTTACTATCACCCTGATGCCCTTCTCCTCCAGGTGGACGTCGATGTCGGCACCCGTCATCACGGGGTCGCCGTCGTAGTGGATTACACCCGGCGACTTGCGGCTGATGTGCAGCTTCTTGCAGCGGAAGGTCTTGATCTTGGAATGTTTGTCCAGCGTCTTGTTGAACATGTCGAAGCTTACCTGTGGAGCCTCTATCACGTCGAAAGGTTCCATGATGATGACGTCCATCAGGCCGTCGCGCATAGAAGCCTGCGGGGCAATGTAGGCATTGTTGCCGTACTGCGAGGCATTGGCGCACGAGATGAGGAACGCCTTGTACTGCTTGGTGCCCGTCTCGTCCTCCAGCGTGTACGTCTCGGGCTTGTACTTCAGTCCCTCGCGCAACACGTTCTCCGCATAACTGATGGGGCCGCGCTTGCCGCTTTCGGCAAACTTCATGCTGACGAAGGCGTCGAACCCCATGCCGCACGTACAGAAGAACGGGTAGCCGTTTATCACGCCATAGTCCAGGTCGTGAATCTCGCAGCGGTTGATGATGTCGAGGCTCTTCTTCAGGTTCATGGGTAGCATAAGGTGGCGGGCCAGGCCGTTGCCCGAACCGCACGGCAGGATGCCAAGGGCCGTTTCTGAATGGACGATGGCGCGCGCCACCTCGTTCACGGTACCGTCGCCTCCTACGGCCACGACGATGTCCGCATGGTTGTCCTTAGCCTCGGTGGCTATCTCCGAGGCATGGCCGGCATGCTCGGTAGTCCTGATCTCGTAGTCGAAGAGCGACTTGTCCAATGTGGTGTCTATCAGCTGCGGGATGGCGGCTTTGCTTGCCGTTCCCGAGATAGGGTTCATAATGAAAACTATCTTCTTCTTCATCGTTATCGTTCTGGATGGATAAGGTTCTTGAAAAATGTGGTTGCAAAAGTAATAAAATTAGGATAAAAAGGCATTTCCAGGCACTAAAAAAACGCTAAAATTCAACTTTCTTAAAAAAAAACGTGGTTTATTACTCTTTTTTTGTATCTTTGCACCTTGAAAAATTAGAAAACAAAAAGTATACCTATTAATAATGGGACAATTACAGGAAAGATACAAGAATTATCGTGAACCGCAGAAATACATGGATGCCGGCGTGTATCCTTATTTCCGTGAGATCACAAGTAAGCAGATGACCGAGGTGACAGACATCGACGGCCACAAGATACTTATGTTCGGTTCCAACGCTTACCAGGGACTTACCAACGACCAGCGTGTCATTGACGCTGCCAAGGCTGCCCTCGACAAGTACGGCTCGGGATGCGCAGGAAGCCGTTTCCTCAATGGTACGCTCGACCTGCACGTGCAGTTGGAAAAGGAACTGGCCGAGTTTATGCACAAGGACGAGACCCTGTGCTTCTCTACAGGTTTCTCCGTTAACCAGGGTGTGCTGGCATGCGTAGTGGGCCGCAACGACTACATCATCTGCGATGACCGCGACCATGCCTCCATCGTGGACGGACGTCGCCTCTCCTTCGCCACACAGCTGCACTACAAGCACAACGACATGGAAGACCTGGAGCGCGTGCTCAAGAACCTGCCCCACGAGGCAGTGAAGCTCATCGTGGTGGACGGCGTGTTCTCTATGGAGGGTGACTTGGCCAACCTGCCTGCCATCGTTGAGCTGAAGCACAAGTACAATTGCTCCATCATGGTGGACGAGGCACACGGCCTCGGCGTATTCGGAAAGCAGGGACGCGGCGTATGCGACCATTTCGGCCTGACAGACGAGGTAGACCTCATCATGGGTACCTTCTCGAAGAGCCTGGCGTCCATCGGCGGTTTTATCGCTTCGGACAAGGATACCATCAACTTCCTGCGCCATAGCTGCCGCACATACATCTTCAGCGCATCAAACACGCCTGCTGCCACAGCGGCTGCACTCGAGGCACTGCACATCATACAGAACGAGCCTGAGCGTTTTGAGAATCTCTGGGACGTAACCAACTATGCCCTGAAGCGTTTCCGCGAGGAAGGCTTCGAGATTGGTGAGACGGAAAGCCCCATCATACCGCTCTATGTGCGTGATGCCAACAAGACCTTCCTCGTTACAAAGAAGGCTTACGACCGCGGCGTATTCATCAACCCCGTAATTCCTCCCGCATGCGCACCGCAGGATACTCTGGTTCGCTTCGCCCTCATGGCTACCCATACCAAGGAGCAGGTGGAGCAGGCCGTTGTCATCCTCAAGCAGATTTTCGTAGAGGAAGGCATCATCAAGTAACCATAGGTATGAAACCAGAATGGAGACTCCGCAAAAGTGGGGCGCACATTCTGTAGAAAGAAACGATGAAGTATATATATTGTGCATATTGACAATATCCTACATACAGAGGCAGCCCCTTATTTCTTGGGGGCTGCCTTTTTAGGGATAGCCCGTCCGGGCAATCAAGATACATGCACAGGCATTTGTGAAATAACGGAAAATGATTTCGGTAGAAAGATTGAAGGTCGAGTTTGGCGTGAAACCCCTGTTTCATGACGTGAGCTTTGTCATCAACGAGCGCGACCGTATAGCCCTCGTCGGAAAGAACGGGGCAGGAAAGTCGACCATGCTGAAGATACTCTGCGGACTGCAGAAGCCTACCGACGGCAACGTCGCCATTCCCAACGATACCACCGTGGGGTACCTCCCGCAGGTAATGAAACTGCAGGACGACACCACCGTGAAGGAAGAGACGCGCAAGGCATTCGCCAGCAACACGACGATGAAGGAACGCCTCGACCATATGCAGCAGCAACTGGCCGAACGCACAGACTATGAGAGCGATGACTATGCACAGCTCGTAGAAAAGTTTACCCAGGAACATGAACGCTACATGATGATGGGCGGCGAAAACTATGAGGCAGAAATAGAGCGAACGCTGTGCGGACTGGGATTCCTGCGTACCGATTTCGACAGACCCACAAGGGAGTTCTCCGGCGGATGGCGCATGCGTATCGAGCTCGCCAAGATTCTGTTGCAGAAACCCGACGTGCTGCTCCTCGACGAGCCTACCAACCACCTCGACATAGAGAGTATACAGTGGCTGGAACAATTCCTGGCACAGAGCGCCAAGGCCGTGGTGCTGGTAAGCCACGACCGCGCCTTTATCAATAATGTAACCAACCGTACGCTCGAGATAACCTGCGGAAGGGTGGAAGACTACCGCGTAAAGTACGACCAGTATGTGGTGCTGCGACAGGAAAGGCGCGAACAGCAGTTGCGCGCCTACGAAAACCAGCAGAAGGAAATAGCCGACATCAAGGACTTCATAGAGCGGTTCCGCTACAAGCCCACCAAGGCGGTGCAGGTGCAGAGCCGCATCAAGCAGTTGGAGAAGATAGTCCCCATAGAGGTGGACGAGGTGGACAACAAGCAGATGCACCTCAAGTTCCCCCCATGTCTGCGCAGCGGCGATTATCCCGTCATCTGCGACGATGTAGGCAAACGCTACGGCGAGCATACCGTCTTCAGCCACGTCGATCTCACCATCAGGCGAGGGGAGAAGGTGGCGTTCGTGGGAAAGAACGGAGAGGGTAAGTCGACACTCGTCAAGTGTATCATGGGCGAGATTCCCTTTGAGGGCAATCTCAAGGTAGGACACAATGTACAGATAGGCTATTTCGCACAGAACCAGGCACAGCTGCTCGACGAGAACATTACCATCTACGATACCATCGACAGGGTGGCTACCGGCGAGATGCGTCTGCGCATCAACGACCTCCTGGGTGCTTTCATGTTCGGAGGCGAGACTTCCGAAAAATACGTCAAGGTGCTCAGCGGAGGCGAGCGCAGCCGACTGGCCATGATACGCTTGCTGCTCGAACCTGTCAACCTCCTCATCCTCGACGAGCCTACCAACCACCTCGACATGCAGTCGAAGGACGTGCTGAAGGAGGCCATCAAGGCTTTTGACGGTACGGCGATTATCGTGAGCCACGACCGCGAGTTCCTCGACGGACTCGTCGACAAGGTCTTTGAGTTTGCCGGCGGTAGTGTGCGCGAGCACCTCGGCGGCATCTACGACTACCTGCGTGCCCACAATGCCGAAAGTGTGGAACAGGCTCTTCTTGCAAGGAAGGACGCAGACGGGGCGCAAGGCGATAGCAACAGGGCTCAGGGTAGCCTTGCCAATGGCACTACTGCACAGACCGCTACCTCCGCTGCTGCCGAACCGGCAGGCAAGCAGAACTACGCCGAACGGAAGGAACTGCAGAAGAAGGTTCGCAAGGCCGAGAAGGCTGTAAAGGAATGTGAACAGCGTATCGCCTCCATCGAGAAGCGCAAGGCGGAGATTGACGCCTTGCTCATGAAACCCGAAAACGCCACCGACATGCAGCTCGTCACGGAATACACCTCGCTCATGAAGAAACTGGATGAAGAGAGCGAGCAGTGGCTCGTGCTCTCCGAAGCTCTGGAGGATGCGAAAAAGGAAGTGTCCTAAGCATAACGTGTCAAAGAATAAAAAAACAATTAACATATTAATAAATGCGTATGATGAACATTAAAACGATTCTCCCGATGGTGCTGATGGCAGCCATGCCGCTCGGTATCGACGCCCAGAACAAGTCGGGACTTGTCATGGAAAACCTTGACAAGACGGTGAAGCCTTCAGAAGACTTCTACCAGTTTGCCACTGGCGGATGGCAGAAAAACCATCCGCTCCCTGCTGCCTACAGCCGTTTCGGTAGCTTCGACCAGTTGCAGGAGGACAACAACAAGCGTATCAACGACATCCTCTCCGAACTGCAGAAGAAGACCTACAAGAAAGGTACTATCGAGCAGAAACTGTCTGACTTCTACAAGCAGGCACTTGACGTGGAGAGCCGCAACAAGGCTGGCATCGCTCCCGTAAAGCCCATCCTCGACGAGATGGAAGCTGCCAAGACTAAGGACGACTTGAAGCAGTTGCAGCTGAAGTATGCTGACCAGGGATACGGCGTAGGCTACGGCGGAGGCTTCGGTGCCGACGAGAAGAACGTCACCATGAATATCTTCAATGTGTACCAGGGTGGACTGACCCTCGGCCAGAAAGACTATTACGTCAACAACGATGAGGCTACTGTTGCCATTCGTGAAGCCTTCAAGAAGTACATCGAGAAGATGTTCCAGCTCTACGGCTTCTCGGCACGTGACGCAAAGAAGAAGGCACAGGCCGTGTTCCAGCACGAGACCATGCTGGCGCTCGTCTCCAAGAGTATGACCGAACTGCGCGACCCGCAGGCCAACTACAACAAGATGACGCTTGCCGACTTCAAGAAGAACTATCCAAACCTGAACCTCGAGCAGATGGCTAACGCCGAAGGTATAAAGAGCGAGTATCTGCAGGAGATGATCGTGGGTCAGCCTTCCTTCCTCGCCGGTCTCGACAAGATTACCGCTGCTGAGGATGCCAGCACCCTCAAGGCACTCATGGAGTGGGACGTCATTTCAAGCTCATGCGGTTATCTTACCGACGAGATACGCGAGGCCAACTTCGACTTCTTCGGCAAGACCATGAGTGGACGCCAGGAGGACTATCCTCTCTGGAAACGTGCCACCAACCAGGTGCAGAGCCAGATGGGAGAGGCGCTGGGCAGAATGTACTGCAAGCGCTACTTCCCCGAGTCGTCAAAGAAGCAGATGGAGACTTTGGTTCGCAACTTGCAGGTTAGCCTGGGCGAGCGTATCGATGCCCAGACATGGATGAGCGATACTACTAAGGCCGCTGCCCACAACAAGCTGGACAAGTTCTATGTCAAGATAGGTTACCCCAACAAGTGGACTGACTATAGCAGTCTGGAGATAGACCCGTCAAAGAGCTTCTATGAGAACGTGATGGCGTGCCGCAAGTTTGCACACGACAAGCACATCAACGACAAGGCTGGAAAGCCGGTAGACCGCGACGAGTGGCACATGACTCCGCAGACTGTCAACGCCTACTACAATCCTACCACCAACGAGATTTGTTTCCCTGCCGGTATCCTGCAGTACCCCTTCTTCGATCCCAAGGCTGACGAGGCGTTCAACTATGGTGCCATCGGTGTGGTTATCGGCCATGAAATGACACACGGTTTCGACGACCAGGGACGCCAGTACGACGCTGACGGTAACATGAAGGACTGGTGGACTCCCAATGACGCAAAGGGCTTCGAGAAACGTGCTGACCTCTATGCCGACTTCTTCAGCAACATCAAGGTGCTGCCCGATCTCAATGCAAACGGCCGCTTTACGCTCGGCGAGAACCTTGCCGACCACGGTGGTCTGATGGTTGCATTCAACGCCCTGGAGAAGGCTACTGCCAAGAAGCCGCTCAAGAACAAGGACGGCTTTACACCCGAACAGCGTTTCTTCATAGCCTACGCAGGTGTATGGGGACAGAACATCACAGAGAAGGAAATTCGCAACCGCGTGAAACGTGACCCGCACGCTCTCGGCGAGTGGCGCGTAAACGGTGCCTTGCCTCACATCGCTGCTTGGTACGAGGCTTTCGGCGTGAAGGAGGGTGACAAGATGTTCATTCCCGTGTCGGAGCGTCTCGAACTCTGGTAATTCTAACGTTCTCTTTAGAACAACAAAATAAGGTGTGGCTTTTTGCCACACCTTTTTCTTTTATCAATACTTCGTTAAATTTTATGCTGCGTCAGCAGCGAATCCAAATATTTCATTCACTATCTTAGGATTTAATTGCGTGTTCGGGTTATTCTCGAACACGTCAATAATTCTTTGCGCATAGTATGCATTGACCATCAGAGCCTTAAGTCTCCCGATAGAGAGGTTGTATTCCTTGCACATTATTTTCGCCACATTCACGGCGGTAAATGAGGAGTTATATTGTGTCTAAGCCATAACGTTTTCTTCTGTGAGCAATCAGATACTCTTGCTTTGAAGAAAAATTTAACGGACTATTGTATTTATGGTAACTATTTAGCTGCCCTAATCCTATAGTACACCATACATTGCATAAGATTGTTTATTCGGTTAACATTTTTAGGAACCCAATATTGCCTATATCCCCGTACCCCCATACGGCATTTCTATTTTACGAGAATC